>CAXAFE010000011.1:0-70292 GCA_963968165.1 uncultured Candidatus Poseidoniales archaeon | reverse complement strand
CCAGTAGCAAATATTGAAAATTCAAATGTTGGAAATATTAAATCAGATTTATCTGAAAACGTCAAAATTTATGATTCCAACAGAGTCATCAACTCTGAATCAGAAATCTCCGATACTCATACTGAAGTAATAGAGAAAAATATGAATAAGGCAGATGATTCGTTAAAATCTTTAGCTGATTCTTTATCAATTTTATCAACAATGGAAGATACATCCTCCATTAGTAAAAATACTCCAATGAGTGATGGTCAATTTGAGGTTGAATCTACTGCTGAAGAATTTTCAATAATGTATGGGGCGGAAGACCAGCAACATGATTCACTACCAAAGGATATAAATTTCTCACTTTTACGCCCTTCGATTGAGGTTGATTCAATACCTGGAGATAAACTCCATGCAATATTAAAAGAAGAGGAGGAAATCTCTCTAAATCCTAATGGTACAGTCAGAAATCAGACAATAAAGGGGCAACTAATTCTAAGAAATGCTAGTAAAAAACATCGTGCTTGGGATATAGAAGTCCAACTCAAATCTACAGATTCTACAGATTTTGGAGATGCGATAATTCCAATAAGGGAACTCGATGCAACTGAAGAAAAAATTATTTCATATAATGCTAAAGGACCAAGAATGATAGTATTGACGGAATCTATAGATACAGACCCAGAAAGAAATGAAGAGCCAAGTTTATCATTAGTATATTTGGATAATCCACAAGATATACTAATTATGATTGAATTAGAAAATATTTCTCCATTCCCTTTGAATGATGTTCAGGTCAGAAGATCTATGCCTGAATCTTTTATACATGCAGAAGACGCAGAATATGTTATTGAAGAAGATTACTTGGTATGGAATATAGGGAGGCTTAATTCGGGAGAGAAAAAACCTCTTTCGCTATCAGTATCTGCAAGTATATCATCAATAGAGAAAATTTCTGCAGGTGTGTGTACAGCAACTTATACTTCAGACTCCACTGTTTCTAGATCGCAATTTGATAAAGTAATAAGTTCTGGTAGACAATTTTCATATGTTAATGCCCAAGAACAAGATAGACCCGGAGTTTGGGACTGCAAATGTGTATTTGAGAATAAATCGTCCTTCGTTGTCGCACTATCAGGCGCGACAGTACGCTTAGTCGGAAGGCAAGAAGCTATACTTGATGTATCAGATATACGTCAAGATGTTCCTCCAGAAGGGCGATGGGATTCTATGATTAAAAGAGTAGAATCTGAGGAACAACCGAGCTTTACTCAGGAAGTCAGATACTCTATTTTACCTAGAGTATCTGTAGAATCTAAGGGAAAAGTAACTCTAAAAGAACAAAAACTAACTATATTAGACGCAACACTAAAAAAACGATATGATAAATCTAGAATAAAATCATTTTTATCTTCCGATGTTGAGGCAGCGATCACCGTTGAAAATACAGGTTCTGCTGTAATGAATGTTGTAAGAATATTGGATGATATACCAGGAATATTTAAACCACCTTCTCATAGTCAAATTTCTATAGAAATTGAGGGCTCAGAACTAAAGTCAGAACAATATCAAGTAGAAATAATTAGTGGAATACAAATAGAAGAAAAACTAATTTCTCCTGACTCAGAAGGACATGGATTAAGGGCTACAATTGGTACTTCTGCTCCACTCGGGCTGAGGCCCGGTAAAACCATGATTATCAAATACCCTTTACATGCTCCAGATCCATCACCAAAAAATAAATTACTCTCCGCACCCGTTAAAGCATACTTTAGCTCAGAAAGGTTTGGTCCTGTAGCAGAGAGGTTAGTGAAAAAACCTCCTCAGATAAAAGTTGTACACAGAAGAAGAAATATTAGTACTGGGAAAGAAGTATTTCCAGGAGGAGGGCCTGGTAAATACGAAATTTTACTAATGTTTGATAATAATTCTGATAGTGCTCTAGAAGATTTAGCACTGCATGATGTAGTTCCAGGTACCTTTGCTATAGAAGAATATTCCATTAGATCATCTGCCCATGGCGAAAGAGAAGGATCAACCACAAAAGAATCTGCTAGAGAAGGTACGCATGTAACTTGGGCAATCGGAAGAATCGAAAAAGGAGAAAGAGTAGAAGTGGTTTACGTCATTCAAGGAGATCCAGAATCTGAATATAAGGTCTCAGACGCTCAAGACTTCCACGGTGCTACATTTGGTGATGAAGTTGATGAAGATCCTAATCTACCTGAATGGGTTGAAGAATCTTTATCTGATGAAATTTCTACTGCCGATAATGATGTTTCACTATTTCCGGAATCAGAAGACTTTGAATTACAAGAAATTGAATCTATAGATACGCAATTAAATTCACCTTCATCAGAAATAACAAATAACGGTACCAACATACAAGAAATTTCTAATGATTTAATTGACAAAGATACTAATTTTTCTAAACTAGACGCTGATACCGAAAAAATAAGTGAGAACAGTAATCATAATTGTCCAACATGTGGGTCTGAAAATGATATTGGTACATCACAGTGTATACTATGTGGATTTTCATTCAAGTCACAATAACATGTTTTTTTTTAGATTTTAACCGAAGTATTCATTCTTGTTGTATCCGGCCGGGTGGCTATGGTTAGTCCTGAGGCGGGTGGAAATGCTCAAACAGAAGCCATGTCTGCTATGCTTTTTCCAATGTTATTTCTAATGGGTATGATGGTAATGTTAATGTTTTTTCCTGGCTTTAGAGAAGCACTAGCGTCTGGTTCTGGGACAGTTATAGAGCCAATATTACCATTTCATGAAAAATATTTTGTACCAACAGTTTTCATTCTAGGTTCTTCCATAATGGTTGTAAATACAATAATCCGTTCATTCTTTATGGACCCATTAAGGCAAGCACACTATTCTCACAGATCAAGGCAAATTAGTCAGAAATCACGTGAGGCTAGAATGGCAAGAGATACTGCAACAGCAGATAAAATGCAAAAATTACAAATGGAGATGATGCCAGAACAAATGGCCATGCAAGCAGCAATGATGAAGCCAATGATGTTCACAATGATTTTCATAATTGGAATATTTAGTTGGATGGCAACCTCCGTTGAAAATTTTAGAGTTGAATATGTTAGTGCACCTTGGTCTACGACTTGGAACTTTAATAATCGAGTATTTTGGATTTTTCCAGCATGGATTGCTACTTACATATCCATGAGCGCACCTCTTGGAAGAATTGTTGATAGGCATATTAAGTTAATTCGATATAAAACTCACCCTTTGGTTACCTCAGGTGCAACAATTCCAGAACCTCTTCTTCACCTGTTGGACGATAATCGTAATTCAAAGAATAATAATTCTCGTCCTCAAAGAACCCAACGGAAACGAGCAGGACCAAGAAAAACAGGTAATCCTGATGCCTTAGAGATTCGAAGATCTGGTAATTCTCATGCTGCACCTCCAAAATCTGGAACAATCTGCAAGTCTTGTGATTCAGATTTGATATACCGAACTCCTAATGGTAAATTGAGATGTGAAATGTGCCGTCATGAATGGAGATAATTTCATGCTAATGGTAACTATTAGCGGCCCTCCCGGGAGTGGCACGTCCACTCTCGTCTCCAAACTATCAAATGATAGAAATTGGAATTTTATTAATGGGGGGGATATTTTCCGATCAGCTGCCAACTCTAAAGGAATTTCTGTAGAAGAATTTAGTGCACTATGTAAAAGTGACTTGGAAACCGATAAATCTCTAGATTACAAACTCAAAGAAATAATGACATCTAAAAATCCTCCTGAAATTATGGAAAGCAGACTATGCGGTTGGTGGGCTGAACAACTGGAAATAAATTGTAAAAAAATATGGATTTCTGTATCAGAAGAAGAGCGTGCGAAAAGAATTCAACATAGGGAAGGCGGCTTATATTCCGATTGTTTAAAAAAATCAAAATCACGTCAAAAAGATGATATGGATAGATATATGACATTATACAAAATAAATTTAGATGATATGTCACCATATGATTTAATAGTAGAGGCAGATGATAAAAACGAAGATGATGTTTTTCAGTTAGTAAATCAATATTTGGGGGACTAATTATTATGCTAAATAAAGAATATTGGATTTTAGATAAAGATGTCGAGACCAATGATAAGTATGGTTCATGGCCTGCTGATAGGTCAATTAATGAATTATTGGACTCTGGTTTAATTCTAGTAAACAAACCCTCAGGGCCAACAAGCCATCAGTTAACTGCTTGGGCTAGAGATTTACTCGGGCTTAATAGATTAGGACACGGAGGAACTTTAGATCCTTTTGCAACAGGCCTTCTAACATTATTATGTGGAAAAGCTACAAAAATAACAAACATTGTTCTAAATTCAGATAAAAGCTATGTTGCAGTACTTCGCTTTGAAAATCCTATCAATGAAGAGAAACTAAAAAATCTTCTTATTACTTTAACTGGCGATATATACAATGTTCCTCCAAAAGAATCTGCTGTCAAGATTCAAGTTCGAGCGAGATCAATTTTTATAAATAAATTATTAGATGTAGATGACTCAGGAAAAGTAGCCATAATTCAACTATCATGTAACGCAGGAACTTATGTTAGAACACTCACAAAAGATATTGGTCTACTTCTTGATACTAAGTGTGATCTGATAGAGTTACATCGAGATAAAACTGGTAATTTCGATGAAGGGATGGCTTGTACAATGCATCAACTTACTGATGCAATATTTTTATGGCAAAATCAAGGTGACGACAGGGGATTAAAAAATCTAATTTCACCCATTGAATCAATAGTAAACAAGTTACCCAGGGTATATGTAAAAGATGGTGCAGTTTCTGCAGTTTCTCATGGCGCACCTCTTGCTAAACCTGGCATAGTTAAAGTATCTAAAGGAATCAAAAAAGGTGATTCAGTTATAATTTTAAGCTTGAAAGAAGAAGCAGTTGCGATAGCTACTCTGAGTGTTAATTCAGAAGATTTAACTGAAATGAAATCAGGCCAAGTCGCAGTAGCCCAATCTGTATTGATGGCCCCGGGAACTTATCCACAAACATGGACAAACAAATAATGACGCTCTCAATCAAGTTAACTCATGTTCTTCATAAACCCATTCTTCTGTTTCTAATCGAATCTTCAATGTCATCATTTTCACACACATCTTACTCATAGCTCAGCATATAACAGAGTTAAGTAAATGATATTCGCTATCACTCAGAATATAACTATTCCCTAGTTTACAGTGATTATCGGCCATACAGGGGTTCGATTATGGCTCAGTTTTAATCATTTTATTCATTCAAATTCACGCTTGACTTTAGAGGGTCCAAATTGAAGGGCCATTATTGAAAGAATTATCAATACTATTGACATGATGACAAATAATATTGAACGATTATCATCTTCATCTCCGCTATCGCGATCAACGACCTGAATTTCAATAGAAAATATATTATTACCTTCATCCGTTTCTTGGATCTCGGATATACTATCTACTTTAACCTCAATATTTAACATACCACTTAAAATCTCAATTTTATTATCGCATATTGCAACACCTAATCCTCCTGGTGAAATATTTTCAATTGTAGCCTGCGCAATTAAAATATTTTCTACTGTACACTGTAATGTAATCATTCCAGTATCTCCCATTCCTTGATTCCTAATGTATGAGACTATTTGTATGACGTCACCAGTCTGAAAAATACTTCCTGATATTCCACTTTCACTAATTTCAATATTTTCAATTACTAAATCAGGTTTTGCAGTAACAATTACTTCAATACTTTGGTTTATTTCAAAAATTCCATCTGATACGGTAATCTCAATAATATGGCTGCCACTTTGAACAGGGGTTAGTATTAAATTCCTATCTTCATTGATATTAGCCCAACTTCTACTTGTAGTAATAATTAAATTTTCTGTATCTACATCTATGATGTCAATAATAATTATTTGAGTATCTCCCAAGTCAACATAGGTACTCAAGGGTAAGTTATTCAAAACTGGAGGGTCGGCAACAGGATTTATTTTGATATTGAAACTATCATTCCAAAAATTTCCCCTCTGGTCGATTACATTAACATTTACAGTTGCATGCCCATATGCATCTGAATTGGGTTGAATCCTAAGATCCCCTCCAGAAGTAGAAACATAGACTAAATCATCATTACTACTTGATGCAGAAACGTATAATTGATCTTCTGGAGTCAAATCATCCTGACATCTGGATGTAATAGGTATTATTACCCCACCTTCATCTTCTTCTAACTCCAAATCATCTAGTTTCGTACAATTAGGATTATAATCCCACTCGATATCATATCCCCCAACTATGGATATCGATGTAATATGAATTATACTAGTTTCTTGCGTCCCATTTGAAGACCATTGTATCCTAGTCGCTACTCCAAAATTAAATCCTTCCCGATTAGGCAAAGTATGACCAACATTTACTGAAAAAGCAAAATCTCCAATACTAATTGGCATCGAGTATACTAATTCATTACCAATAGCAAACAATATATTAGACGTATTAGATAAACCATCTATTTTTCCAGTTATATGGCCTTCAACTACTAATGTGGGATCATTTATGTCAATCCTAATCTTTTCAATACAGCCGTCATTAATTATAATTATCAAATCTAGTTTATCTATTTCATAGGGGAATAAATCTCCCGATTCAATTTCTTGATATGAATCTTCACCATGTTTATACGTAATTGTGAAATTTCCTTCGCCATATGAATGAACTCTACCTATACTCTGTCCCTGTGGGGCCTTTATGCCCTCCAGAGTCCATAATCCTGCATTTGAAGGAGATATATTTTCAAGTCCACATGTGGATTGGGTCAAATAATCTATATCTCCATCATATGGGCCAAAATCTAAAACTGGCATTTCTTGATATGGGACCATAGTTTCAGCCTTCACTGTTTCAAACGAGTACCATGGTTGATGATATTTTATCCTAATTCCAACAGCATCTACTCTTACTTCTGAATCATCAGCACCAACATTATCCGAAACATAATCTATACCTATCTGGGTAATTTCTATTTTCTGCCAATCCCATTCTATTTCGTTATCTAGGTTTATTATAACTGGATTATTCATTCTTTCTAGGCCCTCATATGTATCTACATTGGTAAATGTTTTAATCAATTTATCTGGACCATGATTTTTAAGTAAAATATTTACTTCATCTTGAACTAACTCATTAGGTATACTGATATGCAATACTAAAGATATATTTTCAATATCATAGTTCTCGAATCCAGTGTTTTGATAACCATTTGTCACAATTTCTGGCCCCTTTGACCAAGTATATGAGCCATCAGGTTCACCAATCGTGTTATTAGAATTAGTTATGCTATCTGTAGACCATGCGTTATGATATGCGAAATTATCTGGCCTATTATGAGTAATAGATAACTCCTGATCTGCGACCATCCCTACGCTATATTCAGCAATATTATTGGAAAATCCCGAAATACTAGTTATTTCCCAATCTTCTGAGTTTACAAAATCTCCTGCTGAAATTATTTCTCTATTTTCTGCAGATATGACTTTATCTGCTACTGATATTTGTAAAGGCATAAGTAAACTAATTAATATTATTATTATAATACAACATTCGGGCTTACCTTTCATATTACCCAACACAAGGCTTACGCGCTTCAATACGTTGGTTAAAAGAGCAGTTAGAATCCTTATACATACGTTTGATAAATGTAAGGCATCACGCTTAGTATAATTACGGCTGTGATGGTGTAGAGGTTAGCACGGTGGGTTGTGGTCCCGCCGGCCCGGGTTCAATTCCCGGTCACGGCCCCATGGACTTAATTTAGCAAATTTTCATCTATAGAATGACCCATTCTTATTATTTTAGTTGCCATATATTCTTTATTTTTTTCACCTATTCCAACGATTAAAGGTTTGCTTTCACTAACTTTTATTCCATATTGTTCAAGTTGTTTTATTTTTTCAGGATTATTAGTCAATAAACTAACCTTACTAATGCCGATTGAAGTTAATATCTCCGATGCAATACTGTAATTTCGCGCGTCCACTGGATGCCCTAGCATTAAGTTAGCATCATGAGTATCTACTCCCTTATCTTGAAGATTATATGCTTGTATTTTAGCGTGTAAACCTATTCCACGACCCTCTTGACGCAAATATACAAGACACCCCCACCCATTTTGTTTTATTTGTTTCAATGCGGCATCTAATTGAGGTCCACAATCACACCTGAGGCTTGAGAAGGCATCTCCAGTCAAGCATTCAGAATGGACTCTAACAAGTACAGGATCAGGTCCTGACATCTCTCCAAGAGTTAATGCAACATGGTCAAATCCCGTACTATCCTCGTGATAAACCCTAATTCTAAAGTCGCCATGTATTGTTGGAAGTTCTGCATCAGCAGGAACGTTTTTTTCAGACACCATGTTTTCAATCCCTTATCCTGCCACTATCATGTTATTAATAAAATCGTAGATATTATATTCTCATTAATGTTTAGAATTTTTTATTCTAAATATAAATTCTCCATTTTCATTACTTACTTCTTGTAATATAATTTTCATCCTCGAACATAAAGTTGGAATGTCATGTAGTGTTTCTGGATCATCACATATCATTTCTATTAGTTGACCTTCTTCACAATTAAGTAGTAATTTCCTCAATTCATGTACGGGTATTGGACAGTAAAATCCAAGTAAATCTAACTTCTTTATTGAGTTTCCACTAACATCTGTCAAATAAATTCCTCACTCATGAGATCGCATATAATGGAATGCTGTTGATTCTTCACGACTTAATTCTGCTTCTTTTTCCTTTAAAGATGCCTTTTTCCATCTCTTTAAAAATACTCCTTTTTCCCAATCTTCCAAAAACATTGGTCTGATATATGAAGATCTACACACTGATCTTGTATTTCCTAAATCTGCGGCAACTGTATCTATAATTGCAATCATTGTAGCCATACGTTCGTTATCCTTTTTTCCAGGAAGTAATCCTTTTTCTGCTAATTTAACCAATCCTTCAGGTTTCTTCAATCTAACCGGTTTTCCCAAAGAATCCTTTTTCCAAATAATTGTCGGATCTAATTCTAGCTTGTCTTCACCCATTGCTTTCTCATACAAATATGGAATTTCCTTTATCTCATCTTCACTAGCTTCAGCTACTAATGCCAATCTAGCCCCCATTTTCCATGAGGCCGCCCAAGTTCTGAAATGCTTTGCGGTGAAATTTGAATTTGTTACGTCTTGAATGTATTTGTTTATATGTTCTGCCTTAATGTCAAAATCATTACCAACTTCATCTTCATATCTAAATAACTCTTCCTTATTCTTATTCGGGCCAACTTTTCTAGATTCTTTTATCAATTCTACAAGTTGATTGTCCTTTACTAATATTTTCCATTCCTTACCAGACTTTCCTGTAAATTTAAAAAATGCATCATTTGTCCCTTTGATATAATTGAAATGACCGTTTTGTAATGTTGTTAAACCGTATGACTCATTCTCTTTTGCATATTCATCTGAACCAACGCGAATATGATATCTATCCATTAATTTAATGATCAATGCTACTGTTTTATCCTGTGGCATACCCTCTTTTCCAATATCATGAGATACTTTCCGCCTTAATATTGATAATTTTTCTGCAAATTCATCTACTTCTGCGAATTTATCATCCGCCCTTTTTTTGATCCAGTTTGGATGGTAACGATACTGTAATCTACCTTTAGCATCATATCCGGTAGCCTGGATATGGCCATCTCCGATCTTATCAAACCAAACATCTGTCCAGGCTGGAGGTACTGCTAGGGAATTTAGCATTTTCATCCTCTTTGCATCCTTCAAAATTTTACCATCAGGATATTTATATATCCATTCTATCGATGCTTTACCTCCCTCTTCTTTTGGTGGTATTTCTACCATTTCCCTAGATATCCCCGGTAATGTTCTATCTGATATTACTAAACCTGCCTCTTTGGCTGCTGTCGCGGTATCTATTCCCATATCCTTCGGAGAATGAGGAAGGCTAAATTAATTGTTAATATCAATCGGAGAATTGTGCTAAAATTACTTCTAAACTACGTATATCATTTTCTATAGTTTCCCGCTCGGTTCTCTTAAGATCACCTTGTGTAATTTGACTTTGTAAGTACTCTAATTCTACTCTCATTTCGTCTCTTTCAGCCAAAAGAGCTGATTCATCTCTTGCCATGGTCATAGTTGCAACTTGCTGCCTACTAGTTTTCCTCCTCATTCTTCTTTCAACAGCTCTTTCGTCATCTCCAAATGGCGATGGTTTACTTTCTAACTCTACTGCTACTGGATAAGGTATACTTATGCCCTCAATTCCAAATCTTATATCTATCTCTCTTAATAACCAATCTTTGGCAAAAAATTCATCATCATAATCTTCAATCCATGTATATAATCTATAGATTTTCGCAAAGTCTCCAAGTTCTCTGAGTAATACACGGGGTGGCGGATCTGCATTTACAAATTTACATTTCCTAGCAACTTCAGTAATAACCTGTTTAACATGGGCAGAGTTTTCATCGTAATCTACTCCAATATCCATATGAAGTGAAACTCTTGTAGCTACTCCATCTCCACCACCTCTGGCAAAATTTGTTATCGTAGAGTCTATTAATCTATTATTTGGAATTATAACTAACTGTTCGGTAAAGGTTAATATTTTTGTAGATAAGATTCCTACGGATACGACATTACCTTGGATACCTTCAACCTCTATTCTGTCTCCAACTTCAAATGGTTGATCTATTGCCAACATAAATGAATTGACGATATTTCCTAATGTTTGCTGAACAGCCAAACCTATAATTAATGAAAATACTGCTAATGAAGCCAATATTCCAAATAATTCTATTCCAACAATATCAAGTGCAAGATTTAATCCTATAAACCAAACTATTCCTCTGGTGATAAAAACCATTATTGGATTTCCTCCAGTAACAGTAACAGATTTATTTACAGTATATTTATCAAATATTGCAGGTATTATATATTTTATTCCAACACTAATTAGCGATGTGGTAAGGAGAATGTATGTAGCTGAAAAATAAGGTTCAATACTAGAATAAAATACGCCATCTCCCGCTCCATCTATCCAACCTATTGACAATTCAAAACCAGCGGCTAAAACAAAAATATATATCCTGTTGATAATGGGTACAAGGGCTGCGTTATCCCAGTCATTTTGTGTCCTTTTTACAATTTTCCAAGCTACTCTTGTAAATAAGAACTTAACTAACAATAATGCTATCATTATCATTAAAATACAAAATCCAATTTGATATATGAGTCCCAAATCTACAATTTGATGGAGTAAATCAGTTATTGGTGAGAATAAACCATTTGTTTCTTCTGCCATATTAATTCCTCCGCTCATATGCACAATCAATTTCTATTTAATGCCTATCTACAATATTTTATTTTATTTTATCAATTTAAAAAATCGTAAGCCTGTTTTACCCACTCATCTCTCCTTATTCTTCCCGGGAAGAATTCAATGGCATTATTAACCTGTTCTTCTATTTCATGAGTCATATTTGATATCTGGTTAAATGTATATATGCTTAAAGCATTCAATTTTTCTTCTATAAATGGGCCAATACCTTTTATGTCTTGTAAATTATCTTTTTGAACTATCATTGAACCGATTGGTGTGTGCATATTTATGCCAGAAATTCCTATCAGCGTATCTCCATCTTTCCCAGTCCATTTGATGGATATGTTTACTTTTTCATCTTTGATGTATGCATTCCCACTTTCTGGGAAAGAAGATGCATCACCTAGAGTGATACTTTCCAATCCTGGAGTTATCTCAGTTGTGACATCAGCAGTTGCCGCATAACCAATAATGTCAAAATCAATGGTTTTTGCTTTTTCTGCAACTCTTCTCAATAGTTCCACCTTCTTTTCTTCAGCCAGCCTTATCTTTCTTTCCTTTATCTTATCAACTTCTGATATAGCCATTTCTTCTAGAGTCCTT
This sequence comes from uncultured Candidatus Poseidoniales archaeon, assembly GCA_963968165.1. Lineage (GTDB taxonomy): Archaea > Thermoplasmatota > Poseidoniia > Poseidoniales > Thalassarchaeaceae > MGIIb-O3. The sequence goes on along the minus strand of CAXAFE010000011.1, from coordinate 58,278 downwards.
TTTATTCGTTGATCTGCTTCAGCTTCTTCAGCCAGCCTAGTAGCTTCAGCTTCTTCAGCCAGCCTAGTAGCTTCAGCTTCAACTACCTTTACAGCGGTATTTGCAGTATTTTTTACTGGTAGACTTCCTTCCTCTGTAAGATCTTTTGTGTTTTTAACTTCTACATCCCATTTCAAGTATACAGACGCCTTTCCAATTCTCATAAATGCACTATATTTAGAACCTTCCTGACTAATATTGTAATCATTGAAATCGAGCCTAAATTCTATTTCGCCTCTTGAATTAGCTTTAATGTTCTTCATGCTAAATCTCCCATTATCGTCATCAGTAGATAAATTGATAAAATCTATTTCTAATCTAGGCGTAATATTTGTAATCTTTATCAGTTCTCTTGATTGGGTGCTTCCTCCGGCCCTAACGCCTTTTATCGATTTAAGTATGAATGGATTATCATATTCGCCAGTGCCCTCTTGTATCTTTGGGGTGAATTTAGTATATGGCGGTTCGGGGCCCCTTATTTCATCGTCATTAACTCCAAATGGATTTAATAGCCAGAACAATAATAACAATATCAATACTAATGGAAAACAAACTATCCAAAATATTTTGTTATTGGCTACTTCTTGTATTTCTAAACGATCACATACTCCATTCTCATCATCATCTAGTGGCATATTAGTACCATTCTTAGGATTTGTACCACAGCTTATTTCTGCAGTATCATTCCAACCGTCACCATCATCATCTGTATCAGCTATCAAATCTAAAGAAATACAATAAGAAGAGTTTGTTGAATATTTGCATGTAACATCATCCGGAATTCCGTCACCATCAGTGTCTTCCCACGCATAAGAATTGTTTGCAAACGCATCTATTTCATCTGCCCTTCCGTCACCATCATCATCATCATCCATCAGTTCACATTTTCCATCAAGATCAATATCTTGAGGATAAGACTCTGGATCGATTTGAGAGGTATTACAGCTAAGCTCATCTTGGTTGGTCCAGCCATCACCATCAGTATCCAAGTCTTCAATAATTTTCGGAATGATATCAAAATCTACAGAATAAGAAAAATTATACTGTCCATTACTTGCTGTAATTGTATGAGAGAATTCCAAAATTAAATGATCAAATTGTACTAATGGTGTCCCGGAAATTACTCCAGTAAAGATATCAATGATTAATCCATCTGGTAATGGTGTAGATACACTATATTCAAGAATATCTCCTCCTGACGGTGCTATTCTTGGAACAATCGATTGAATTTCTTCACCAACAATGCCAATTATCTTATCATTAGGGTAAAAGAAAAGGATTGGAGAATCATCTAATGTGTCTAATAGATTACACATTCCATCTCCATCTGTGTCACCAGGGGAGAGATAAAATTCTAGTGGTTCAGTTTCACAATCTATTTCCATAGTATCATTCCAACCATCTCCATCATCATCTTCATCTATTATATCAGGAATTCCATCTAAATCTGAATCAAGATATTGAGCAGATAGTGTTAGATTAAAAATATCAATATGAATAGAATTACTAGCTGATATTGAAAATATCGTTTCATTAAATGAAATTAATGGTTGTCCAGAAATTACTCCATTATCGAAATTAAATATCAATCCTTCTGGAATTTGAGGAATAATGCTCCAATTTGTTACATTACCGCCAAATATTTCTGGCTCAAGGTATAACTCATCAAATTCTATAGTTAAATTAATATTATCTTCAAGGTAAAGTAAATCAAAATATGAATCATCCAAATCAGGAATTGAAGATTTTAAAGCAATCGCTATAGAATCGCTATGTTGTGAGTTATTAGCCCAAACTGTAAAAATAGTTAATGGAAATTCATACATCGGCGAACCCGATATTAATCCTGTTCCTACCATGGAAAGAGATCTATATGCAACTCCATTGTCCAAATTGAGTCCTAAAGGTAATTCAGGGCTAATTTCCCACTCTCTTACATCTCCTCCATAAACAGTTGCTACTAAGTAGTCCATTGGTTCATTTACAAATAAATTCTGAGAAAGGCTAGAATATGTCAAATATATTTGTGCATCATTTACGTCATCTAAATTATCACATACATTATCCTCATCACTATCTGGTGGAATACTTGACGCTATCAATGGGTCGCTCGAACAATTTATTTCTTGACTATCAGTCCAACCATCTCCATCATCATCTATATCTGTTTCATCTGGAACTCCATCTTCATCAGTATCTAACAATAATGAAGCAAGTTCTATTATGAACATAGATGAATATTGAGAATTATTAGCCCATATTGTAAAATTTGTAGGGAGGAACTCAGATATGGCTTCTCCATTAATTAGTCCATTATCAGAATTAAAAATCAAATTTTCAGGTAATTGAGGGTATATTTCCCACGTTATGACGTCTCCTCCAGTAACATACGGATTTAGTGATACCGAGCTATTAACGGTAATTACTAATACAGTATATGGATAACTGAAGAATATTTCTGAATCATTAACTGGATCAGCCCCGTCACAAATTCCATCTCCATCACTATCAACCGGGAGATCTTCTAAGTCCAGTGGATTAGTAAGGCATGTGATTTCATCTGTATCAGTCCAACCATCTCCGTCATCATCCAAATCTGTTTCATCTGGGCTACCATCTCCATCAGTATCCAAAAGTGATGAAATTATTGAAAGGTTAAACAATCCAGAATACGCTGAATTATTTGCCCATATGGTATATGTAGTGGCATTAAATATGGTCGTAGCCATCCCTGAGACAACGCCTGTTGAACTATTTAATTCTATATTAAATGGCAGGTTAGGGCTGACTTCCCAACCTGTAATATCTCCTCCAGAAGTAAATGGCACAAGTGGTGTGAAACTTTGGTTAACTGTAATATATAATTCATTTGTTGGATATAATATTATTATATCAGCATCATTATTGGTATCTAAAGAATCACAAATCCCATCAGCATCTGAATCACTTGGATAATTAGTATTATCTAATGGATTATTTCCACAATTATTTTCATCAATATCGCTCCAACCATCGTTATCATCATCAATATCTATGGTGTCGGGAGTGCCATCTCCATCCGTATCTATGAGTACGGAGATTGTTAATTCTGCATTAGCAGTCTCTCCTCCTGTAGTATTTGCCCAGATGATGTAAGTGGTTGAATTCATTACCTCAGATGGAGTGCCCCAAATCGTTCCATTGAAAATTCCAAATTCTAGTCCATCCTGTAATTCTGGCGATATTTCCCAATAATTTGGTGCAGAACCCGATGTTTGACCTGCAATGGGTTGCATTTCACTTCCGTTGACCAATTCTATTGATGAGGTAGGAAATACTAGACTAATCCCACTACCTGTAACTGTTAGTATGAGACTAGTATTTACAGAACCTCCTGAATTGTTAGCAAAAACTGTATAATTAACTGCACCAACAACCAAAAGTGGAGTTCCAGTAATACTTCCTGTCGCAGGATTAAATTCAAGCCCCATTGGTAATGATGTTGGTGTAATTCCAAAACTCGCAATTTCCCCTCCTCCTAATGCGGGGAATATGCTTACTAGTGAATCTCTTCCAACAATATACGAGCCATTTCCATATGTTATTGTAGCCAAGGGCTCATTAATTGTGAAATTAAAATATATATTTCTAGTAGCCCCATCACTACTTACTTGCAAGTTAAATATTGTAGAAGTTAAGTTAACTGTTGGTATGCCCCAAATAGTACCATTACTTTCTCCCATACTCAATCCAAACGGGAGTGCGGGTACTACATTCCACGAAACTATAGTTCCATTGATCTCTGTCGGGACAATAGGCGCTATTATCGCCCCCCGTTCGAATATGAATTCTGTTTGCTCATAAGTAACATTGGGTTTCCCATTGAGCACTTCAAAAGCGATATTTAAGACCTGATTTCCTAGTAATGTATCATTAACCCATATTGTATAATTAGCTAATGAAGAATTTGTTATGGCGGTGCCCGATATCACTCCAGTTCCAATATTAAATTCTAAACCATCAGGTAGATCGGGTGAAATTGCATAACTATCAATCTGATCATAATCACTTCCTCCCATAGCACTGAGTCCATTGATTCCATAGTTAATCTGCTCACCAAATACTGGATTTTTCCCATCAATTGTATGTCGAACTTTATCCATAAGGAATAAATTTCTATAATAAATATTGTAAGTATAAGGAATACTGGACTCATCCCACCACAAAGAAGAATAAGCATTATTATATATTGTTAAAAAGACATTATCATCATTATCAAAAGTCACATCTTGCCAATAGATATAGAAAGAATTACCTCTATTATTAGCATAAGTGAAATATTCTTCAAAATCGGTATTAAGTATTGAATCTAATCTAATGATTCTATTATGGTTACTTAAAGAAGTTGATCCTATAAAAAGCCAAATCCTATCCTGTGAATCTACTTCCATTTTATCAGTTTTACTGGCGCCGCTGCCTCCGTTTCCAGCCAAACATATTTCTAAACTATTTTCTACTTGCCAGTCTGTACCATCTAATCTAAGTATTGCTAAACTATCTACACATGTTTCATTGAACCAATAAATGCTATCAGATATTCTTATTTTACTAGTATCATCCAAAGACCACATTGCAATTACAATATCGCCGTTCTTGACACTTTCCATTTTTGCACCTACCTCTGTTGAGGCAATACGGTTATGGTCGGTTTCTTCTAAAATCGATTTACTGTTTGTCCAATGTCCTGTTGAATTAATATTGGCTAAAATAAACTGCCAAACTCCATTTTCACCAACAGTGATGGATCCCGCAACAGAGCTGGAATATGACTTCCAGAGTAAACTAACTGTCCCGTTTTCCTGTACTGCCATCCCTTGAAGAGGAGAATGTTGGGCATAACTGGGTGTAATGCTTTGTACCCAAATAAATTCCCCTAAAGAATCCATTTTAAACACAAATGGCCTGTAGTAACTAGTATACGAAGTTCCAATTTCCAATGTCAAATTTCCAAATGTTGCTGTCCTTTCTTCCTGGGTCACACCTGTGGAACTGATGCTTCCTGAAAAAGTCAATTCTCCTGTTGCATTATCAATATGTAACTCGCTATGCCCATAATCTCTTACAAATTGATACCTTACTCCAAATTTCCAATTTATGGAGCCCGTACTTTCCATATCCTTTGCCCACCTTATTGATCCAGTATTATCTATTGAGATAATAAATGGCGCTTTTCCAGATGGTAAATCCCAAACAGTGCCCGGTAAATCTATCACTCCAGAATCTCTATTTCCAACGATATATGAATTTCCTAAATCATCTACAGCTAAATTACCTGTATATAATGTGGAGGTACCATTTATTGGGAAAAACCAAGCCCAAGTCCCATTACTAAACCTCTTAGCAACATAAGCATCATCATTAGTTAGTCCTGATATGGATATCCCATCTGGTGTAAATTCACCAGGAATAGTAGTCGAGGAATATCTTCCATAATAATATAGATTACCTTCTGAATCATATTCGTGTTGGGTTCTTTCATAATTAACATTAACTTGTATAGGGGTTGATACTCCTGCTATCGTCGGAGTTTTTGAGATTACATATATCGTTATGGTGTGTGTGTAAGAAGAATTACTACTATTGGAATAGACTGTTACAGATGTTCCAATTAAGTCGGTATCAGTTGGAGAACCCGTTATGATGCCTGTTGTGGAATTCAAAGATAATCCTGAGGGAAGATTTGTTGAATACACTTCAACAATTTCTAGACCTCTAAAAGTTGGATTAATGGTAACCTCGTTCCCTTCTATTAATTGAAAAGTCGTACTTCCATAATCTATAATGGAATATTGTAAACTATCGCATATTCCATCAGTATCATGATCTACGGGGTTGTATGAATATGCGGGATTAATCAATGGAACTTTATGATGAATCAGGGCACTATTTGTTGAATTAGCATTATACGACATCAAAAATAAATCGTCATTACTATCAAATCTCAATGATAATTTAGAACGTCTTAACCCAGGGGCCCATCCATCACTTTCCCAAATTTCGACATCTATCCATTCAGAACTATCAAATATTGAGATAATTAACTTATCAGATGTGTGATTAATCCAACCAATATGAGGGGTCCCTGAGGAATCAGAAGATATTATTATTCCTTCATTATTTCCTGTATCTTCAGCAATTTTTTGATTAGTCCATGTAGACCCTGCATAGGAAGCACTCCATAAATCAGTATTATTATACATAGCAGCGTAAATATTACCTGCATCGGTTACATGTAAATCAGCATGATAACTATCTGCATCCGATTGAGTATTTGCGGAATAAGAAGTAGTACTCTGATTTCTTTCAAGTACTAATTGCCCTGTACTCCAATCCATAGATGAATAACCAGATAGTGAATTATTTAAATCAGCGAAATAATGATAGAATCCAATGGGTAAATCTGAATCTCTTGCATTCAAATCAACCTCAATAAGGTGGAGTCTGCCATTAGGGCCGAAAGCTATTTGTCCTCCTGCACCAAGGTTACTGGGTAAATTAAAACTAAAAACTGTCCCATTTAGATAATTCCCAACTATCTTATTTTCTGCTTGATTATAACTTACAACCATATCTCCATCTTTACTAATGGCCATATCACTTCCCATTGGGCCTTGACCCAACGAGGATGATACAGTAGTTCCTGTACCTGTATTATTTATATCTTGAAATCTAATTATTTGTTCTTCATTATTCACATAAATAATTCCATTTTGTTCTAAAACTTCAAAATAATCGTATGCATAATAAACGTAGTTGGTGTATTGAATAGATACAGACTCATCATGCCTGATTAAACCTTGGCTTAAATAAAAATTACTATACGTGGCATATGACTTTATTCCATAATCGGAAATAAGGAAGTCATAACCTCCGTAACCAGCACCATCATAAGTAGAATAGGGTACATTGGCACTTGCTGTATTTCCCCAAATTTCTGTATTTTTCCATAAATCAATCTCTTCTCCATAGCATTGTTTCTGATATGTATTATTCCATCCATTGCCATCTAAGTCCATATCCAATGCATCGCATATTCCATCTCCATCATAATCTGCAGGAGTCGATAAACTACTCCAAGGCAAATAGCCGCATGCTATCTCCTCTTCATCTGACCAAGTTAATATTGTATCCTGATCTACTGTTTTTACATCACTATCATCATCGTCTGTATCAACATTAGTTCCTAATCCATCTCCATCATAATCTCTCCAATCTCGACTATCATGTGGTAGATGATCATAAATATCTAAATATCCATCATTATCATCATCATTATCCCACAAGTCAATCCATCCATCTCCATCTGAATCTTTAGGTATAAGGTGAAGATTAGTAATGGCCATCTCATTACCCATCTCATTAGGATTATCTCCTATTGTAGCAGTACTTCCAATTCCAAGTTGCCCATAGCCATTATATCCCCAACACCTTATTGTGTTGTCGAATAAGATGGCACATGTATTATGATTACCAGATTCTAATACCTTTATTGAATTTAACGGCAATTCAGGAGAAATTAAATTATCTCCCATCTCATTAGTATTATCTCCAATTTGAGTATTACTTCCAATTCCAAGTTGCCCATAGCCATTATATCCCCAACATTTAAAATCTTCATTATCCAATATTACGCATGTGTGAGTACTACCTGTCGAAATTCTGATAGCAGATCTTCCAGTTCCTAAATCAACTTTTATTAAATTGTCTCCCATCTCGTTAACATTATCTCCCATTTGAGTAGTATTTTCAATTCCAAGTTGCCCATAGCCATTATGTCCCCAACATTTGATATCTCTATTATTGGTCAAAGCACAATAATTTGAACCTCCTCCTGATAATGAAAGTGCAATCGTATCTGTCCCTAATCTGGATATTTCTAGATTATTACCCATCTCATTAGTATTATCTCCAATTTGAGTAGTACTTCCAATTCCAAGTTGTCCTACATTATTTCTCCCCCAACATTTTATCAATCCACTATCTAATATAGCGCAGTTTGAATTTGTTCCACTTACAATTGCTAATGCTGTTCTACCATATCCTAAGTCTACTTTTGCTAAATTATCTCCCATCTCATTAGGGTTATCCCCTATTGTAGCAGTACTTCCAATTCCAAGTTGCCCATAGCCATTATATCCCCAACATTTGATATCGCCGGTGTCTAAAATGACACATGTATGTGAAAATCCTGTTGATATTGCAACTGCCGTCCTTCCAGTTCCTAGATTTATCGAAGGATGATTATCGCCCCATAGTTCTCCATAATTATCTCCTATTTGAGTATTATTTTCAATTCCAAGTTGCCCATAGCCATTATATCCCCAACATTTTACTTGATTATTATCTAAAATTGCACAAGCATGAGATCCACCCAATGAGATATCCTTTGCCGTTCTATTTACTCCTAAAGAAACAAATTTAAGATTTGAACCCATCTCGTTATCACTATCTCCACTATTAGTAGTATTTTCTATTCCAAGTTGCCCATAGCCATTATATCCCCAACATTTGACATGCCCTTTGTACGACATAGCACAACCAAAATTACTCGTTGACGATAATGATATCTTCATTGGATCATTTTGACCCGTGGACACATAATCACTTCCATATGCAATTCCTAATGCAATTTCGAAATCTATGCTTACTTTACTAGTGCTACTTGGCGAGTTTAATGAAATATCAGCCCCATCTCCGATTTGGCCATTTTCTCCGTATCCCCAACACATAACAACCCTTTGATTTGTTAAATCCTCAGAATAAAGCGCACAAGAAGAGCCTCCATTGGAATCTGAATTAATAGATACTGAAACTTCTAGCGGAGTAAATCCACCTACGGAATTAACACTAACTGGGGATAATGAAGTATCGGCTACCACTCCATTACCCAATTGGCCTGATTGTGAACTCCCCCAACATTTGATCGTAATCTGCATTATGGCGCATGCATGCGTTTCTCCAATATCAATAGACTTAATAGGCCCTGAACCATTATCGAGTGAAGTACCAGAGATATGATAATACGAGTTTCCAGTAAGGATCGGCGATTCATAACCTGTAGTTACAAACTCTAAATCATCTGTCGTCTCATCGTAGTATGAAATAAATATCATATCAGTGTTGTCTACTGAAATATCTGTTCCTAGTCCGGCGGATCCTTCATCTTGAGCCAATATCGTCCAGGAATTACCATCCCACTTTGCCATCATCAAATCTCCGGTTGTGGAATCATGATATGCTATATTTGGTCTATTAATTGAATTGATAACAATGGATGTATATCCACTATTTTCACCTACTGTAGCTACATCAGAAATTACCCACGAGGAACTATCATAATATGCATATTTTATCTTGTTATTCGTGGAGTCAAAATATGATATATGCGGATTTCCATAGCTATCTAAATCTATATCGGAATATAATCCTGTTTTAGTAGAACTTTCATCTACAGTTGTGGCCCCCCATAATCCTGTTTCTAAATTAATTGTTGAATATTGTAATTTTCCAGAGGTATCTGTGCCATTATAATATGATAAATGCTCAGTACCATCTAAATTTACGAATCCCAACTGATAATGATGGCTTCCAATAGGAGATATAATGGTTGTATCATCAATTCCAGAAAATAAATTAATAATCTCCAACCCTGTATTGCTAGCATTATAATATGAAAAATATATATTATCGTTACTATCAACTGATATCGATACATGATAACCAACATTGTTATCAGAACTAATGGTCTCTTTCACCCATGATGAAGCACTTGAACATAAATCAGTACAATAAGCATATTCTAAATCTGCATAAGCAGAATCATAATAGCCTATGTGCGGATTATTATCAGAATCTAATGCAATACTGACGTATGTGCCAATATTATAACTCGACGAATCTATATCTAGAGTATGAATCCAAGAGGTAAAGAGCTCACATGAAGATTGACAAAATGCATAATGTAAATCATACCCAGATCTATCATAATATGCTAAATGTATGCTATCTGTTGAATCTACAATAATTGAGGCACTTCTTTCATTTCCTCCAGCATTATCTGCTATTTTTGATGTAGTCCAATTATTACCAGTCTTATTGGCAATATACAAATCATCCCAATAATCATCATAATATGTTATAAAAACTGTATTAGTACTATTAAGAGCTATAGAAACATCCCGTCCGGTATTTGAATATGAATTCCAATTTGACCTATCACTAGTTTTTACGTCTTCTGTAGTCCAATTAGTGCCATTGTAATGTGCATATTTTACATGATATTCATATGTGGAACCAGTATAATTTTGCACTCTATAGGCGATATGAGGATTATAATTAGTATCAAGTTCGATAGATGTTTCATATGCCAAATATGTCGATTCATCATCTATGGTGGTTAATTCCCAACCAGAACCATTGTATTTTGCATATTTTAATTTCGCTTCACTTTGATAGGATATATGCGGCATATCTTGGTCATCAATTACAATTGAAGTATAAACTCCAGAGGTGCCCGTGTTATCTACCTCTTCAATTGCCCATGAATTATTATATTTTGCATACATCAATGATGTACTACTTATATTGTAATAGGAGACGTGTGTGTTTCCTGCACTATCAACCACTATTGATGAATGTTTTCCGGAATTTGTATTCTCACCATCAACTAATGACGATAATAAATCTCCTTTATTACGAACAATTGTACTTTTGAGAGCAGAATCTGTAGAATCAATATATTTTAAATTCAAGAAATCGGTTCTGTCAAAGTGCATCCCCAATCCTGGATAAGAAGTTGAAACATCTCCAGTAGTTGCAATATTATTTTTATTCCAAATCGTGCCAGTGTAGATCGTAGAATATCTAACGAATCCATCGCCGGCATTTACGTATGCAATATATGCAGTTCCATCCGAATTTACAAACATACTAGGATGATTGCTATTAGTTCCTGAGTTATCTTCAACATTATATTCTATCCACTCATTACTATTATTATAAAATAATACTACATTGTCAGTTCCATCAATATTGATAGCAGAAATTCTAGGATTGTTTAAATCGTCAAGCCCTAAGGAAACTATGGAACTGTAAGATCCTTCAAATGTGTGAAAATTCCAATCAGTTCCAGTGCTACTTGCATATTTTATATCACTCTGGGATGCATAAGTGTAGGCAATTCTTGTTAAATCATCAGTTCCAATGGAAATTGAGGGATATGTTCCAACTGAATTCATTGTATCTACTTTTTGAAAAGACCATGTTGAACCGTCCCATACGGCTAAATCTAAATCTGCATGTGTCACATTATAGTACGCTATTCTGGGATAATCATTATTATCTAAGCTTATTGAATTATAAATACCATTATTGTTATCATCATCCGTAGTTACCGTTTCATCAGTCCAACTAGTACCATCATAATGAGTATATCTTAACGTATCATTCTTTTGATCATAATATGAGATATGGGGGCGATCATTTACATCTATTTCTATGGACGAACTGAATCCATTCGTTCCACATGCTCCAGAGCATATCATTTCTTGAAGTGCGTAAGTGGACCAAACAGAACCATTATATGTTGCGTAAGTTAATTCATGCGGGTCATTAGAAGGAGCTGTATTCCAATTATAGTAACTTAGATGTAAATTACCAGATGAATCAATTTGTAAATCATTAGTTCCATAACCGCTCCAGGTTAAATAATCATCAATAAGGATCGGTGAGGACCAAGATGTTCCATTATAATAGATATACTGTAAAGTTTTTGTAGTACCTTCAAGATAGGCAATATGGATATTACCTTCTGAATCTACTACAGTAGCAGGATTATATGAATTACCATCAATATTGGCTATCAATTCTGTCGAGTTTATCATTTTAGTCATATGTACTATTTCATCATCCGTATGGTCATACGCAACCAAATGCTTATTCCCATCTCCATCTAATGTAATTGTTACTCCTTCTCCAACATCATTACTACCGGCATAAACCGATTCTACATTCCAACTTACTCCATCATAATATGCTAATCTCAAATCACTATTCGAGGAATCATAAAATGCAATATTCCAGTAATTATTGCTGTCCAGCATTAATGCAGGATGCCTTCCTATGTCGCCTGTCGACGCCACAGTGTCGATACTTGGATTAATATATTCTGTCAAAGCGGATTTCCCCCAACACACAGATTCCAGACTGTCTAGAATTGAACATGTAGTATCGCTACCAGCATTGATACTCACAATTGAATTAGTCGACCAATTGGAGGAGACCAAACTATCCGGACCTGATAAATCTACTAATTGTGGCAAGTAACTATTTATTCCATAGTAATTATAATTTCCTAAAACATTAGAGTTTATTCCTCCATTATATCCCCAACAATATATCTCATCATCACCCGAATTGGTAACAGAAGCAGTACAAGAATGACGATCACCAAGTGCTATCTCTGAAATAGAATCCGAATTATCAAAATCCAGCTTAGTAGGAATATTTAGATCACTTACTCCACCATAAGCAGTATTTTCAGTATTTAAATCATCAATTTTAACCGTACACCTGTAACAATAAACTCTAAATTTTAATCCTACATTATCTAGTATTGAATCCGGTACGGTGATATTAATTGTTTTATACCCTGTCCAAATATTATCATGCCAATCAGAATCTGTTAATGTAGATATCAATTGTTCTCCAATGAAAACTTCCAAAGTTCCTCCATTATCTCCAAGTCGTAGTGCATCAACTTTTATTTGAATAACCGAACCAGGATTAATACTAAATGCATCTGATTCTATGACGTCTGTTGACCAGGAATTATAATAGGTTTTATACAAAAAACCAGAATTATCCCAATTGAAATAATTACCTATCGTTCGAGTCCAATCTAAATCATTATTTTCAAAGTTATCAACTATGGAATAATTAATAGCCGGATTTAATATTTTTCCAAGTCTCTCATCATCGCTTTCACCCCAACAATATATTTCTCCATCAGACGTTTTCATACAATTATGATTAGTTCCAATTGCAAATTTATTAACTCCTAATCCTGTAGGAATATTAACGAAATTAGGGGATTCGTATGTAGAAAAAGTACCTCTTCCTAATTGTCCCTCAGTATTACGCCCCCAACAAACTAGTGAGAAATCCTCGCCTACCGAACAAGCATGCCCCGATCCAGCATCAATGGATGATGCCGTAAAACCATCTGGAAGATCCACTAATACTGCATATTCACTATCTGCACCTGCAACACTGTTCCCAAGCTGTCCTTCTGAATTATCTCCCCAACAGGCTACACTTCCGTCCGATAATAATGCACATCCAAATTTTTCACCTAAAGCCAAAACATCTGATTCTCCGATTGAAGGATTTCCACTTACTGCTCCATCTATAATTTCACACAGATAATCAGCATCAGTATCTATTGGTATACTCGTAGAATCTCTGAAATTAGTACCGCACATATCTTCATCTACTCTCATCCATCCATCTCCATCAATATCTAATTCTAATCCAGGAGTTGTCATTCCTTGTTGCCTTAGTTGATAGAATGAATTTGGATTATCAGGATAAAAGGCAAACCCCCACATTTGTCCAAGATCGGTTATTTCTATGCCCAGCCAGCCCGAATCTCCTGTCCCTCTGACCTGATTGTAATTCCATTGATTATCTTTCTTATGCAGTGTAAACTCTCCATTAGAAGTTCCAACAATTATGACTACAGACAAATCTGGTCCAGTTCCAATATCAATAACTCCTGTACTATAAGTTTGTAAAATTTCTTCAGTAGTCCAAGATGAAGCAGATTCACAACTTGAATAACAATTTGAGTATTGTAGGCCATTTACGAGATTATTATGTGCAACATGAACCGAACCGTTTGCCCCTATGTCTAATGCAACAGAAGCGTTTTCAGTTGAAATATCTCCTAAATTACTGATTATTACTTGTTGCCAATTTCCAATTATTTCACATGAACTAGAACATGTCGACAGTTCAATATCAGTATCTCCACTTGTTTCATCTACATACCCAATCCATAATTTATCATCATATGATATGTCTGAATCTAATCCATATCCTCCTGATACTACTGATATTGAGCCAACTTCAGTCCAACTTGAAGTATCTAAACAATCTGAAGATTCCAAGCAAACTACTATATTTAATTCAGTTGAAGACAATGAGAACAAGTATAGATTACCCAAGCTGTCTATTTCTATATCTACAGAACTACCTAACCAAGAGGAAGAAAGGGCAGTAGACGTCCATTCTCCATCATATTTAGTATAATATATGGGTTGAACTGTGTCCATATATAATAAGTGGGGAATATCATTTGAGTCCAATGTTATGCTTGTATCGGATATTGAAGTACCCGATATGTAAACTTCCTCTATTGTCCATTTATTCAGATTATATATGCCAAATTTTGCTGTATTTATTTCATCATCAACATATGCCATACTGGCACATGATTTCGAACTGAGTGTAGTAGATACTTTATTACCGACATTGTTAGATGTACTGTCTAATGCTAATAATTCCGAATCTACGCCCTCTGCTTCAACATCACATTCAAGGTTGAATACCTCTAAAGGCATAAAAAGCTCCACATATTCTAAATAATTCCCCATCTCATTCGGCTCATCTCCAGTAGCGCCAGTTTTTCCAAGCCCCGTCCTACCATCTTCGCCAGAGCCCCAACATTTCACTCTGTCATTATTTGTTAAGGCACAAGTAAATGAATCTCCAGATTTTACCGAACTAGCAGTAATTCCAGTACCGAGTGAGACCGCATCTAGGCTGTCTCCCATTTCATTGTCATCATCACCTATTGAGAGTCCGTTACCATATCCAAGTTGACCAAAATCATTTTTTCCCCAACATTTTAACTGATTATTTGTTAATATGGCACATATATGTGAATCTCCTGCATCTGCCGATATAACACCTAATCCTGAACCAACATTAACAATATTCAAATCATCTCCAATCTCATCAGATTCATCACCTTCATCAGTGATGGTTCCTGTTCCTAACCTTCCATTACTCCCCTCTCCCCAACATGCAATACTTGCGTCATCCAAAATTGCACATGTGAAATCATTTCCTGCAGTAATTGCAGTTGCAGTACGGTCCGAGGGGAGATCTACAAGTACCAAATTAGTACTCATTTCATTAGATTCATCTCCAATAGTGTCTGTATTTCCTATGCCTAATTGTCCTGCAGAGTTATCTCCCCAGCAACCTATTTCTCCGTCAGCCCACAATATACAAGTATGATCCTTGCCAAGTGTTACGCTGGTTATACCTCCTCTGTTTGGTAAGTCAACATGAGGCAATTCGCCACTTTCTAAATCTCCTACATCATCTCCAACGGTATCTGTGCTGCCTAGCCCTAATTGACCAACGGAATTTTCTCCCCAACAAACTAAAGAATCATCTGTCCCGTTATTTACAACTGCACAGGCATGACTTCCTCCGGCTTCTATGGAATTAGCTAACCACGTACCAATATTCACCGTATTAACATTTGAGCCCATCTCAAGATAACCGTCGCCTCTAGAGCCCGAACCTGATAAACCTAAACTATTGCCAAGTTTATCATTCTCTCCCCAGCACCTAATTGAACTATCATTTACTAATGCACAAGAAAAGGTATCTCCTAGTGCAACATCTAAGAACGTTAAATTAGTTCCAACGTCTGTAAAATAAAGATAGCGTCCCATTTCTAAAGTTTCATCTCCATAATCTTCAGTATTTTCATGACCTGTTTTACCCTGATCTCCATCCCCCCAGCATTTCATTTTGTTATCTGTACCAATTGCACAGGATTGAGAATTACCAACAGAGATTATTGTTACATCTCCATTATTTGATTCAAATCTTTGAACTTCTTCGTTTAACTCTGAACTAAAATCAATACTTCCGATTAGAGATATTTGTGTACTAATTATCATTAATGATACTAGTAAAAATGCTTTGCATTCTCTTTTACCAAACATATCTAATCTTGGGAGGTGATAATTAATATAAATGCATTACCTATCATGAATGGTATGATGATTTACTTAACTAAACAAATTTAATCGTATACTTAAACAAAAAGGTATTATTTCATAATCCATTCGACACTATCATGAATGGGCTATGATTCGCGTTGTGTAAGCGAGACCCGATTAAATGTCCGATAATAAAACTAACTTTATGATAAAAAATCTAGATTTACGGTATATGCAAGTATCTTTTGCTATTCAATCTGGAAGTGAATTACCGGGTTCAAAATGGATAGAATCATTTTTCAAAATCGAATTTATCACTCTCATTAAAAGAACACCCAGAGGACTAATTTGCTTCGTAAAATTAGATTTTGAAGATGAAAAAGTCCTATATCAAAACCATCAAGGAATGGAAATATTTGAAGTAAAATCAATAGGACAGAACTCTGCTTTGGTAAAAGTAATTCTAACAGGCCCGATTCCGAGTTTATTTATCAATAATTATGATTCGTGGTGGGTAAATCCAACTTATATGACTGCTAATGGAATGATAATGACGCTACGTGGAACAAAGTCCGCTTTACGAGAAGTACGTAATAATATTTCTATTTTAATTGGTGATGGTTTTTCAGTCAAAATCGGATCAGAAACACTCCAAAGTCCTGAATTCATTGATTCACTAAATAAAAAACAACGTTTAGTTCTGGATAAGGCCATTAACATGGGCTATTATAGCCGTCCAAGAAGTTGCACTCAACGAGATATTGCCAAAGTAATGAATATCCAACAGTCGACAGTTAGTGAACATCTCCAATTGGCGGAGTCAAAAATTATTAATTTAGTTAGTAGATAATTAATGATATTATGCCCAAAATCTTAGTTCATAGGACCTCTAATGAAGAATACCACCCAAAGTAGAAATAATAAACCTCCACATATTTTAAAAATTCTTTTTCCAAATACTGGATCAGCAAAATAGTTTGATAACTTATCTCCTGCAATGGTCCATGCTATCATTGCAGGTATACAAACTAATAATGTGATTATAATTATTATTGTAATTCCAAATAATCCTCCTCCAAAGGGTTCAATAAATTGACTCATAATCATAATCAAGAAAGCCCACTCTTTCCCGTTAAAGAATTGCATTACAATGCCGGACTTAAGGCCAAGTCTAACTGGCGTATCAGAGCTTGAGATTGATGATATATCAATTCTAAACATTCCTATGCAGATACTAAGTAAAAAAAGCATACCAACCCAGTGGAGGAATATGAAACCATTATTAATATCTCTTAATGATTCAACTGTCAAACCTATAAAAACCTCCATCATTATAAGACCTATCGCCATTCCTGCAATAAGTGAAATATTACTCTTATTTCCAAACAATCCACTATGAGCAAAAGAAGTTAACGCATTTGGCCCGGGAATAACCAATCCTATTGCAAGTATCATCAACAATTCTAAAATTGAAGCAGCAATACTCACAGTCCTGCGAACATTTTATTATAATTAATCATTGATGTTTATGTAATCTAATTTTATAGGTCACTGAGTAGGCTATCTTCCAGTATGACTTTGGCTTGTTGTACCCAACCCTGCCTCCTAATTCTACCAGGGAAATGCTCAATCGCTTCATTAACTTCATCAGCAATCTCATCTGTCATTTTAGATATTTGTTCAAATGTAGATATTCCTATTAAATTCAAACGCTCTTCCAGGCCAGAGTCTAAACCATTTATCATTTGTAAATCATCTTTAGCACCTTTGTCTCTACCAATTGTGATAAAGTCAATTAAATGTCCTTTGGCATCTACTCTCGCGAGAATATATTCCTTTGCAGTCATTTTGCTTTCCTCTCCCTTTAGTCGCTCTAACTCTTCACTAATCTCTTCTTCTAATTCCATTCTTATTCTACGCTTCTCACTTTCTTCAAATTCTTCATTAGCTCTTGTTTCTTTTTCCTTTCTTTCCCTGGCCTCTGCCTTCTTCTTTACATCAGATCTGGCTTTTTCCATTGCCTTCTTTTCTGCAAGAATTCTTTCTTCTGCATTCAACGCATTAGCCGCTTCCCTTTCTGCTATTCTAATACCTCGCTCTCTTTTCTTTTCATCTTCTTTTACCTGATCTTCAAAATTCTTACGTTCCTGGGCCAATTTTTCTTCTTCAGCTTGGGCTTTCTTATGAAGTTCAATAGATTCTCTTGCCTTTTGTTCTTCCTCTAATCTTGATTGCTTCATGTTATTTGCCTTTTCTGCCATGTTCGCATGTGCCTTTATCTCTATCTTTTCTTTTCTCTCGGCTTCTTCTCTAGCCAATGTCTCAACACCAACTTCAGCCATAGCAGCAATCCATCTTTCTGTTTCTTCTTTCAATACTCTCTCAGTAGATTTTCTCTTTCGAATTTCTTCTTCAGACCTACGTTTAGCTTCTATTTTTTGTTTGTTTTGTTCTTCAAGTTCCTTCATGGCGGCTTCTATAGATTTTTGTTCTTTACTAGTCTTCTGCTCTAAATCACGTCTTATTTTGGCTTCTTCAAGAACTAATTTTTCAATATCCTGTTTGGTTTTCTTAGCAATTTGAACTCTCTCTTTAGCTGCCTTATGTTTCTCCTTCAATGCTGAATATTCTTTCTTTAATTGCCTACCCTTTTCTCTATCTTCCTCAGCCTTTGTTTTTGCGTTTATTGCAGCCTTTTCTTCTTCATCTGCAGATTTTATCATCTTTTCTGTAGCCACGTTAAACGATTTTAATTTTTCTTGTAGTTCTTCTCTTCTTTGTAAAACGCTTACTGCTATTTTTTCAGCTTCTTCGTGTTTTGTTTTAACTTCTTCGAGTTTGACATTAATCTCTTCTAACTTTTCTTTATCACTGTGGGATTGATTAAATAAATTTTCAATTTCTTCTCTACCTTTCTCATTATCAGCATGTAATTGTTCAGTCTCTGCCTGTTGCTTTACAAATTTCTTTTCAATTTCAACCCGTTGAGTAGCATTAGACTCTATCTTAGTTTCGAGACTACTTATCTCTGATTTTGTTTTCTTTAATTCAACCATTATTGTGTGAGTCATGCTTTCCTCAGACTTTAATTTTCTTTCCGCCTCGACTCTTGGTTTTACTTCTGCTTGATATTTTATTTCTTTTTCTTTCTTGAGTTTCCCAGTGACCTTACTTTCAGCTACTGCAATTTCTCTTTTCTTCTGAGTTTCAATGATCTTAACTTTAGTTTGTTCTAATCTATGAGATTCTTTTCCTAAATCTAATTCCATTTGTTTTCGAGCACTTTTATCGCTAGATATCTGCTCATTTAGTTGAACTACTTCCTTTGTTAACCTATTAAGATTCTTTAACGATTCTCCTCCTGATTTTACAACAGATTCAAGTTTTTTTCCCATAACTTTATTCTTTTTTGTTAATTCTGATAATTCCTTATCCAATTTAACCTTCAATCTAGCATTTTCTTTTAATAGTTCCTTTGAATTTACAATTTTCGATTTTAACTTCTCTATATCCTCTGGAATCTTTGTCATTTTTGCCTTTTGCTGCTTTATCATTACTTCAGTTTTTTTTACTTCTATTGCAGATTTTTTGGCTTCTCCCTGTATTTTAACAGCCTGAGTTGCTATTTTTATCTTTTTCTTATTTTCAGCTTGGTACTCTGACTTCATAGCCTTTACTTTCTTTTGAGCTGCAGTTCTTTCTGTTTTAGATTTCTGTTCAGCTGCAGTTCTTTCTGTTTTAGATTTCTGTTCAGCTGCAGTTACCTTCATTTTTGCCTTGGCCATATTAGCCTTTTTTAATGCCTTATCCTGAGCCAAAGCTTCCTTTTTTGCCAATTTAGCCTTTATAATCGCTGCTTTCTTTTTTGCTTTCTCTTTTGCAAGAACTTCTTTTCTCGAAACTTTATTTGACTCTGCAAAACTTGAATGCGTTCCATCCGATGTAGACTTAACTGCCTTTTTCGCCTTGACTTTACTTTCAGATGCATTGGGCTTCGAATCGTCAACAATAACACTTTTATCTGCATATTTCCTATTCATAGCATTAATTAATTTATCATACTTTCCTTCATATTTATCTAACATCTTTGAGATATTTGCACTTTTCTTTTTAAATTCTGATTCAGATAAATTATCTTTGTAAATTTGTTCAATTTTAATGGTTACCTCTTCTCTATCCATAAATTAAACCCCTCTCTGATTAGTTTCTAGCCCAATTGATGAGGGCCATATTCTGAAGGACCCCCACGGACATGGCTTACCATGTCTAGTCCAATTATATTTACAATTTGTATACTAGCACCAAATATGGCAAAAATAACGGTAATTTTTAAACTAATAATTTAGATATTATGATAATCTTGCATTAACGGTTTTTCCCTTGAATTCTCTAGATTTTATTACTCCAAGAACGTATGATACCTTTTCAACGTGAACTTCTATTATGGTATTTTTTTCTTTTAATAAAATTTCACCTATTGCCAGTTCGGGTACTTTAGTCTGTTTTATAATCCATTCTACTAGTCCCCTTTTCGATACTTCTTTCTTCTCTATATCTAAAGTCAATTTAACCATGCCGAATGCATCTGAGACCTCATCCCAATCTTCTCTCATTTTTATGGGATCTCTATTCATTTTTTCGGATAGTTTGGGGACATCAACTAATGGTATTTTCATATTCCAGGTCGCTGATATTTTATTTAGAATAGATATTTCTTCTCTTGTAACAAAACTCCATGACTCGCCCTTTCTGCCCATTCTACCAGTACGGCCGATCCTATGAACATAAGATTCCGAATCATCAGGTAAATCATAGTTAACTACGTGAGTTATACCATCAACATCTAATCCTCTTGCAGCAACATCTGTGGCAATCACAATTTTACACTTTCCCTCGCGAAACGATCCAAGTATATTCTCTCTCTTTCCTTGTGCTATGTCTCCATGAAGTCCTATTGACTTTATTCCAGCTCTATCTAACCTTTCTACTAAAATATCAACCATCCTCTTTGTATTTGCAAAAACAAGCATTTGATCAGTTTCTGATAAGTTTGAAATTATTCTACCTAGAACCCACATCTTATTCATTCTACCAATTTGAACTGCAAACTGTTCAATCTCAGGAACCTCAACCTCCAAATCATCACTCATTACATGAATTGCATCACTCATGAATTCTTCCGCTGCATCTAATACTTCTTGTGGAAATGTAGCACTGAATAATAGTGTCTGATTTCTATTGGTCATTTTTTCAAATATCCAAAGAACATCAGGGAAAAAACCCATATCTAACATTCTATCAGCTTCATCAAGACAGAATATTTCAACCTCCTCTAAATCGAGGTGTTTCCTTTTTGTCATATCTATTACTCTACCAGGAGTTCCTACTATTATTTGAGCCCCTTCGGCTAATTTTTTTGCTTGTTTTTCTAAATCCACTCCTCCATAAACAGTCTGAATATTCAATCCTTTGGCCCCTTGTAAGACATTCATTTCTTCAGCTACTTGGACGGCTAATTCCCTTGTTGGGCAAAGTATAATTGCTTGTATTGATCCATTTACAACGCATCTTTCAAGTACTGGAATGCCAAATGCTGCTGTTTTTCCCGATCCAGTTCTGGCCTGACCAACAATATCTAAACCTTTTCTTGCAATTGGTATTGCTTCCAATTGAATGGAAGTAGGCTCTATCCATCCTCTTTTATCAATTGCTTGGAATATTTCTTTTTCTAAGTTCCAAGTTGAAAAACTAGTCGATGGTTTCATTTAATCGCCTCAGAAGGTTTCTGCATCTCGAATTTCCTTCTGTAGTTCGCCCATCCAATATTTCCTACAATTTTCTTTAGTTAAAAATTGATCATCACTGGAAAAACTGTGATTATAATGTCCTTTGTCTGCAGTCGCAAATTGTTCTTGGTTTCTTTTATGAAATTTTTGCAATACATGATTTTTCATATATTGCCTAAATTTTAATCTCTTTGACCTATTTTCACTATCCCAAAGTGCTTCAAATTGAGATTCCTTTTCATTAAAGTTATCGGTCATGTCGAGTTCTCTCTGTCACGCGGACCCAACTCCTGTTTATCATCCTCACCCTTCTTTTTTTTATTCAGGTTAATTCCTTCTAGTAGTTTTTCTTCTTCATCTTCAACATAATCAAGAGGTGACAAAAACTGATTTTTCTGAGTTTCAGTACCTTCCATAGCTATATCTACTGATAATGAGGACAACTTCTTTCTTAATTCTGGAGAAGTCTCTTGACGTAATAACTCTTCTGCGACTTCTCTCAATGCATCTCCACTTAACATTATTGATAATTGCTCAATACACGCCTTTCTAAATTCTAAATCTCTAGACCTTGCACCATCAATTATCATACGAGTAACTCTAGGGTTTTGCATATCTAATCTCTTTAGTGTTCTAATAACTGCTTTACGAATAACTGGATCATCTTCTTCAATAGCTGCCTCGACAAGTATTGTTGCAATCCTTGGCTCAACTGTAACTAATCTGGAGAACGTTTGGGATGCATTTCGGCGTACTTGTACATCTTCATCTTGTAATGACCAACTTATTAGGTCCCAACCCGTAGCTCCTCCCTTTGCAGCAATTGTTTTTAGAATCTTTGAACCTCTTCTTCGTAAATCATTGTCCTCTTCTCTGATTAATTCATCCAAGTGTAAACAACCAGCTTCCGGCCATCTTTTTGCTGTGAGTCTAAGCGCTTCAAACGCATCTGAACGATTTTTAACTATGGTACTCCTCATTTCTCTTCTTAGAATTTCTTCACAACCCGATGGAAATATTGGAGATAATAACTTCAGGCATTCTCTAGAGGCCTCCCTCACAGCATCGTTATCATCTAGAATTCTATCTGATAAAAATTGAAATATAGAATTACTTTTCCTTAATGAAAATGAAGGCATAGATTTTAATGCAGCAATTCTCACATCTGGATAATCATCATCTAAAGCCTCAAGAAGTATTTTATGAGCCTTATCTATGTCAGATTCCATTACCCTATTCAATGCTTTGATTGCATCTATTCTTCCCGCAAAACCTCCTCTTCCTTCGTTAATGGGTAACTCTATTTTCTTTACTCTGCCACTGGCAAGTGCTAATATATCTTGAATAGGTATTCTTTGCCAGGGTCCGGCCTGAGGCAATAACGCCCTTATATCTTCGTCTTGGTAAGATTGATTAAATCTTTGAATGGCCTTACCAGTACGTGGATCGCGGGCTATGTAGTCTCTAGTCACATTAATTCGGGCACCGGATGGTAACCTCATTATTCAACCAAGCGACATTATGATTAATTTGGATAATAACTTTATTTATTATTTACATCTAGGTTATATCGTGAATGATTCGAATGTTGGAATCTTAAAATTATTATTTTCTACATTTTCTATTGATAATTTGCCCTTAAAAAAAAATTCTATAATTCGGAATTGGTCTCTAGATTATCAATGGTTCAATCCATCAGATTCTGCATTACTCTTGTCACATCTAATTAAACATAAATGGATAGTAATAAATGAGAATAATCTTTTACCTAATCCAAATTTAATATTAGTACGCCCAAAATTAGGATGGAAACCGTCTTATAATGAACTTATGAATATCTCAAATTTTAATGTAGATAATAAAATAGTAATCCAAGAAATTAATATAAATAATAAAAAAACTGAACTTAGTGAACCGGATATAGTCCAAGAATCGAATAAAGATGATGTTATCAATAAACTCATTAATTACGTTGCTATAAACTCTGGATTATCGAAAAGAGAAGTTAGACGCCGCGCAGAGAGAAAGAGACTAGCCCTTGGTCCAATTACACTCTGGATGTGCATTGCATTATTAGCAAGAGAACAAGGCATAGATGTAAATTACATCATACAAATTATAGAAAATTCTTGATATTATAATTTATTTCTATCATAAGGGATTATATTCTGCCATTCTAGAGCATCTGATCTAGCAACAATTGCATGAACCCATTCATCGTCTGAGCAGTTAAAAACCTCATGTGGTAAACCCGGCTCTATAAAAAACATATCTCCTGCATTATGAATTACATTTTTTTTACATCCAGGCCCAAATTCATGCCGAACACTGCCCTTTAACAAATATATCATAACTTCAAAATCTACATGAATATGAGCTTTCGCAACGCCTGATGGAGGTATATATGCCCTATTCATAGATAATTTTGTAGCAGAAGTATTTTTTCCCGATAAGCCCGCACCATATTCTATATTATTCCAACCTCTTACCTTTTCAACATCTCTCAGGCTCCAGATCCCCCCTTCATTTTTTACAAATTTGGACAAATCTTCTTCAACGACTCCCAACGCAGCCTTGTTATCATTCATATACTGGCATATTATAGTTTGTTTTTGTAGTTTTTTATGGTTTAACAACCTATTAGACTCCTATATTTGAGAATATTGGAATGTATAATAATCATTGCTTCTTCAATCAACGCTAAAAAGGGGTCATCTCTCGCCGGCCCCGTAGAGGATTAGTTAATGTCAAGAAAGGTAACCGTTTGTACTTCTTCTGGAGTGCCACTAGTTAGTAAACGCAGTACATCTTTCTCATGTCCAGTATGTAATCACCATATTGGTAGAAGCGAACAATGTCGCGTTCAAGGTATAGCATATATTTGCCCTGAATGTAGTTTCCAAGGTCCTTAAATTAGTCATAGAGTAGGTGTAATAATTATGGGACATGTTGTTGTAAAATATAAAGTTACTATGGATCAACCGGAAGATAATGCGCCAGATTATGATGCAATAGCCGGTTTAATTGATAATCTTCCAGAGGTCCAAACTGTAGAAATTAAACCATTAGCATTCGGAATGATGTTTGTAGAGGTTCAAGCAGTTCTTGGCGAAGGTGAAGGAATCGTAGATGGTTTTGAAGATAAAATTAGAGCTGTAGATCCGTTAGTAGGCCAAGTTGAGACACTTGAGATGGGCCGACTTTAAACCAGGATCACTAAGGCAAACTAAGATCACTAACGCTAATTGATCAATAGTGGTCCAAAGGAGACCTCATGAATTCTCTCATCAAAACAGTAGCATAAGTTCCAGGTGGTAAGGCGAATTTAATTCTTAAACATGCTCCTTCAGGGTGCCATCTGTCTCCTTCTAACGTACCTGTAACCCATCGTCCTGATGTTAAATCAGTCACTTCTGTGGCCTCACTAACACTGAACTCTTTAAAAAATACAGATAGAGGCCTTCTTGTTCCTGAAGAAGTCAATCTTGGTATTTTCTCAATCCTCCAATCGACATCATCGAGATCAGTGTCCTTTAATGCGAGTAATTCTACTTCTCCGGGTATTTCTTCTGCCATTGCTGATTCTAATCCCGGAAGTGGGCCCGTTACCGCAAGTCTACCTGAGATACAATTTCTTTTACATCTTTCAAGGTTAGTGTCTGATACATATGCCATTTTACTCGCATCAATACGGCCATTAGGATGGACTGGTGCGACTATATCGCCAATTGTGGGAAATATTATAGGAATCTTCCTCTTCAGCCTTTCTCTTAATGAGTAATTGAATGTTAAGGATTGCACAGAATGAATAGTAAGTAATTGGAGGGAATTCGGCAGTGCCATAAATGCGGATCTATAATCATCAGGTTTTTTTACCAATCTTTCCAAAATATTTCTTTCGTAACCTAATCGATCTGGGATTATGTTGAGGCATTCATCAATATTGCTAGTTTCTCTCCACATTCTTCGAAATACCTGGACCTCTTCTTGTGCATTTTTGCCTTCCATACCCAAATATAAATCTACAGCAAGTCTAAAATCGCCATTGACAACCGCCCTGCCTACTTCAGGAGTAACCGGGCGAGTAGAACCAAATCTTTGTGGCCCAATCCAATTCGGAAACGCATCCGCACCTAATTTTTCAGCCATATTAGCCCGTATCATATTTACTCTATGCATTGCCTCCTTACCATCTAAAGGCTGTCCATTGGAATCACAACATCCTCTCACAGTTATTGTGAATCTATTACCATCATGATCACTCATACCAACCTTTTGGTGCGTCCTACCTAATATTTCGATTATACTATCTGGTATTTTCACTTTCTCAACTTTATGAACTGGAGCATCAATAACTATAATTTGTGTCGTCACGGCTCTTTTATCTTTCATTCCAGACGAAAAGACTCTATTTCTACTGATTCCGCAAGCACTCGAAAGACGTTTTAAGAATCTATTAGTTTCCCAATTCGTCATCGTGATTCTTGTTACCGTGAAACGCCCCTTTGGATTTAATGCAGGAACTTTAGATATTTCTTCCACTCTAAAATCTTCAACTCTAGATTTTAAAATCCCTCCAATTCCATCAGATAAAGAGACCCATTCTGATAGGCCTAGCCGCTCTTCTAGCGAGCCATTATTCAAGTCAACACCTGCCTCAGAGTTTTATTCCTGAAATTTCTTTTGATAATTTTTTACACAGATCCTTGAATACCTTTTCAGCTTTTTTTCCTTTGTTAGTTCTAATAAATATTTCTGGATCATCTAAATCCGGATGATTTTGGAAGTAATTGGCATATTCTACATCTTTACTTTCATTTAACCTAGATCTGAAAATTTGTAAGGTTGTATGACTTTCTCCACTAATGCGGATTCTTAATTCGCGCCCTTCATTTTTTAGTACTTTGATTGACATAATACGGTCCCTCGACCTGTGCTTCCTTTTTGAGACCTTTCATATGAATTTAAGTTTGATTAGATTCAAATCCACCCTAAGTTATACATTAGCATCCGCAGGCGGGCGCATGGTAGTTGATGAGCATCCGTCTGAAAGACTTCCTGAACTTTTTGAAAGAATGGCCTTTTCTATAGTTGTAGTCAGTCTTTTTGTAACATTAATTCTAGCAACCTTTCTCTCCCCATTGCCAAATTTTTCGACTGATCTTTCATCATTTGCTCCTGATACCGATCATGAAGATGCAAAATTAAGAATTTATGGAGAAATCGGTCAATCGGGGGAGCTAATTTACATCAACGTAGAAACTACTCAACCAGACTCCAGCGTATTAGAAATTGGTGCATTAAAAAGACTCTCTGAAGATTACAACACAATTTCTAATTATTCTAATTCAAATGGATTTTTTATTAAATCTCAACTTAATGCTGCAAATATCTTGAATAGAGCAATAAATGAAAGCAATTATTCTGGTTCCCTTAATGATTTTAATGAATGGGGAGATTTACTGACATCAGTCTTTGAAAATAACGAACAATGCTCTTCTTCCTTTATTAATGATGAAAAAACAGTTGCATCAGCGTCTTTTGCATCTTCAGTAATGCTCAATGAAGATCTCGATATAGAGCCCGTATGTGATTGGTTGGAAGATGAGGCTGGCAATCCTTTGCCATATGCTTCCAGCACTCTTTGGATTATAGAAATGAGTGGAGAGTTAGATGAAAAAGATAATCTCAAGTTTGCAGATAATATCCGAGATATATTGAATAAAAATACTATGCCAGAATCTCCTTTGAAATATGGAGTAATATCTGATTCATTAGTTAGTAATGATATAAATAGTGCTACTTTGGATGATTTAATTTATCTATTAGTATTAGCAATATTAATTGTAGTTCTACTTCTTGCTATAACCTTCAGATCATTCATGATGGTTGCGGCACCTCTACTGGGTCTATCTGCATCGCTTGTATGGACATATGGAATAATTTCCATGTTGGGAATTGAGTTTACAATATTGGAAGTAGCCGTAGCCCCGGTTGTCCTAGGTTTGGGAATTGATTATTGTATCCATTTGCAGACGGGTTATGAAAAAGCAAGATCAAATACCGACAGTGCCGCTAAAGCATGGATACAGTCATTTAAGAAAATCCGAGTTGCTATTAGTTTGGCTGTTGTGACTACTGTTTTTGCTTTTTCTGCAAATTCTCTTTCTCCTTTACCTCCGCTCCAATCGTTTGGTTTCACACTTGCTTTGGGAGTAATATCTGCATTTATTGCCAGCACAGTTACGGTCGGAGCATTACATGTAGTTGTAGAAAAGACAGCTGGTGCCATGCCAAGAAGAGGTATCAATTTAGATAATATCGCAGACAAAGCGACTAATTTTCAAAAAAATAATACTGCTAGAGTTTTATTATTGGTCGCCTTGATTACAACAGGATCAGTAATTGTTGCACAAAGGGGCCTCGACACTAGTTTCGAACTTACTGATTTCCTATCTGAGGATGAAATGGAAATAATGCAAGTACGAAATAGTATATATGAAGCATATGAAGTAGATGCATTAAAATCAGTATATATCTTGATTGAGCCGAATGAAGATACAATAGTTTTCGAAGATGAAGAAAAAATTATAGCTGCTCTTAGGGGCTTTGATCAATCTTTATTGAGGATTCCGGCAGTAGTATCTACTGAAGTCAGCGGTTCAAGTAACGAATGGCCATCTTATGACAGTTTATACTTAATCTTGAAAGATATGTTATTGCAAAATAGTGAATTTGGCAATCGTCATAATTTAGAATTATTTGGTAACGATATCGCTATTACTGAACAATTCCAAAACGGAGATCTTTCCAATGCAGTATCTGAACTACTCTCTAATGATAGCGTTGGTGATCAATTACGAGGACTTACATGGGCCGATAGGACAAAACTGCATGCTTCAATTGATAATTCTAATTCTCAGCCACATACTAATAAAATTAATTTCCTAATTTTAAGGGTTGATGTCGAAGCTGAATCCAGTACAGAAGTAGATGATATAGCCAGAGAATTTGGTGTTGAGGTGAAAATAATACAAGATGATATCGATGGTAGAGCATATGTAGATGGAGATTTGATAGTTCTATCTAACGTTCTTTCAAGCCTAATATCATCAATAGTCAGTTCAACTGGAATTAGTCTGGCAGTATCTCTCGCAGTTCTTGTAACGCTCACTAGGAGATTTGGCCAATCCTTAGTAGTCATTCTTCCTGTTGGATTGGCAGGATCTTGGGTTGTAGGTGCTATGGCAATTTTAGGAATAAATTGGAATGTACTTACTGTAATGATTACTGCTTTAACTATAGGGCTTGGCATAGATTACTCAATTCATGTTTGGAGACGATTTGAAGAAAATAGGATGGAAGGAATGGACGTATGGTCTGCCATGAGGGATATGTATGCAACAACTGGGGCTTCGTTATTGATGTCAGCAGGTACGACAATCTGTGGCTTCATGGTGCTCCTACTTTCTCCAATCCCTGTTATTCAGGATTTTGGTATTGTAAGCTCAATTTCAGTTGCATTTTCATTAATTCTAGCACTTTTAGTTTTACCTGGTTTACTAGCATCCGAAGTTAGAACTAGTAATAATAATTAATTATTTTTCATACTTTTTACTTAATTTTTTAAATCCTATCTTGGGCTCAATATCGTCTTCCTCGTTATTCCTTACAAGGACATTAATCTTTTCCAAATGTTCCTGCACATGCTGAAAAGCTGTTTTACCTTTTGTCTTATTTTTAGACCAGGGTAGTTTATTCTGACAGACCAAATATGTTTCTGATGATGCCTTTCTGCTCGCTGTTGGAGCATATCTTTGAACGTTAGAAAATCTTTGTTTAGCTGCTTCCATGAGTCCCTCTATACCGGTTCCTTGGAATATTTTAGTGACAAAGTTTCCCCCCGGTGCTAATATTGGCATAGCGGTATCCATAACAAGCGTTGACAATTCAAGAGAAATCGCTTGATCGGTATCGTAACGACCTGTTAAACTGGGGGAAATATCGCTCACTACTGCATTAAGAATCCTACCTTCCAATAATTCATTTACTTGTTCAATTGTTGAATTATTAGAAATATTTCCAATAATTATGCTGGCTCCTTCAACTGGAGATGTTGCCAATAGATCTACTCCAACGACAAAACCCTGTTCCCCTACTTCTTCAACAGCCACTTGTGTCCATCCACCAGGGTGACAACCTACATCTAATACGGAATCTCCTTTACGCAATATTCCAAATTTATCTTGAATTTGCTTTAATTTATATGCAGAACGAGCCCTATATCCTTTTGATCGTGCTTCCCTCCTCCATGGGTCACGCCGATTTTCTTGATACCAACGCTTACTCATATTGATGGCGCTGGGCCATTGGGTTATCAAAGGAAGCGCCTTAGGCCCTAACATGGGGGGATTCGTGCAGCGTTTCATAATTGTTCTAACCATTATTATTTTATCATCTAACATATCCTATGGTGAGGACAAAGAAAAAGAGATATGGCAAAAAGAGGGGGGATTCTCAGTACTAATGGAGCAATATACGGCTACATGGTGCGAAATTTGTGCCTCTGTGGATTCTTGGATGCCAGATTATACGGATGCTAATGGCGATCGTGTAATTAGGATTGCAATCCATGATACATTTGATGATCCATTTGGTACCCCAATTACGGATCATAGATTAGAAAGATACAATACATCAAAGGTTTTTCCAACTTTCTGGTTTGATGGAGATATACTTGCAGGAGGAGCTCCCGATACAACTACCTTGCATAGGAGCTTATTATCTGCTGAAAATCAGAGAAGAGGTGATACAGAAATTAATTTACTAGTTAGTCATTTATCCGGGGAGTTAAATATTTCAGCATCTCTTTCAAATTTTAATAGCGAAGTAGAAACTAAAATTACAATTATGATTCTTGAAAATAGTATCAAGACTCCATCTAATTTAATTCAAAATGGATTGGAGTCACATCATGATATCTTATTTGCTTATAATGAAATAAATCTAAATAATTCTGTCAATTGGTCTTATCCTCAAGATTCATGGAATAATATCGATATTGACAATAATTCAATTTCATCTTTATACTTTATCCCATCAAATAAATCTCTAGATAATATGAAAATCATAATCATTCATGAAACTGCAGTACATGACGAAAATTATCCTAATACATTAGGCGCAACTTCCTTATACCTAGGCTCTAATTTTCAATCTTCGAAATTAAATTTATCCTTTCCTATAGCTTCCATATTATTATTGTCCTCACTTCCAATTATAATCCAATTTCGGAAATAAGCTGCCTAACAGTATCTCTGATTGCATCTTCAGACATTCTAGTCGGTTTAAAATCGGTGGCTAATAATTTATCAACGTTTAGGAACGTTTTCGGAACATCTCCTGCCCATCCTCTTTTACCTCCAGTATATTCTATTTTAACATCTCTAAGCTGACTTTCTTCAACTACTATCTCTGCAATTCTTCTTACTGAGCAAGTATCTCCGGTCCCCAAATTAAAAAGATTTATGGATTCTTCAGAATGATTTACTATGTGTAGCATAGATGTGACACAATCTTGGACAGACATGTATGATTTTTCTTGAAAGCCATCGCCAAGAACTTCTAATCTATTTGGGTTTTTCTTTAATTTATGAATAAAATCAAATATCACTCCATGAGTTCCCCTTGAGCCAACAATATTTGCAAATCTATGCAAATAACCCTTGCCTCCAAATGTTCCTATCCATGCGGTAATTAGGGCCTCACTTGCAAGTTTAGAAGCGCCATATAATGAGATTGGTAAATTAGGGCCATATTTTTCCGTAGTTGGCATTTCATCAGCTTCACCATAAATAGCCGATGAAGAAGCGAATGATATATTTTTTACTCCGTTTACTCTCATAGCTTCAAGAACATTATATGTAGCTATTGTGCCCTGATTCAAATCGGTATCTGTAATCTCAATTCCTAAACGGATATCGGGATTAGCAGCCAAATGGTGTACGTGGTGAACTCCATTCATTGCTATTTTAAGCCCCTCAATATCAAGTAGATCGCAATCAATTATCTCAACATTGTTGTTACTATCATGATGGGATAAAAATTCCTTTCTTCCA
The DNA here is from genome assembly GCA_963968165.1 of uncultured Candidatus Poseidoniales archaeon. Lineage (GTDB taxonomy): Archaea > Thermoplasmatota > Poseidoniia > Poseidoniales > Thalassarchaeaceae > MGIIb-O3. The sequence goes on along the minus strand of CAXAFE010000011.1, from coordinate 26,274 downwards.
CTACTAAAATTGTCAATAATTCTTACTCTTTTACCATCCAGAACTAACGCATCGACAAGGTGAGAACCTATGAATCCTGCCCCACCAGTAACTAATTGCATATTTTTTACCTCAACTAATTGCTAAGTCCCATACATCATTTTCATGTTGTTGCCTTAAGTTATATAAGATGCCAATTACTGATATCATGCCTATATGTACAGCCGTACAATATGGGCAAATATGAGGCGCTCCATCGACTAAAAATAATTCTACTATGACTAACCACGCAACTCCAATTATCCCTGGTAATGATATAAAAAAAGAAATATCTAGCCACAATTTTGATAATTTATCCCTAGGCCCAAAAAACAAAGATACTCCAAGATATAGTAATATTGAAAATGAAATCATTCCAATCATGCCCCATGAAAATCCTAAAAATTCGGAATACTTGGGATCGCCAATGACACTACCGCATTGTACAATTCCTTCAGCTGCACAAAAATTGGTACCTCCAGTTGCTTGTATCTGTCTATGTATTATTTCAGTCCACATACTAGTTAGTAGAGTGCCAATCTCAACTACAACTAGACCAAGTAATACTCTCCTAGTTTCAGTTAATTTCAAATTCAAATTTTTACCAAATGGTGTAGCAATAAAAATTCCTGATAAAATGATTAAACCAAATACAAGCAAAGGCCCATATTCTCCGAGCATATTATTTATGCCCCCAAGTAGTTAGCAAGAGCATCATCAATATTTTGGCCATCATTTTCACCATGTGCTGCTTGATTCCATGCAACCTCTCCATTTGGTTTTAGTAAGATATTAAACGGGGTCCCTGAAATATCCCAACTATTTTTAACAGTCATATCTAAATCATTAACATAGCCCCACTCGTGGACTTCTCCTGGCCTATTTTCGCAATTATTTCTACCAGAATTACATCCATTACCATCATCAGATTCAGTTCCAAAACTAGCTTTATCTTTGAAAGCTATTATCTCAGACTCGGAACCATCATGTCCCGGAATTGCCAATTCTACTACAACCGAAAGGAAAGCAGCTTTAGAATTATATAAATTATGTCTTTCAGACATATCATCACCTTCTGAATAGCAATAAGGACAATCTGTATCTAAAATTTGGATATATATCCACTCGCCTTCTTCATCTTCTTGCCAATCGCGGTCAAACATTGAATGGAGGTCAAAATCAGACCAAGTACCAGATTCATATACTTCTCCTCCTAAATTTGGAATAATTTGTCCTTCTTCCGGACCTATACTGTAATTAGATGCCATACTGATGAATATAATTGCTACTACTGAAATCACACCAGAAGTGACTAAGAATGAAGTTACTCTATTATCACCATCGTTAATTGGTGTATTAACTACCATATTTTTGCGCCTTCTTCCCATAGTTATCACTCTACACGGGCGAGTGTTCACTTTCAAATATTCCTCCATATGGTATTTTTTTATCCTATATTTTTATTCAACAAATTAGTCGTATGTGAATCTCTAATGCGAACGTTTCATTTGGTCCACTTGCGGCCTAGCATTCGTGACAGACTCTATCGGCGGTGACGATATCGATGACGAGACTGTATTTTGGGAAAATTTCTTTCAAAGTCTACAACCTATTAGAAACATTTATTCTCAGGTAAAACACAAACTCTCAACAAGTTTTATTGGAGAAATTTATGATACCGGTGGTCAATTAGTCGATGATATTTCTGATTTTTGTAATGCCGCCGGAAGAAGAATTACTGAACTTACCTATTCTACAATACTCCGCAGTCCCGGTAGTATTGTTGCAGTCCTTCTATTAATTACAATTTTAATTGGTAAAGATGCCTTAGATTTTGAGCATCAAATTAATGGAGATGTTGAGATTTATCTCCCTGACGGTGCTGATTCAACTGAATTATTGGAAAATGTCAGAGAACAATGGGCCACAGATATCGTTATGTTATATGTCCAGACCAATAATGCTGCAACAGGTAATGAAAAGGGTATTGAGAATATTACTGATGAAAATATTCTATCTCAAATATCGTGGATTGAGGGAGATGATAATAATATTGAAATGTCAGGTTATCAACGTGGATTAGATTATGATAAATCAGATAGAGGATTATCGGATGGTGTAATATGGATATTATCTCCCTCTCAAATGATAAAGGAAGCAAATTCTTCGAACTATAGGTTTACATGCGCAGCGGAGAAATATGGTTTACCGTCTGGAAACCAAAATGATTGCACGGTGTCTTCATTAAATCCATTTGAGGGATATTCAATACCTCAGGGCGATGATGCCCAAGAGAGAATAGATAGGTATGTTGAAAATTCTGGAGAACTTTTGAACCGAAAAGGATGCAAAAGTAGTTTAGTTTGCGATACTAATAATGATGGAATTTGGGATACTGGAGTAGTTGTAATGGGAATTATTTTTGATATGTCAGATACCGATATTGATGAAAGGCCAGATCCAAAAGATCCCACGAAAGAAATTAGGGACCATAAGGCATTTTTAATGTATGTCGAAAAATTAGTACGTAATGATTGCAGTCTACCTAATAATTTTGATTTATTGCGTTGCAGAGTGTATGAAAATCCAACTACGACAATAGACAGAGAAAGAGAAGATACAATTTGCAGAGATTTACCGGGTGAATCACCTTATGAAGGGTTTTCTGCTAATTCAGACAAATTCTGTAGAAATGCAATCACAATAACGGGACTTACACCGGTTTTACATGATGTTTCAGATGCAATATATGATGAATTAGTGGATACGATGCTACCACTAAGTTTACTTTTTGTGGCCCTTACTATGTTTATATTACATAGAGATCCAAAAGTAATAATTATATGTGGATTACCAATATTTATGAGTTTAGCCGTAACATTTGGTACAACTGTTATAGCAGATATTATGCTTACTCCAATGATAATATCTGCTGGCCCTATTTTAGTGGGATTAGGTGTAGATTATGCCTTACATTTAACCAATAGAATTGAAGAAAATCGTACTGAAATTATAAATGAACAACTTAGTATGGCATGGACTGCAGAAAGAGATGGCATTCAAACAAAAGAAATTGATCCTTGGGGCTCTTACATCAGTTTAACTGCTACTGTAAGGTCTGCTATGACAACCGGTCATGCTATCTTTATTTCAGCATTAACAACCATAATCGGTTTCAGTGTACTCACATGGACGGAAATTGTTCCCATAGAGCCTATGAGAACTGTTGGGACAACGCTTTTGATTGGTATTGCCAGTACATTCATACTTTCCATGTTGATGGTTCCAGCGTTGATTCACTTATTGAGATACAGAAAGGGTCAGTTTGAATTAAATATTTCAAATAATAAAATATGGATTTTATCATCCATAATATCTATCTCCCTATTCTTATTCTTAACTAATGGTCTATCTTTGATTTCGAATTTAAATAATATGGACACAGATAATTCCATTTTACTTTCGCTGTCTTTAGGCATAACTATCCTTTTTTCATTATTACCAGGATTATGGGAAAAAATTGGAGAATTTCCTATTAAAGCTACACTTTTGATTCTAATAGTATCATTCACAGCTACTCTTTATGGGGTCAATCTGTTTGCTGATGAATTAGGAAAAGAAATTACTGGTTCATCTGAAGAAGTACCTCCTGGTCTAGAATCTTATGAAACTCTTAGAGAATACAGCATTGAATTCAAAGGTGGGCAGACTAATATGTTTATTGTCGATGCTACAAACTTCGTAAATCCTTCGGATAGTGCACCCATACGAGATCTGTCTATATTGGATGCAATAGAGGAAGCTCAAATAAATAATCTAGATAATATTAGAAATACTACTACTATTAGTCTTGTAAATATTCTAAAAGCAGTACATGTTGACTTAGAATTTCAAGGACTTGAACTATATGATCAAAGTTTGTGGGAACTACTTCATGACGAATGTTGGGATGAATCCAATAATCCATTAAGACCTGATTGTTGGGGTTACAGTATATCTAATAGGGAAGATATAATTAACATAGTATTTGATACATTATCACCAGAAATAAGATCTATGCTAATGAATGCAGATTCGGGTCTTGGGGAAACAAAAACATTAGTTTATGTCAATCAACCCTACATTAATCTTGCAGAAGCATCAAGCTTAAGAAATGCAATTGATGTTTATTTATCTGGCACAGAATGTAATGATGTTCTTAATTGTGATACTTTGGGTATTGATGGTGTATCAAACTCATTATTGACTGGTGGACTCCCTGTTTCACTAGATATCAATAAAGGAATCCATGATGCGCAATCAGACTCTACAATAGTGACCATGTTAATTTTATTATTCATAATGACTTTATTGTTCAGGTCACCTCGTTTAGCAATTTTTACTATGGTCGCTGTTGGAGCTGTGGTATTATGGCAACCTATCCTTATGCGTCTTGGTTCGGTTAATGTAAATGTGTTTACTGCAATGATTGGAACTATAGTTTTTGGTATAGGTGTTGATGATTCAATCCATATAGTTGACAGGATAAAGGATGAAGGAGAAACTCCGGCGGGGATTGTAAAATCTATTACAAGGACTGGGCATACAATCTTTGAAACAACTGTGACGACATGTGCAGGATTATCTGCAGGTCTTTTTGTGGCAATCCCAGGGCTTCAGAACTTTTTCATACTGATGATGTTACTATTAGTATTGGCTTTAATAACTAGTTCTATATTATTGCCGACCATGATTATAGCATATAATGAATTTCAATCGAGAATTTCAGGTAAAGGAACATGGTTAGATTATGAAAATAGTGGAACTATATCTTCAGAGCCTATTATGGATGCTGTAGTATTCAACCAATAATATACAAATTTCGAGGGAGTAGGGAGTAAGCCCCTTTCTGTTCACCTTTACGGTTAGTCGCATTCAACTTTGCATCCTACCCGGCCCTATTGATGCTTTACAGGCCTGCTTGGACTTGCTCCTGTGGAGATGCTCGTTCCAGCCGAGTTCAGGAAACCTCACCCTTTCAGGATCATAGTACGCCTGGCTCGGTTCGTTTCTGTTGCAGAGCTGACCCTCCCGGGCCTCCGACTTGCGTCGGACCACATGCATCTTGGAGAGGGGACTTTCCTCAGTGTCGTACACTGTCAGCGACCCTCCTACTCCCTCATACCGTCCGTGACACGTGCCATCCATGAACTTCTCGGTCCTTTTTACCTACGATATTTATTATCTGACCAACAGGAATTATGAAATGCTAGTTTGCAATGTATATGCTTGTGTTAAGAGTAGAGGACCTCAAAAAAGATGCAGGCATTGAAGCCTGTAGGTACGTTAAAGATGGTATGAAGATAGGATTAGGCACTGGATCTACCGTTAAATATTCAATTATAGAGATTGGGAGAAGAATGGCCGAAGAGGGTTTGAAGATAGTTGGTGTACCAACAAGTGAATCTACTAAAAAATTAGCTAAATCGCTTAATATTCCATTAATTTCCATAAACGATACAGATAGATTAGATTTAACAATTGACGGGGCAGATGAGTTTGACACTAATTTTAATCTTATCAAAGGAGGCGGTGGAGCACTCACTCGAGAAAAAATAGTCGCAAATGCCTCAAATTCTATGATTGTAGTTGCTGATGATAGTAAAATGGTATCTGTCCTTGGGAATTTTCCATTGCCTGTTGAAGTCAATATCGAAGATTGGATGTATGTAAAAAATAAAATCCAAAAAATATGTTCTGGAGAAGTTAATATCAGGGGTGGTTCTACGAATCCTTACATCACCGATAATAATGGATATATATTGGATTGCAATTTTGGTCCAAATATTTCTATTCCGAGTGAATTAGAATATCAAATTAATGATATTGATGGAGTAGTCGAGGTTGGATTATTCGTGGGAATTTGTGACGTTGTTATAATGTCATCTTCTACTGGGACTGAGATATTAACTAACGAATTTGGTAGATTGGCTTAAGTAAATTCTTCCGTCGTGATTAAATTACTTTGCCAATTCGGAGAGGCGGGTCTGTAGCTTAGTCAGGTAGAGCACCCGGCTCTTAACCGGGCGGTCGCGGGTTCGAACCCCGTCAGACCCGCTAAAATTTAACATACGGTAATCGAGGATTCATAACCAAGTTGTCCTTGGGGTTGTACGGAGGATAAATTAATGGTGAAAAATTTTTGGATTGGTGATATCAATAAAGGTACACATGACAATCAAGATATTGAACTAAAAGGATGGGTGCACCGCACAAGAGGCTCGAATAAAATATGGTTCATGGTTTTACGTGATTCTACTGGATTAGTTCAGTGTGTCATAAAGAGAGATGTAATCGGCGATGAATCATTCGATTCTATTAAATCTGCACTGATAGAATCAAGTGTGATTTTGAAGGGTACTGTAATGTCTACCGAAAGAGAACACGGTCATGAATTACAGGTTACAGACGCCAAAGTCATAGGGGCTGTGAATCCCAATAATCCTTTCCCAATAACTGAGTCTGCAATGCTCGAGGCTGAAGGTGGAGAATCAGAGTTTTTATTGGATAATAGGCATCTTTATCTTAGGACAAGTAGAATGACAAATATGTTAAAAATAAGATCAACTGTTTTTGGTTCAATCCATTCTTATTTTCGAGATATGGACTTTATTGAATATCAAGCCCCAAATTTCGTTGCAGGAGCCGTTGAAGGAGGTAGTACTTTATTCGAAGTACCTTATTTTGGCAAAAAGGCATATTTGACTCAATCATGGCAACTGTATGCAGAGGCGGCAATGCCCGCATTAGAAAGATTATACACAATCGCACCGTCTTTTAGGGCAGAAAAAAGTCGTACCCGTCGCCATTTAACTGAATTCTGGCATGCAGAAATGGAGATTGCATGGGCTTCAAATGATGAAGTTATGAATTATGGTGAAGGCGTCGTTAGGGCAACAGCAGTAAAATTACTTGAAGAAAGAAGTACAGAACTTAAAGAGTTAGGAAGAGATTTATCATTGGTTGAGAGATATGCCGACAATAAATACCCAAAAATGAGATATGACGAGGCTATTGATATTCTTCAAAATAAAAAAATCGATATTGAATGGGGCCAAGACTTAGATTATTCAAAAGAAAAAATACTTACACAGGACTTTGAGGTACCGCATTTCTTAACTCACTATCCTAAAATCGCAAAACCGTTTTATCACAGGCCTGATCCATCAGATGCCAAATATGTCTTATGTCATGATTTATTAGCGCCAGAAGGATATGGCGAGATAATTGGCGGCGGAGAGAGAACATGGTCAGAATCGGAGATTATTGAGAGGATAGATGAAGAAGGTACTCCTCGAGAACCCTATGAATTCTATATTGATACCAGACGTTTCGGTGGAGTCCCTCATGGAGGATTTGGCTTAGGTGTCGATCGTGTATGTGCATGGCTTGCCGGGGCAGATCATATTCGTGAAACTATTCCATTCCCTAGAGATTCGAGAAGAGTCACGCCTTAGAAACATGAGTATATATCCCTTAACCATTACCGTTATATGTGGAAAAGGCAGATATCTCTAGTCTGTCTCCCGTAATAGGAGTATCTGCCGTAATTTCCAGTTTGTGTTGCTTACCATCAGTAATATGGGTTCTATTCGCAGGTTCTTCAGCGATAGTAGCCGCTGATTCTCTCTCAAATAATTTGTATTATTCTCCTTTTCGATATCTATTGTATCTCATATCTACATTGTTTTTATTAGCAGGTTTAATATTATTTTTCAAGAAAAAAGGTATTTGTACGCTAAACGATGCTAAAAAGAACCAAAGATATGTAATTAATACATCACTTGCAGTTTTTACTATCACAATTATTGTTTATTTGATATGGAATTATTTGATTCTGGAAGTAATCGGTTTACTAGTAGGGCTGCCATGGGAAGATTCAGCCTTTTGGAATAATTGACTTGCATAATAGAATATCTCTTATTGAAGTGCACGTTGGCAGCAGCATGAGAGATGAATGGAATGGCCATGATATTGCAAATCCTACTCAAGAACATGCTATGTTAAGAAAAATGGTACGAGATTTTACTAAGGAAGAAGTTGAACCTCAAGCCCTTGAATATAACAAAAATGAAAAGTTTAACCTAAATCTTTTTCGTAAATTAGGGGACTATGGCTTATTAGGAATTTCCGTGCCTGAATCTTATGGAGGCGCAGGTATGGATTCTACAGCGATAGCTATTGTAAACGAAGAATTATCATACTCTGATCCTGCTTTTTGTCTTGCATATCTTGCACATGCACAATTAATGGTAAATAATCTTGCACAAAATGGAAGTGAAGAACAAAAATCACGTATTTTGCCAAAGGTATGCAGTGGAGAATGGGTTGGGTGCATGGCAATGAGCGAGCCAGGTTACGGCACTGATGTACTAGGGATGCAAACTAGTGCGATTCAGCAAGAAAATGGCTCTTGGGTAATAAATGGCAACAAGATGTGGATTACAAATGGCGCTATTGATGATGAAGGCACACCCGCAGACATAGTTTGGTTATATGCAAAGACTGGAACAGATTCGAAAGGACGCGCCGAAGTAACCACATTCTTAGTTGAAAAAGGAATGGAAGGATATAGCGTGGGCCAAAAAATCTATGATAAAAGTGGAATGAGAGCAAGTAACACTGCAGAGTTGGTTTTTGATCATTGCATTGTTCCCAATGGAAATGTGGTGGGTAATCCTGGTGAATCTATGATTCATATGATGAAAAATTTAGAAATCGAACGAATAGCATTGGCTGCTATGGCACTAGGTATTGCCCGAAGGAGTTTATCGGCGATGAATAAGTATGCAAGTGAAAGAGAAGCTTTTGGAAATAAGATTAGAGATTTTGGTCAAATTCAAAGACATATAGGTGAATCTTGGGGAGAATATAGGGCTATGAGGGCATATATCTATGATACCGCAGCAAATACAAATTTGTCATCAGCAGGTAACAGATTAGACTCAGATGGTGTAAAATTGTTCACCACTACTGTAGCAAAAAATATTGCAGATAGGGCAATTCAGGTTATGGGAGGATATGGATATGTTGGCGAATATATCGTAGAAAGGTTATGGCGTGATTCCAAACTCTTAGAAATCGGAGGAGGGACTCTTGAAGGGCATCAAAAGAATATCACACGTGATCTTTCTAAAAGTCCTGAAGCTATCGAAGAGTAATTTTTTTGCGTAGTCCCGCCCGGATTCGAACCAGGGTCCCCAGGACCAAAACCTGAGATGATGGACCACTACACTACGGGACTTCGCGACCATCCGTAGCACTCATTCAATTTGTATATGACGGGTCAATATTGCGGTAGCGTAAAGGCCGAGGTATTAATCGTCGATATAATGCAGATGTTGAAACCGATATTCATGATCTGTTTAATCTTAGTTTGCCCCTTATCATTTGTTGTAAATAATAATGATTCAGACGATATAAAATTTCTCCCAGTCTTAGATGTTAATGAGAATATAATTGACACGATAAAGGACACTCAACCTTGGATCGATAGTAGTATATCGGATAGGATTTATTTAGGTGCCGATGAAGTACGAGTTACTGCAATAACATGGTCATTGTCCGAATTAAATAATTGGCAACACAAGTATGGAGCTATCGAAAGACAAGCACCATCGAAAAATGGGGAAACTCTAATTTTTAAAGATCCAAATGATAATGAAATTAATCATAGAACTTTTTGGGTTAATTCAACGATTTTTCATAAATTATCATCATTGAGAGGCATTATTGCTTTAATTGATGCAGAAAGAAGTCCAGAATCTTATGATATTGATACGTCAGAAATACCTCCCGAATATGGTCCAGAATCAGTACGTTCTGGCGAGATCCATGGAGCCAATGATGCATGGGATAAAGGATATAGTGGGGACGATATGATTGTAGCGGTTGCAGATACTGGAGTGGATTTTGCACATCCTGATTTAAATGGTACACAAGCTAGAGTAAGTTATCAAAATTCTTCATACTATGGCTGGCCATTGATGCTTGATCACAACAGTATGTATACGTGGTTAGTCGAAGGTAGTTCATATCCAGAAGTTAATACATGGTATGCGAATACTTCACTTCAGGATTTTGATAATAATAGTGATGGTATCTTAGATCAATCTGGTTATAATGTAACAAATATTAATTTATCAATTTCAGGAGTATATCATCTAGGACAACATCCTGATCCAACATTAAGGAACAAAGTTGGAGGTGATGTGCCAATATTGATAGTCGATGATCGAATATCGGGATTATATGAGACAGTATATTCAGATATTGACTTAGATAACTGGTTTGGAAATGAAACTCCAATGAGGCCAGGTGAAGAGACTGCAGGCAGAGACTCTGATGGAGATGGTCTATGGGATATTTCTGCAGGCTTAGTATATTGGGTATCGGATGGCATAAATGGAGTGCCATATACTGATACATATGCTACTAGGCACGGATATTCTAATAGAATTCCAGGATCTGGAAATTTAACATTATTCATGCTTGAGTCTGGTAGCCATGGAACATTATGTGCCAGTGCCGTTGCAGCACAAGGTGTAGTTGCAGACGGAGCCATAAAGGGTATGGCACCTAATGCAACAATTTCGTCTATCGGTAATCACTATTCCGGAGGACATGCCCTTGACGGTTGGAGATTCATTGCCGAAGGTTATGATGGCGATCCTAATACGCCTGATCAACCCAACATAGGATCTTTCTCATTTGGATATTCTTCTGTTGACGATTCTGGATCTGACGGATATTCACTATATTTGGATTGGTTAACTCGAATTTATAATCAAAATACTTCTTATGCAGTAGCCATAGGTAATGGTGGACATGGGTTTGGTACTACGAAAGTACCTGGAGCCGCACATGGAATATTTTCTGTGGGCGCATTTAGTAGCAGATCAAGTGATTCATGGGGCCAAAGCGCCCCTTGGTCCAATAGGGGCCCAAATGTAGTAGGGCGTATGGATCCAGATATCGTTGCAGTAGGCTGGTCAGCAACCGGCGATATGCCTCTTAATTCCTATGATTCTGCTAATTCTGCATGGACTACCTGGGGAGGTACAAGTCTCGCCACGCCAATAGCAGCAGGATTAATGTCACTAGTTGCAGAAGCATGGATAGAGAATAAAGGAGAATATCCAAAATCTCAAGAGTTTAGGGATTTTGTACTTTCTACTTCTGACGATAGAGGATATGAGCCTTTCATACAAGGTGGTGGTTGGTTCAATGCATCAAGGGCAGTATCTTCACTAGATGGAGATAATGGGACGTGGTGGGCTAGTCCTGCTCAATGGAATAGTGGTACTTTTCATGGAAGTCATAGGGAAGCAAATATCAATCTACTTAAACCAGGGGAGTCTCAAGAGGTAGAACTAGAATTTACAAACTCTGGAAATACAGATATTTTATTACAATATACTCCAACTAAATTCTCTCCCATAGAACATAATGTTATGATATGGGAAAGTATTGGTAATGGTAGTAGTAATGGAACTAATGGTACTTGGAATGGACACCAAGGTGATGAACCAGATCTACTAATTCCCTTACATATTACTGGGAATGAATTAATACAAATCCATGAAGATACTACGCAGCTTAGGGCTAGAGCAACTATCGAGTACCCCGCATTTGACCCAAACAAACAGAGGATTACTCATGAACGAGTATTTTTACAGATTTATAGATGGACAGATTACGATTCGGACGGTATATTTCATAATGATACCGACGGAGATGGGATGGTTGATGCCGGTGAATGGACTGAGCCCAGTGAAATGGAGGAAGTGACATATTGGTGGTCAAATGGCCCTCAGGCAGAAGTTCGAGTCGGATTACCTCTTGATGACGCAAGTGATGGACTTATGCTAGGAGTATGGAGGAAGGTTGACGATTTCTCAGAGGAAGATCCAGTTAGAATAGAAATTGATTGGACTACTTTTGGGATGGTTAATGAAGAATGGATTTCCATTGATAATGAGGATGTAATCCTAGCAAATCAATCCAATTCTATATTGATGAATATATCTGTACCAGAAGATGCTGTCCCGGGACTATATCAACAAGGTTTACATATTCAATCATTGATCAAAGATTCAGATGGAAACTTCACAATAAAAAATCATAATTGGACGATGCCTATTGTGACCAATGTACCCTGGGAGGGCCCATTTTCATTAATTCCTCGCCCACTAGATGGAAATGTTTCAAATCAAACATTATATTCTGAATCTTGGATTAGTGGAGCAACAAGATGGGACTGGCGGGCAGAAAGTGGCGATTGGCGCTTTCTTACAATTGATTGGCCTACCGAATTAGATACTGGAGGTATGGCTATTTTGGATGTGAATTGGGATGATAATCCCTATACGGATATAGATGTATTATGGTTATCAGAATCATCTCATGGTTATGCCGAGGAGGAGACGGATGCCTACGGAAACTCAACTTTTTTTATAGAATCTCGTTCTACAAATAATCATGCAGGAAGCGGTCAACACAATTGGGGTACCTTTACTGGAACGTCAAGAGAAGTATTTGCCGTTCCAGCATCAGAAGGGGTGCATCAGATGGTACTTCATACTGCCCTCCATGGGGTAGAAACTAATGATAATCCTCTAAATATATCTGTTGGATATGTTGTAGCTGAAAATTCTGGTTTAGAGAAAAAAGTTCTTGATTGGTCAGAAGGCAGTGGTAATGATTCGTTATATTTACTTTCAACTATGCCTCTCCCAGTAGAATCTGTAGATGCATATGGCTGGAATTCTGTGATGAATTTTGTTAATGAAACAGCGTCTGATGATGGTTCAAATAAGATGGACGCTTCTTGGTGGCATAATTTTACTCTAGAAGATACTTCAGAAATTTCAATAAATATGGATGCCTATGGCGATGCAGATCTTGATTTATATTTATTTCGAGATTCAAACTCTGATGGAAATTTTTCTTCCGATGAAGAAGTGGCTAGATCATGGAGTGGCTCTTCCTCTGAATCAATTACTCTCACTAATCCCGAAAACGGTAATTATTCCATAGCAGTTTTGGGCTGGTCTGTTCCCGGTGGAACCATACAATTTTGGTTAGAATCAGAAATTGTTGGCGGTGATCAATTAAGAGTCTTTAACCAATCAGTACTCAATGCTTCTACAATAGATCAGATGTGGCCAAACGGGGCGGAAGAGTTAGGCGGTATGACTCCAACAAGCGTTTTAGAAGTAAACATTGATTTTGATATTCCGCAGGAGGAAGGGAATTGGTTGGGCTTCGTAGACGTTACTCTGGAAGGAAATATTAATTTTCGACTCCCTTATAATTATCAATTGTTGAATACCGTCCCTCAAATATCATTTTTAACTCCTGATAATGTGACGTATTCGAATGAATTAATTGATATAAAATTACATGTAAAGGATGTAGGTGTAGGGTTTTCTTTAGAAAATATAAATTGTATCTCCTTAACAAATAAAACTCCAAATCTACAAGCAAATACGGCATTTGGGAAGACCAGTAATGGGTTCATTTTTGATATAGCTGACGAATGGAATGAAAATAATTTTTCGAGTTTTCAAAATTACACTTTCAGAGAGATAATGATTAACTCTTCCGTGGCACCTATTGAGCAATGGCACGATTATACTGCTACAGTTTATGACAACTATGGAATTTACAATGAAACTTTCTTATCTGTATTGTATGACTCCACTCATCCAGAACTATTTGTTTATGGAATGCCTCTAATTACCAATGAACAAAATATAACTATTGATATAATTACTGAACCCAATTCTATTTTGTACTTAAATAACGAATTAATAGAACTTAACGAAAATGGGACTGCTCAAAAAATATTGACTTTATCATTGACTCAACAAGGACGATATTCTTCTATTGATGGGGCAAAATCGTTTTATTACATCGATAATTCTAATTCATTTTCATTTAATTCCTCAGATTTTTCAGGAAATTACATTAATAGAAATTTTCAAGTTATTCTCGATCCTAAAATGACAAATTTTAGTGTAGTAAAGATAATAGATCAAAATAATTATGAGTATTTTATAGATGATATTTTAGCCCCAGTAAACATAACTAGTTCTCAAATTTGGTTGAATTTACCTTCAGATTCTAAAAAATGGTGCCTTATCCTTAAGAGTATTAATTCAATTGGATATCATGAAGAATGTAATTCAGTATCATCTATGCCTCAAATTTTCAATTCATCATCCGGCTATCCCATTAATGGAATCTCAGATTATGAAGTGAATTATGATACAATTATCCAAATGGATATTCCAAATCTTCCTAATGGAGATTATGAATTATCTATTGAAATCACAGATTGGACTAATAATTCAAAGGTTGAAGTATGGCCAATATCATTTGACACGATATCACCCGTAGTCAGTTGGTCTTTGTATCCATCCGATGATAATATGCTTAACGACCATGTGCAAAATCTTTCGTGGGGAGCTTCAGAATATGTTGATGTCATTTTTTCAATTAATGGCGATATAGAATATTATACAAACGGTACAACTGGATTCTTCGAATTTGAATTAAATAATACTGGTAATCATATATTTTGTATCATTGCTATTGATTTAACTTCATATTATGAAAATAAAAATATCTTTGAGGAATGCAGGAGAATGTTTTTGGATTCTAGTATTTACGATACACAATTGTCTGCCGATACTAACGGTGGATTAGTATCTTCAGACTCTCTCCAAGTAACCCTAAAGAGAGAGGGCTCTCAAGAAATATGGTGGATGAGATTAGGTTCTGATATGACCAATATAGTTGAAGCAGGAGATGATTATGTAATTTTGAACTTAGATTTATTGGAAGGAGATAATGAATTTAAGATAGAAATACGTTCACTAGATGAAATTGATGAATATTTTATATCAATACAGAAAGATTCCATATCTCCAGAACTGTACTTTTCAGAAATCGAATATCGAAATTCAGCACTAAATTCATTAAAAGAATTAGAAGGAATATGTGAGCCAGGTCTGAGTGTAACGGTAAATACAGTTGTAGAAGAATCAGAATTTATTTGCTCTACTTCAGGAACTTTTTCTCTCAATCTATTAGTTCCTAATGCTCCAGGAGAGTATCAAATAATTGCTAAATCTACAGACTTAGCTGATAATTTAGTAGAATATTCTATCTTAGTAAATAAACAAGATTGGAACCAATGGGCAATAGAAGATATAAAAAATAATGGGCCAATATTGACATGGATTATTTTACTATCTACCATTGTGTTTTTAATTACGGCAGCAAGCGTATTATTTCAAAAGAGGAAAATATAGTTATGATAGTAATTTTGGTTAATTAATGCGAAGACTAATTGTTTAGATTCCCCTCCGGTAAAACATGTTAGTTGAATTAATTGGAGTTGTGGGCGCTGGACAGATGGGCAATGGAATCGCCCAAGTTGCCGCTTGTGCCGGTTTCGAAGTCATTATTGTAGATATAAAACAAGAATATTTGGACAAAGCCCAAATTAATATTAAAAACTCATTAAATAAATTAGTTAACAAAAATCGAATGTCCAAAGAAGAAGCAGATAATGCACTTTCCTTAATATCTTATTATACGGATATGAATTCTGTATCTTCGGCCGATCTTGTCATAGAAGCGGTACCTGAAATAACCGAACTCAAAAAATCTATTTTCTCTAGTTTGGATGCTATTTGTAAGCCAGAGGCTATCTTAGCATCAAATACATCTAGTATAAGTATAGATACAATTGCTAATTTTACCAATAGGCCAGATTTAGTAATTGGGATGCATTTTATGAACCCAGTTCCAATAATGAAACTTGTCGAAATAATAAATGGTAGTAACACAAAATCAATTGTAAATGAAATTGTTGTCGATACGGCAGAAAAAATGAATAAAATAGCCTTATCCTGCAATGATTCACCCGGTTTTGTAAGTAACAGAATATTATGTCCTATGTTAAATGAAGCAATAATAACATTGGAAGAAGGTGTAGCCAAACCCGAAGCCATAGATGGAATAATGCAACTAGGAATGAATCACCCCATCGGCCCCCTTGCACTTTCGGATCTAATTGGACTAGATACTTTGCTGAATATAATGAATGTTTTACATTTAGGACTAAAAGATGATAAATATAAACCTGCTAATTTATTGGTAGATATGGTATCAAAGGGACATTTAGGTAGAAAAACAGGCCAAGGATTCTTCAAATATTAATTAATTCTTCACCAAACTTGAAGTCCGTTAGTCCGCACGCTCACCATATGAAAAATCATTATATAGCCAAGATTTTCACAATTTTATTATTATTTTCATGTTTATCAGGTACTGTGGCTGCTAATGATGCAGGCAGCGGTGGTGATGCTGGCGGATCAATATCTGCTGCTACAAATCTAAATCCAGTAGATGCTACGTACTATGGAAATCTAAGTAGCAATGATACTGATGATTATTATGCAATTAACGTACCAACTAATTCTGGAATAGCTGTTGATTTAACGCCTCCTTCAGGAGCAGATTTTGATCTATTACTATATTCTCAAAATCAGGCATTAATCGACTCTAGCTACAATACTGGTAATGCCGTAGATTCAGTTTCATCTAATGGAACAAATATTGGAGGAACTACGGTATATGTTAGGGCTAAACTATGGACGGGCTCAGGTCAATATACTATGCAAATTTGGTTCTATAGTACCTCTAACTCTTGCCCCTCAAATCAGAATGATGCATCTACTGGAAGTGATGCCTCCGATCTACAATCATCTGCAACCGCTCTAGGATCATCTAATGGGACATATTATGGTTGTGTAGATAAAAATAATGATGAGTATGATTGGTATAGTATAGCTATACCAAACTATCATTCAATAACTGGCCAATTAATCTGGAATAATACTAATACTGATTTAGATTTACACCTTTTTGATAGTAATGGCTCATATATAGACTATTCATATGATAATAATCCTGAGAATATTACCAGCGGTAGCGCTGATATCGGTGGAACTTCTGTTACAATGCTGATCAGGGCTTGGTCCAGCGGGGATAATTATACTTTAATTTTAAATTTTGTTAACATATCTACTTCGGAAACGTTTAATCAAAATGATGCAAACTCAAGTGGCGATGTTAGTGGAGAGTTTGCAAATGCATATGGCGTGGCGGATAATACTACATATTTTGGTTGGATTTCAGACTCTGGCGACGTTAATGACATTTATTCAATATATGTCCCCCCAAATTTTGCAATAGAAGCCAGCTTGTCATGGAATGATAGTTCAAACGATTATGATTTAGGACTTTTTGATGAATCTGAAAATATTATTTCAACAAGTTTCTATGGGAATCCTGAAATTGTACAAAGTGGTTCTACAAATGTAAGCGATTCCACGGTTTTTATAGTTATCCAAGCAGGCCTCGGAGAAGGAAATTATACATTTAATATTACTTTAGTCAATCAGTCAACAATTTTAGCATTTAATCAAAATGATGCATTTAGTGGAGGAGATGCAGGAGATTCTTTAACTAATTCTACATCTATCAACGCCACTGAGGGAATATCCTTTTGGCCTGGTTATGGAGATGAATCTGGTGATCAATATGATTTCTACAATTTATATGTTCCAATAGATCATGGCATAACTATCGATATTACATTTCCGAGTAATAGTATATTTGGTTTAGGACTTTATGACAATAGTAATGCCCAAATTGATTATTCTTTAACCGGTCAATCTATTACTTCTGTATCTACAAACAACTCAGGATTTTATGTTGGAGGTTCTGATATTTCTATAGAAGTATTTGCATATTATGGCTCTGCAGAATATAACATGTCAGTATTAATTTTCACTTTAGATATGGATGGTGATGGATTCTATGATGAAATAGAATTAGACTGTGGGTCTGATCCCAATGATATTTCCAATACTCCTTTGGATACAGATGCAGATGGAATCTGTGATTTACTCGATGAAGATGATGATAATGATGGAATCGATGATACTAACGACAGCTTTTCAACCGATCCAAATGAATCTTCGGACACAGATGGGGACTCAATAGGAGATAATGCTGATTTAGATGATGATAATGATGGTTGGAACGATACTGATGAAATCGACTGCAACACAGACCAATATGATTCTACAGATACCCCTCTTGACACAGATTTTGATAATATTTGCAATATTATGGATGATGATGATGATGGAGATACGTATATTGATGGTAATGACATGTTTCCTTTGGATGAGAATGAGTGGAATGATACTGATTATGATGGTACCGGGGATAACACTGATTTGGATGATGATAATGATGGATATTCGGATGAGTTAGAATTAGATTGTTTATCAGATTCACTTCTAGCGTCTTCAATACCTTCTGATACAGATGAAGATGGCATATGTGACCAATTAGATGAGGATATTGATGGAGACGGTACTCCAAATAATGTAGACTCGTCGCCCTTAGATTCTACTGAGTCTACAGATACAGACGGCGATGGCATTGGAGATAATGCAGATATGGATGACGATAATGATGGTTATCAGGATCAATTCGACGCCTTTCCCTATGATGAAAATGAATGGTATGACTATGATGGGGACGGTTACGGAGATAATTCCGATCTAGATGATGATGATGATGGGTGGTCAGATGTGAATGAATATGATTGTCAATCTAATCCACTTGATGAATCTTCATTACCATTAGATTTTGATAATGATCATGTGTGTGATATTGAAGATGATGATGATGATGGCGATGGAACATTAGATGATTTTGATCCATTCCCTCTGGATTCCACCGAGTGGTCAGATTTAGATAAAGACGGAATTGGGGATATAAAGGATAAAGATGATGATGGTGATTCTTGGGACGACCTTGTCGAACCTAATTGCGGATCTGACCCTGATGATGCCAATTCGATTCCAGCTGACTTCGACCGTGATCACATATGTGACATCTTAGATGTTGATGATGATGATGACCTAGTTCTCGATATTGAAGATGCATTCCCGCTAAATCCTACAGAATCGAAAGATAATGATGGTGATGGAATTGGAGATAATTCTGATACAGATGCAGATGGTGATTCCTGGCCAAATTCAGCAGAACTAATATGCGTGTCAGATCCATTAGATTCTTCGTCTATGCCTAATGATTATGACGGTGATTTTAACTGCGACTTAATAGATCCAGATGATGATAATGATAATTACATCGATATTGAAGATGTTTTTCCTAAAAATTCTGAAGAATGGGAGGATCTAAATAAAGATGGATTAGGAGATAATGGGTATCCATTGTCAATTATTGATAAAGTAAAATTAAATTCAGAAGTAATTATTCCCATATTTACGATGATAATGATAGTAGTAGCTATGACAATTGTAGTTTTAAATAAGAAAAAAGATAAAAATGAAGAGAAATTAGATTATGATGAAATTCAAAATTTCAAATTAGACGACGAAGATGTTCCAATAGAAACAGAAGATGCAATCGTAATCAATGATGAAGACACTCCTGAGAATTTACAATCTGAGGTGAGATTAGAGAAATTTGAAGAATATCCGGGGTGGTTGTGGGATTCCACAAAAGAAGAATGGATACCTGAGATAGAATAAATAATATTAAAAAAATGCTGAATTATTAATGGGTCAGGGGTAAGTGTGATTATTGCACTATATGTTTTTTTAATACTTATTATTTTGATATTTCAAGTTGAAAAAAATTTACGGTTTATTGTATCATTCTGTAATTGTATTTCCGTTATTCAGAAAAAACTTCCTAAAATCGAATCAATATACAGTTATCCTGTAATATACCGGAACAGTACACAGAGTGAGCATCTATGAGTAAGTTTATACCAAAAACAAGTCCTCATGAAAGACAGTGACGCCCATGAACAAACAAACCACCCGTTCAATAAGCCTAGCCCTACTAATGATTGCCGCAGCGTTCCTGCCACTACTGAGTGCCCAAATTGACCCAGTAGAAATGCAGAATAATAGCGATACCAGATATGCGCCTCCAAGCCCATGTTTAGGAGCGGATGCCTGCCGAGGATACGACGCAGGAGTAAATCCATCCGACCAAATAAATCTTACAGAAGATTTTGATTGGGGAGATGGGCCTGAAACTAATTCCTATACAGGAGAAATAAATGTTTCTGGGTATGCTTACAATACTGAAGATGGTAGAGACGTTTTCCAAATTGATATGGAGCCTGGATATGGAGTTACAATGGAAATCTCATGGAACGGTAGTTCTCAATATATGTTCATGGGAGCTATTGGAGAAACTGATGGAATGACATCCTGGTCCTCAGGATACATATATGCTTACAATGCAGGGTCTGGGGGCAATTCTATATCATTATCAACCTCTGGTGACCAAGGCTGTGACGCTAGTAGTACTGGTGGTACTATTGGTTGCGGAGAAAATATTGACCTGTTGGGAGAATTAGTAGCCCTACAAGTTGCCTGCTATTATTGCTCATCTACTTTGAGTAATAATCCAGATTATACATTAAACGTAACAGTATTCCCTGCAGATGGTGGTGCAGCAGGAGATGTTACAAATCCAATGATGAATCCTTTACTATCGATGCCTGATGAACCTTTCTCATGGAGTTATCAATCTGATTCTTTCACACTAGATGGTTCACAAGAAGCATTAGTGGCAATAACATCCTGTGATTTCTGGTGCAGTTCTGAGTCATCCCTTGATATAACACTTCCAGATGGAACTGTTGATTCTTTCGGATATTGGGCATCAGGATTTTCAGGAATAATTGCTAATTATAGCGATGCTGGAGAATATCTAGTAGAAAAAATGGACAGCTATGGTGATGGTGGATACGGACTAGATGTCGGAATTTCTATTGGTAACTTTTCAGGATTCCTTACTGGCGATATGTTTACACTAGATGATATGGCCTCTGGCCATGTTAACCAAACAGATACTCAAGATGTATATGCAGTGTCTATACCCGAAAATTTTTACTCTAATATTACTGTAAGTTGGAATAATGATGCTGATTTAGATGTATATCTATACTCTGAATCTGATCTAACTGGCATGTTTGACTACTCATGGTATGATAATCCAGAATTCATAGACAATGGACAAACTCAAGGTGGAGAGATGTTCTTTGTAGTAGTAGAATATTACTCAGGAAATGACGCTCATGCTGGATATCTGATTGAATTAGCTATGGAGCCTGGCTCGCCACCTCCATGCTGGAATCAAGATGATGGATATTCTGGTGATGACGCTGGAGACGATTCCTCTGAACCTACAAATGTAGATGACATAGGGGTAATGGAGTTCTCAGGTATGATTTGTGCCGGATTTGATGACCAAGATTGGTTTGAGATATCTGTTCCTGCATACCATGGACTATGGGCATCTCTAGATTGGGGATATGAAAACGAATCCATAGAAGGACAACTAAACTTCTACCAATATATGGATAGAGGATATGCTACTACTGTATCTTCGAGTACAGGTGCATGGGAAATGCAAGGAGTCGCTACTAACGAATCATATTATTGGAATACAGATCTTGCAGTTGACTCTACAGTCTGGCTAATGGTATCTGTTTCTAGTCTTCCAGCAGATTATGAGATGAATTACACAGTAGTTTACGATATATATAATGCGACTGAGGAACCAGTTGAAAGCGTATATCAGAATGATGGATTATTCGATAACTTTATGGATGCCGGCGATGATACGTATGGTGTCGATGCTATGGAAATAATGCCAATGAATCAAACATTTACAGGATATGGGCATGACAAATATGATATGTACGACTACTACAAAGTTTTCCTGCCATCTTCATATGCAATGGAAGTATCTGTATCTTTCCCAGCACAAAATGATATAGATTTATCCATTATGTATGCCTCAGCATCAGGATACTTGTATACAGCATCTTCTTCTTACAATAATAACCCTGAAGAAGCATTTGGAACTTATGACTACAATGATCAAGATATATACATTCGTGTCATGACCGATAGAGGCAGTGGACCTTACGAGGTAACACTGAGTATGTTCACCCCAGGTCTTGACCCAGGAACACAGCAAGATGATTGTGGCTTAGGGCAAGATGTAGATTCTCCATACTTTTATGGCGGATTACAGGCTAACTCATGGGCTAACGAAAGTACACAAGCTGGATTAAATCCAGATGACCCTACAAATCACACTGGTGGCGAATGCTATGGTTGGATTGATACTGCGTGGGACACGTACGATTTATATCACATACCAGTCCCAACAGGAAAGTTTGTGACAGTGAATCTAACTCTTGATACAGATGGTGTCTATGTATATGCGTATATGTTAATGTGTCAAGCACAACATTTGGATTGCGGACCTACAAATCCAATGTATTACGCTGGTCCTAGTTGTGGTTACACGATATCTGGATCTACATGTGAGTCTAATTCTGGACTTTGGCCAGTTGGACAAGATAACATAAATGGTGATAATGGATGGATTTCATTCTGGGTATACACATACAGTGCTAACGTAAGCTACACTATGGATATAGAATTCCCAGACCTTTCAGAATTAGAAGGAGGAGACCAAAATGATGCTAACTCAGGACGAGATGCAGGACCTGGTGAATTTACAGCAGTTCACGTTAATGACCACATGAATTCTACTCAAACTGATTTACTTGCTAACAACAACACTCTGACATTTAGTGGATGGAGTATGGCTAGCGTTGACTCTACTGACAGATATTCATTTGATGTACCTGCAAATTCTGGAATCAACGTATTCTTAGACTGTGGATATGATACTCCTGATGTTTGGTGTATCTTAGACCTTTATTCATCTACCTGGGCTGCTCTAGGTGGAAGCTTCTATACTAACGGATACCAAGAATACAACACAACAAGTCAGGCGTCACAATATGACTCCACATTTGGAATTGGCGTTAGAAATTGGGGAACTTATGATACCGTAGGAACCAATTACAGTGTTATAGTAACCTTTTACACACTTGACTCTGATGGAGATGGATGGTGGGACCAATTAGAGAATGATTGTGGTACAGATCCTAATGACAGTAACAGTACACCATCTGATTATGATGGTGATGGTCTATGCGATAGCTTAGATGACGATACTGATGGTGATGGAGTTCCTAATGATGTAGATGAGATGCCTCTTGATGAGAATTCTACGTCTGATCAAGATGGAGATGGAATTTCTGACCTTGATGATTTGGATATTGACGGCGACGGATGGGACAACTACGCAGAAAGAGTCTGCTTAGGAGAAGCTACTTTCCCTCATCTAGATGCTAATAATACTCCAAATGATACAGATGGTGATGGATTGTGTGATATGACAGCTACGTCTCAAACAAACCTTGATCCGGATGGAACAATTTTGGATTATGATAGTGATAATGACGGAACGCCTGATGCTTCAGATGCGTTCCCATTAGATGATACTGAAACATTGGATACAGATAACGATAGAATTGGGAATAATGCTGATTTAGATGATGATGGTGATGATTACAATGATACTTACGAAGTTGAGTGTGGATCTGACCCACTTATGGGAACCAGCCAACCAGTAGACAGCGATGACGATACAACATACAACGCTACAACCAATGCAGTAATCAGTGGAATGTGTGATGCATTAGATCCTGATGATGATAATGATGGCGTCAATGATGATATCGACTGGGCACCTTATGATACTCAGGAATCAAGCGACAGTGACATGGATGGCTACGGAGATAATGCTGATATGGATGATGATAATGATGGATGGTGGGATTCCTGTGAAGATGCTGACTGGCTAGCTGCTAGTGAAATCCAAGTAATTTGGAATTTTGGAGAAAACGTAACTACTCCATCTAATTGTCCAGATGCAGTTGACGCATTCCCTAACGATGATGGTGAATGGATTGATACCGACGGAGATGGAACGGGTAACAACGAAGACCTAAATGATGATAATGATGCATGGACTGACGCTGAAGAAAATGATTGTGGAACAAATCCACTAGACGTTACTTCAGTACCAGCAGACTATGATGAAGACGGAATATGCGATGTTGTAGATACTGATGATGATGGAGACGGAACACCAGATACTACAGATTCATTCCCATTGGATAGTAATGAAAACCTTGATTATGATAATGACGGAATAGGCGATATAGCAGATACTGATGATGATAATGACGGTTGGTTAGATACAGAAGAACCAAACTGTGGAACAGATCCTATGGATGCATTTAGCGTACCAGCAGATAATGATAGAGATTACGCCGAAATCGGAGGTCAAGCATGTGATATTCTTGATGTTGATGATGACAATGATTTCGTACTCGATGCTGATGATGCATTCCCAATGGATCCAAGCGAGCAAGTAGACACTGATGGCGATGGAATTGGCGACAATGGCGACATGGACGATGATGGTGATGGATGGTTAGATATTACCGAGCAAATTTGTGCACAAAACGGTGGTCAAGGAGATCCTATGGTTGCTTCTCAGATGCCTATGGACAGTGATTGGAACCCTGGAGCTGATGGAGAACATGGTACTGCAGACGATTACCAAGAAGGTGATGGAATATGCGATGCTGTTGATCCTGATACAGACGGTGATGGATTCCCTAATCCACAAGACCCTAACAACATACAATCATGGGAAGATCACTTCCCTACAGACAATACTGAATGGTATGATGCTAATGGAGATGGCCAAGGAGATAACGGTGTACAACCAAACATTCTTGATGACATAGAAGCTGACCCTGCGCCTTTCATAGGTGTTCTTTTGGGAATAGTAGCCCTTGGTGTCGGCCTAACTAGAATGGCATCCGGATCAAAAGGTGAGGATGATTTAGGAGATGATGATTACACAGATGAATTCGAAGACTTTGACTTCGAAGACGACGATGGTATGGACGAAGATGAGTCAGAAGATGATTCATCTGACGTAGAAGAAGAAGCGGAGGACTGATACAATGAATACAAGAATAATGGAAAAAGCAAGAACATTGCTGCTAGTTGCTGTTATGGTAACTGCAGCATTGACGCCTATGCTCTCTGGAGCTAACGATGAACAACTAAGAGAGGATAACTCACAGATGTACTCTGTAGTATCCACTAGTGGTGATATTATGATGTACGAAGGTGAAGGAACATCATATGAAATATGTATTGATGAAGTCCCAAATGGAGTTGTTGTAATAACACTCACATCAGATTCAGATAGTATTGATATCGTACCTGCTTACGTTAAATATTCCAAGCATACATACCTTTACAATGATTGTGAATATTTCGATATATATGCAGCTGAAGATGATGATGCTTCGGATAGTACTGCTACTATATCTCACATGATTGACGGAACCGATACAATATTTACATCTAGTTCAATAGCAGATGTTACAATAACAGCTTTTGATATGGATATGGATATGGATGGCGACGATATACCTGACGAAATTGACACAGATATGGATGGTGATGGTGCTGAAAACGATGATGATGATTTCCCAGAAGATGGAAATGAAAGCCTAGATACAGATGGCGATGGAATCGGTAACAACGAAGATGCTGATGATGATAATGATGGTTATTCAGACGCTGACGAACTTACAAATTGTGGAGATGAATCTGATGAACTAGATGAAATGGATACGCCACTTGATACTGATGGAGACGGCGTTTGCGATGTATTAGACTTAGATGATGACGATGACATGGTAAATGATACAGATGATTTCGCACCTCTAGACGATTCTGAACAATATGATACTGATGGAGATGGAGTAGGCGACAATGCCGATGCTTTCCCGGATGACGCTACTGAATCTTCAGATGCTGACGGCGATGGAGTTGGTGACAACTCTGATTTTGATGCCGCAGATGGTAATGAATCATTAGACTCTGACGGAGATGGCGTTGGTGATAACGGAGATGCGTTCCCATTAGATGATACTGAAACATTGGATACAGATGGAGATGGTGTTGGTGACAACGCTGATTTTGCTCCTGATGATGCTTCTGAATCTGCTGACAACGATACAGACGGCGTTGGTAACAATGCTGACGCATTCCCTGATGATTCTTCAGAAACTATGGATACAGATGGAGATGGTGTTGGTGACAATGCTGATACGGATGC
>CAXAFE010000010.1:0-72331 GCA_963968165.1 uncultured Candidatus Poseidoniales archaeon | reverse complement strand
ATCCCCTTAATGTCACTTCACTAATTCCAGATACTTTACAAACATCAGCTTGTGTCTTACTGATCAGACTATCTTGGGATGCTTTGTAAATAATTACGCCTGCTATTCCTGAAGGTTTTTTACCTTGCCATTCTAAATCATCCTTTATGGAGTGCCATAAATCTCTTGCTTGCCCTAAAACATTCGCTGGAAGTCCTAAATCAGAGTGAATTTTTTCAAAATATTCTTCAGGCCCTGTAATATGTTGAACACCTAAATTCCTCGCAACCAATCTTATGGTGCGTTTTAATTCTTTTTGATCTAGTTCAGATACCATGTTGAATGATTCTCCAATTTGATCTATTCTACGGGGTATTTTTGCCTGTCTAGCGGCAATGTAGACGCAGGCCGCTGCAACTCCTCTTATGCTACGGCCAGTAACCAATCCTTTGTCCATGGAGTGCCTGTAAAGAGACGCAGCCTCTTGCTCTATTTGAGCTGGTAAATCTCCTCTATCTCTAATAAATTGCATTGCCACTGATAGATTTCTTGCCCGACTATCTCTTGTTTTACTTCTTTGATCAACAACTTGCCTGCGCCTCCATTCTTTAATTCCACTATTAGTCATCCCATGCCGCTTTGCTGCACTGGAAGTTAAGTCTGCCTTCCTTATTTCTGTTGATAAGCCACGATCTGATAATGTTAGTGTTGAAGGTGCCCCGACTCTACTGCGATCTTCAGAACCGGAATGATTTACCCATTCAGCCCCAGGATCTATCATATTTTGTTCTGCAACATATCCACATTCTGAACATATTATTTCTCCCCTATTATTATCAATGTCCCATGATGATGCTTTACAAACCTTACATGACCCTCTGATTGATTCTGTATTCCTTATGCTTGGTTGCCAAGATTTTGGTAAAATTAACAAGCTCTTTTTAGTTGATTCCACATCATCTTTGCCAATATTATATTCTATTATTTCATTTTTCATGTAAATCTCCTCTAAATTGATAGTTTTAAATTTTTTATATTATTAATTAAATTTCACACATATATTTTTTGAAAAAAATTAGTTCAGTATGCCTTTTATATTCAACAACCTATGGTTGTATAGTATATGCCGTATTATATAAACCTTTTTTTTAAAAGATTAAAATTAATGCCGTTTTGTTTTTGCACTAATCCCTCCTCGGATGCACATGAGCTCATCAGTACCAGTTCGTACTTCACTTTACGACACACATCTTGAATACGGGGCTAAGATGGTGGATTTTCACGGGTTTGAATTACCAATTTGGTATTCCTCAATCCAAGAAGAACATCTTGCCACTAGGTCATCTGCGGGAATATTTGATGTATCTCATATGGGATTCTTTCGTTTTTCTGGAATAGAAGTATTGTCTTGGTTAACTTCTATTTCAACTCAGGATTTCATAAATTTTCAACCTGGAAGGTGCGGCTACACTCACTTTCTAGATCACAAAGGCCATATCATTGATGATATGATATTTGCTGTAGTATCTGATTCTGAGGTTCTTGGAGTACCAAATGCTTCAATGGTCTCAATCATGTATGAATGGTTTTCTAAAAATCTTCCAAACGAGTCATCCATAGTGATTGAAAATCTGTCAAAAGAGACTAGTATAATCGCATTACAAGGACCAAGATCCAGAGATGTCCTAGAATCAATACTTGGAAAAAAAAATAATGTTGACAGATTTAAATGTCAAAATATTGAGCCTAATGAATTAGAAATTTCCGGCTGGATTCAAGGGACAGGATATACTGGAGAGTCCGGATTTGAAATTTTCATAAATAATCAAGACGCACCAAGACTTTGGAAAAAAATCTTAGATTCTGATAATTATGAAGTCCTACCTGTGGGATTAGGGGCTAGAGATACACTAAGATTGGAAAAAGGATATTTATTATCTGGTCAAGATTTTCTATGGCCGGGTTTAGAAATAAAACCAGACTTTGATTTACCTTCAGGATTCTTATCGAGGAATACTGCAGAAACCAACGTGCCCTTTGGTCTCGATTTAAATCATGATTTTATAGGGAAAAAATATGTTGAAAATTCACTAGAAAAAGGGTATAAATGGCGAGGGTTAGTTTGCCAAGAGAGAGGGCCATCTCCTCGTCCCGGGCACGCCGTGTATTCATCTGATGATTCTAAATTAATTGGTTATGTTACTAGCGGGGGGCCATCTCCAAGTTTAAATCGTAAAGGTTTGGCATTAGCATACATCAATATTGGTAACGTAGGCGATCAAGTTTTGATACAAGTAAGTAAGAAGAAAAAAATAAAAGCATTAATTTCAACAACTCCATTTATATGATGTTGACGGCAAAACCACTATGTCTTAGGACTTCTCCCGACAAATGGTGACGTACCTTGTTGGATGATAAATTTATTTCTATAGCAATCAAAAACCTACAAGATGTATTGTCTCGTAGAGGAATATCGCCAGAAGCTTTGTTCACAAAGTATGATTATGATAATAATGAGGTATTGGACTATGACGAGTTTTCAAATGCATTGGAGAGTGTAACGGGTCAAAAGGCTCCTGCGGCTATTCTCAATGCCATCTTTGCATCGATCGATAGAGATGGAGATGGCACCTTGGACTTAAATGAAATTCTTTCCGTTTTCAGTAGTTCTTACGTTGAAGAAAGCGTAGAAGACTCCGTCGTTGAGTCTTTAATACTAGCCGGCCATATAGATGAATTATATGATGGAGAATATTTTAAACAAAAAACATTAATAAATGAAAAACCATGGTTCAAAAAAAATAAACCTAAAAACAAAACAAAGATTTTATATTTCTATAATTCTAATGCAGGAGGCTCTCCATCCTGGAGTTTAGATGACCGTGAACAAGACGGTAGTCAAGACTTATATCGAGGGGGGTGGACAAGAGCAACAGCCGATGGAAAATTACCTCTTGGTACTCGTAGATGGGTAGGAATAGGAAAATTAACTCTATCTGTATCATATGATATATCTGAAAAAGAATCAAAGCAAGCTGTAGAATATTTGGAAGAAGGCATTAGTAATAATGAAGAGGAAATAAGGATAGAATCAGAAAATAAATTAAAAATAGAAATGGAGGAAACAATTTTTAACAGTAAAACTGGTAAAGAACAACTTCAGATTATAATGGAAGAAAGTAGCCGACCTACAGATTTGGCCGGATTGATGTCCGAACTGAATAACGTTCGAGATTCAGTAACAAAAGGAGTCAACGACGGTTCATTATCTATTCAAGAAGGGAGATCCATGGCAGATTCTATTTTTGAAGATAAATCATCTAATTTACCATCTTCCTTGAAACCCCTTGCAAAGAAATCATGGGATGCTCAAGCCGACGCTGCAGAAGCTAAATTACTCGCATCTGCAGCAGTTGCTGCTGTTGGAATTTCTGCAGCTGGTATTACAGCAAACAAAATATCTCAAAATAAACAGAAAGAAAAAGAAATGCCCAATTCCTCGGAATCAGAAAATAATAAAATCCCTGTAATTGGTGCAAGTTTAATATCTAACCAAGTAGATGAAAATTTCACAACCTCTTCTCGATTCACCCCAGCGGATAAAGACCAATCCTCTAAGTTACAAAATCAATCTGAACCAATACAATCAGAGGTTAATCCCAATCTTGATCTCAAAAAAGTGTATGATGAATTTATAAATGTAAAATTTTCATCCGAGATTACCAATGTTGAAAAGAAATATGAAAATAAGGATTTGAATTTAAGATTAAAAGTCTTGGAAATCCAAAGAACCTTTGGATTAGGATTGGAAGAAAAATATCGCGGAGGTAGCACATTTATTGGAGAAATTCAGTCCGATGAGTCTACCGAAATTATAGAAATTAAAATTCCTAAAGATGACCAACTAGAAAATAGTAAAATAAATGATGTTATAGAAATTACAGCCATAATTTGTGGATGGAATAAAATCCGTCGTCGCCTGATGCTCAAATTTTAATTATTAAGAACGCCCAATGATTCATCTATCATTTGTTCAATAGTTATTTGCGGTCTAAATCCAAAACGATCTTCCATATCTCTTCCATCTACTACGCCAAATACCTCTCCTTTCTCTTCGCCACCAGTCAAAACATCACAATTGACCTTATTACGATAGATTTCAGATAAATCAGTCATACTTATTCCTGCTCCTGAGCCTATGGCCATACTTTCCCTTGTAGGCGGGGGATCCTGTATCACGGCTCCTAAGATTTGTAATAAATCTTGGATATGAATTAAATCTTTTACTCCAGAACCATCACCCGGTAGGCTTATTCCAAATCCTATTTTACAATCTTCAGCCCATCTATGTAAAATTCCATTACCTGGAGGCCCTTGAATAGGTACGCCTTGAACGTTCGAAACTCTTAAGATACTGACTGGTCGCTCTGCTTGGGCTCTTTCTAATGCTGTTTCTTCCATCCATAATTGCCCACCAGCTGCCGAGTCACGTGGATCTAAACTAGAATTCCAATCATAGAATGGGTGTAGATTATACTCTGGTTTCCACTCGGGATATACTCTTAAAGTTCCTAGGATTATCATATGGATACTACCGTGACGATCTACTGCATCAAGAATCGGCCTAGCCTCTTCTCTCATAGCCCTGTATACAGTATCATCATTCCTATCGTTGGATGAATCCTTTAGCCATGAGTTGATGTGAATTAGCGCATTACAGGGAGTAAGTGCTGCATCTAATGCATTTTGATCTTTCAAAACATCGTCACTGATAATGACTGCTGCCGGGCCAAGCATGTCTTGAATGTGAGGAGCAATAAATGAATCAGGCCAAGTTATTGCTATCTTCATAATATTCCGGCCTATGTTCTTGGTAATTAATAATGTGTTAAAAAAAAGAAACAGCCTATCCGAATTATTCAAACACTCTACTACGTTCAATGGACTCAAAGGGGAGGTATGGGAGATGGACCAAATGCCAAATTTAGGGCGAGAAAAGGAAATGTTAGAGGTTTTAGGATTAAATTCTATGGATGATTTATTTTCTAATATCCCATTAGAAATTCGCCGTAATGACCCCTTGCCTCTGAGAGATCCACAATCCGAAGAAGAAATTTGGTCAGATGCCCAAAGATTATTAGGGGCAAATATTACTTTAGATGATAGGCCAAGTTTTCTTTCCGCAGGATTAGTCAGAAATTTTGTACCAACAGCTGTTGCAATGCTTGCCACAAGAGGAGAATTTCTTACATCTTACACGCCTTACCAGCCAGAGGTCAGCCAAGGGATGCTTCAAGCAATGTGGGAATTTCAAACAATGGTAAGTGAATTAGTAGGTTTACCTGTTGCTAATGTGTCAATGTATGACGCATCCACGGCAGCGGCTGAAGCTATCACATGCGCGGTTAGGGTCCATAACAGAAAAGCAACTCAAAAGAGCATCATATATGTATCTGAATTCATTCCACCCCACAGATTGGCAGTAATAAAAAACTATACACAAGGCGCCAAAATTGAAATTAAATTACTAAAACATCTACAAAATGGCTACATCGATATTTCTTCAATAAAAGAAGCAGAAGGTTGTTGTGCAGTATATGTAGAGCAACCAAACTGCTTTGGAGTTTTAGATGAATCATTACTTGATATTAAAAAATTAATAGGTACAAATACCGCACTAATAGTTGGAGTAGACTCCGTGTCTCTAGGCATCATTGAACCTCCAGGAGAATGGGGTGCCGATATCGTTGTTGGCGAAGGTCAGGCATTTGGAATAGGGCCTACTGCCGGTGGACCAATATATGGAATATTTGCTTGTAGTGATGAATATATTAGACAAATGCCCGGCAGAATTGTAGGATTAACAAAAGATACAGATGAAAATAAAGCCTTTACTCTTACACTGTCAACAAGGGAACAACACATCAGACGTCACAGAGCCACTTCTAATATTTGTTCAAATGAAACATTAATCGCTCTGATGGGAGCTATTCATATGTCCTTACTAGGTCCTGAAGGTCTTGAAAGACTAGCCTTAAGAGTAGCAGCAAATACAGAATTGACTAAGAATTTAATTTCATCCATTGAGGGTATTGACCTAGTAAATAAAGAACATTATAATTTCAGAGAATTTGCCATTAGATTACCTTCTCCAGCATCAGAAGCGTTAGATTATTTAGATAAATTCGGAGTTACAGCAGGTTTAGATTTAGGAATTTGGTGGAATAGTATGGATCATTGTTTACTGGTTGGTGTTGATGATCGAACCTCTGAATCTGATATGAAGTCCTTGTATACTGGACTTAAAGAATGGATTGAGGTGAAATTATGAGTGATTTATTTTCATTCAATGGTGCCAAAGGGGCAGGCTGGTCACAACCAAAACCATCTATCGAAGAAGAAATCCTTACATCATCAATCCCAAATAGTCTCAGGCGCAAATCACTACCAAAATGGCCAAGGGCAAGCGAACCTGAAATAGTAAGGCATTACACCTGGCTCTCTAATAGAAATTTTGGTATTGATAATGGCTTCTATCCACTCGGTTCATGTACGATGAAGCATAATCCACGAGTGAATGAAAAGATTGTTCAATTACCTGGAATGGACAAGATCCATCCACTTCAACCGGAAAATCATGTCCAAGGACTTCTTGCGATCTATTTCGAAATGCAAGAAATGTTAGCAATATGCTCAGGCATGGATCAGGTTACTTTGCAACCTGTAGCTGGCGCCCAAGGAGAGTTTACCGCAATAAGGTGTATACAAGAATTTCATAGGCAACAAGGGCAAGGTCATCGTTCAAAAGTTATCGTTCCAGATTCTGCCCATGGTACAAATCCTGCTTCAGCCTCTATGTGCGGATATGACATAATAGAAATTCCAAGTGGCGAAGATGGAAGATTGGATTTAGATGCTTTAAGATCGGCAGTCGGTGATGATACAGCAGCAATGATGATAACTAATCCTTCAACTTTAGGCGTCTTTGAACACCAAATTGCGGAAGCAGCAGAGATAGTTCATTCTGCAGGCGGGCAAATGTATTACGACGGTGCGAACTTCAATGCCATAATTGGTAAGACAGACCCAGGTAGGATGGGTTTTGATGCTGTACATTATAATCTACATAAAACTTTCAGCCAACCACATGGAGGAGGAGGTCCTGGAAGTGGACCAATAGGAGTAAAAAATCATTTATCTCAATTTTTACCTACGCCAATCGCAGGTAGAAGAGATAAATTAGACTCAGATCCCAAAGGTGTTGATGATGGTTATTGGTACTTTTGGCAAGATGTTGGAAATAATAGTATAGGCAAAGTGCAACAATGGAATGGAAATGCAGGCGCTGTTGTTAGATCATGGGCTTTTTACAGAAGATATGGAAAAGAATTGGAAAAAATGAGTGAGCATGCTGTTTTGAATTCTAATTATCTAAGATTCAGAATAATGAATCCCGAACCTGAAATTGCAAAAAAAATCCATATTATGCCGCTAAATGGTGCTCCGACAGATTTAGTCATGCATGAATTCACCCTATCCTTAACTCCTTTGAAGGAACTTCATGGCGTAACAGGCAAGGATGTTGCAAAAAGACTGTTGGATTATGGAGTAATGGCCCCAACTCTATATTTCCCAATGATAGTGCCAGAATGTTTAATGATTGAACCAACCGAAACCGAGTCTAAGGAAGTATTGGATAAATTTGCAGCTGATTTACATCAAATACTTTCCGAAGATCCAGATATAGTAACTACTGCTCCACATACTACCGATGTAAAACGAGTCGATGAGGTATGGGCCGCAAGAAACCTAATTCTCAAACACCCCGGCAAATAGTCCGATTAATTATATGCATAATATCGAATAACAAAGGCCTACACGGGAGCATATGGATGCCACCTTAGACGGGTATTGGCTACTAGGAGACCCTCAATGGTGGGGCCTAGAAAATGAATTACCACCTGATTATAGAAAAGGTGAACTAATACCGAATAATAAATGGACCTATACAACTCCTAGGCTTGGAAATAATGGGTGGATTAGGCAAAGGCTGAAGCCATTAGCTCATAAACTACTATTTCCAATGGCTTGGGCCCCTTTTTTTCTCATACTTACTATTATACCATTGGCTATACCTGGGAAAACACCAGATGATCAAGTAGTATCTTTGGTTTTCTTTTTAGTGTCTTGGTTTCTAATTGTTTATCCTTTATTTGACTCACGGGATTCGCAATCCTCGCACATTAATGATTTTCTAAGTTTGCCAATAGATTGGAATTTATTATTTCTGGGCATTATTATATTTCCAGTTCACATTATCATTGAACCTAGAATTGGTTGGATCTCATATTCTATTTTTTGTATTGCGATGTATAGGACATTTATGTTAACTCAGGAAATGATGAAAATACCTCCATCTAGATTTTTAATCCCAGTAGATAAAAAAAACTGGAATGGCGCGAATTTAAGTGAAGATTGGATAATAGAGAGCAATATATGGAGAGTAGGAGTGATTGCAAGAGCAGTTTGCAGCGATGGTTCATTAGTAGTATCTGGAATTCGTAGAAGTAAATTTGAATTTATATCTATTGCCTATGTTCACAAGACAGGATTTATTCAGGATCCATTTTTTAAACGAAATGAAGAAAATTTATTACTCAATAATTTACTAGAAAATCCATTCCCAATTATTAGTAAATCCTGGCCTAAGAGATTTCTAGTTCCCGGCGAAGAAGAATAAACGTTTCTAACAATTTAACGGTAAGCATTTGAACCTCTTTACGCTCGGGATGCCATGGATGTTTGCATCATACTAGGATCAAAATCAGATATGCCCGTTTGCGATAAATGTACTTCTATATTATCAACTCTAAAAATAAATTACTCAGTACATATTGCTTCTGCCCACAGGACGCCCAAGCATCTAGAATTCGTTGTTGAAACTGCGATTAAAGACGGATGTAAGGTTTTCATTGGTATGGCCGGAATGGCTGCTGCTTTACCTGGAGTCATAGCCTCAATGACAAGTTTGCCAGTAATAGGAGTCCCAGTAGGAGGGGCGGTCCCGTATGATAGTCTTTTGTCGATTGTTCAGATGCCACCAGGAATGCCTGTTGCTACTGTCGGAGTCGGTAGAGGAGATAACGCAGCAATTTTAGCAGGTCAGATGTTAGCTCTAATTGATTCGGAAATTGCTTCAGAAATAATTCAATATAGAGAAAATAGGGCAAGTCAAGTTTTATTGGATGATGCTAAATTAAGGGAATGATTTGATTGAAAATTGACATCCTAATAGATGAGGCAATCCATGCCCTTCAAACAAAAATTGATGATACTGCAATAATAGCTTGCTCAGGAGGTATTGATAGCACTGTTGCGGCAGTTTTAGCCCACAAAGCAGTTGGTAGTTTACTGAAATGCGTCTATGTTGATACTGGATTCATGCGTAAAGATGAATCTGACGATGTTCAAAATATGTTTAATGAAATGGGAATAGAAATCAAAATTGTAGATGCGTCAAAGAAATTCTTTGCGGCTCTGGAAAATGTTTCCGATCCAGAACAGAAAAGGAAAGTAATAGGAGAACAATTCATTCGAGTTTTTGAAGATGAACAAAAGATTTGCGGTGCTAAATATTTAGTTCAAGGCACAATTGCACCAGATTGGATAGAATCAGGAGGTGGTGATAGGGATGTCATCAAATCTCATCATAATGTTGGCGGTTTACCTGATGATGTTGATTTAATAATTGTAGAGCCATTAAGGGAGTTTTACAAAGACGAGGTACGTAAAATTGCAAGAGAGTTAGAAATTAAATCTAGTGAAAGACAACCTTTTCCAGGGCCAGGACTAGCAGTCAGAGTTCTTGGTAACCTGACTCGAGAAAGAGTTGAAGCGTGTCGTGAGGCATGTGATATAGTAGAAAAAAATCTAGAAAAAGCTGCATCTTTGGGAAGATGCGACCTACCATGGCAATATTTTGCTGCCCTTCTTCCAGTGAGAAGCGTAGGTGTGCATGGAGATGTAAGGGTACATGGTGAGACAATAGTTGTAAGGGCAGTGTCTAGTTTAGATGGAATGAGTGCAAGGTACTCCAACATACCTCATGAAGTATTAGGTGAAATAAGCACTGAGATAACTAATAAATTGAAAGGGCAAGTAAATAGAGTTGTATATGATATCACTCATAAACCTCCAGGTACAATTGAGTGGGAATGATTCCGATTCATTCATGAATGAATTAGCAAGCGCAAGGGTCAGGCCGACATAGCTTAGTTGGTGGAGCGGTGGACTGTTAATCCACAGGTCGCAGGTTCGAGTCCTGCTGTCGGCGCCACTAAAAATTACTTTAATGGTATATTTTTGTATATTTTTTAAGCATGTTATCATTTAATGAATGGCATGATATGGCCGCATTTATCACAAATATATCCTGTAATTGAAGTATTATTTTTTCCAATTCCTAAAAAATTAGCAATAGTTCCATTTATTTGTGCAGATTCAATCATGAAATTCGTATTATTGCAAATTAGGCACTGAAGCTTTTTATCGAGGATTTTGTATTCTCGCGAATTATCGACCATTATTAAAACGACTAGTTATTCATTTTTGAAGTTTAATGATAGTCAATATCATTTACCGTCTTTCGATGGGAAGTTATGGAAAGAGAGAATGCCATTAGTGAAATTATTCAATCTGTAAATAATTCAGGCCGACATTATCGAGATAGTATCCCGATGATAGCAAGTGAAAATATTTTGAGTCCTCTGGTCAGAAAAGCCTGTAATTCGGATTTACATGGCAGATATGCAGAAGGCCTACCTGGAAGAAGATATTATCAAGGATGTGAAGATTTTGATACGATTGAGGAAATAGGAATTGAAACAGCAAAAAGAGTATTTAATTGTAAATTTGCCAATATTCAATCAACTTCTGGTACCAATTCTAATTTGGGGGCATTAAAAGCTTTGACAAAACCAGGACAAAATATCACTGCAGTATCTACTG
This sequence comes from uncultured Candidatus Poseidoniales archaeon, assembly GCA_963968165.1. Taxonomy (GTDB): domain Archaea; phylum Thermoplasmatota; class Poseidoniia; order Poseidoniales; family Thalassarchaeaceae; genus MGIIb-O3. The sequence goes on along the minus strand of CAXAFE010000010.1, from coordinate 61,345 downwards.
CAGATGGCGGCCATATATCTCATGCCCAAATGGGCGCAGTAGGTATGAGGGGGCTCAATCTCACAACTTATCCATGGAATGAAGAACGGATGGAACCCGATATTGATGCATCATTGAGTCTGATAAGAAAAACTCAACCTAATCTAGCTCTATTCGGGCAATCTGTATTCCTATTTCCTACTCCGCTGAAAGAACTCTCAGATGCGGCACATGAAGGTGGCGCAAAGGTACTTTATGATGGGGCCCACGTCTTGGGATTAATTGCAGGTAATCAATTTCAAGATCCTCTAAAAGAAGGAGCCGATGTAATGACTGGAAGCAGTCACAAAACATTCCCCGGCCCTCAAGGAGGTTTTCTTTTGTCCGATACAGATGATCCTAAATTTCAAAGAAAATTAAACAATGGAATTTTCCCAGGAGTCTGTTCTTCCTATCACCTCCACCATGTTGCTGGCAAATGTGTCGCTTTATCGGAATTCGAAGAATTCGGTGATGATTATGCTAAGGATATAATTTCAAATGCAAAATCTCTAGCACAATATCTGGCAGAAGAGGGCTTCGAAGTTCTTGCTGAAGATAGAGGGTATACCGCCAGTCATCAAGTACTAACTAGGCATGGAGAAATAGATTCTGGAGCAGGAAAGGATGCAGCATCAATATTAGAAAAATCTGGAATCATCACTAATATGAATATGTTGCCGGGAGATACAAAGGCTTTGTCTCCAAGTGGTTTAAGGTTGGGGACACCCGAATTAACTCGCTTAGGTATGTCAAAATATGATATGAAGGATATAGCAAGTTTCTTTTCTAGGGCATTAATTAAGAAAGAAGATCCCAAAAATATTAAGAGTGACATAAAAGAGTTTAAGTCTAATTTTCAAAATGTTAATTATTGCTTTGAACCTAATTTGGCGTACCCTGGAATATGATCATTTAATTCGATATTCTTTTATCGTATATCGTTCTAGGATAATTTATGTCAACAAGATTCAATTCAACAATACTTGTTGTCACTTTGATGCTAACAGCGGGGTGTACAGGACTCTCAAATCAAGAAGATTCGAATAATGATATAGCCATAGATTGCGAAATATATCCGACTCATATTAAGTGTTTAAAAACTATAATTTTAGAAGATGATTGCTCGTCTAAAGAAGTATTTACAGGCAATAATTGTAGAATAATGCTAAGGCCTGAAAATCTTAATTATGGTGAAAAATCTATCATATTATCAGTGGGTATGGAAATGCAAGCCTTAACTCCTAGCTTTATTGGAGACGGCCCAGAATTATGGCAAGTCAATCCTCCACTTCCATTAGGTTTCAATTTGAATGAAAATTCAGGAGTAATAACTGGAAATCCTATGTTCTCAAAGGATATATCTAGATATACGATAATTGCGAGTAATAATGCAGGCCTGTCGACAACTACATTGGATATTGAAATACTCCCAAATTCTCCCAAATCTATAGAATATAGTGCCCTAAAGTATATTTGTACAATTGGAAAAATTTGTACCCTTGATGCTCCGAAGCTACAGGGAGGAACTCCTGAAAATTGGAATATATTTCCTTCACTCCCAAGTGGATTAATATTAAATTCAAATGGTTCCATTAATGGTATTACGGAATTCGAATTTGACCTTGATTATATTATAACTATTTCAAATAAAGGGGGAGAATCCTTTACAAGTATTAGATTAGCTTCGCAACCAGAAGTTCCTTCATATCTAGAATTTCCAGCCGAAAATTATTCTCTTAAAAAAAATGAATATGTACTAATATCGCCTTCAATAAATGGAGGAGAAGTAGATAATTGGACCATAGAGCCTACATTACCACCAGGACTTAGATTTATCAACTCTGATGGTTCAGTGGAGGGTAAACCTATTTATATTCAAGATTTTAAAAAATATGTAATCAATGCATCTAATTCTAAAGGTTCAGTTTCTACAGATATCTGGATAGAAATACTGGATTTACCTGTTAAAAATATTGCTTATCAATTTGTAAATTTACAATTGTCTATAGATGAAAGTATTCAAATTTTTGCTCCATCATGGCAGGGTGGAACACCTACAATGTGGCAAATAAATCCAAGTTTACCCACAGGTCTAATTTTTAATTATACTAATGGAGAAATAAGTGGTAATGCATTAATTGAACAAGAATGGATAAAATATGAGGTATGGGCAAATAATTCAGGAGGAACCAATTCTACAGAAATAAATATCAGGATATCTAACCAAATTCCTAATAATATTTCATGGATAGACGGAGATTATGTTTTTGCATCGAATACTTCTATATTGATAAAACCTCATAATAATGGTCCTACGATAGATACCTGGGAAGTTTTTCCAAAACTACCAAATGGAATTATGATGATGCCAAATGGTTCTATTGAAGGAATCCCCAATTCAAGAAGTGACTGGCAAGAGTATACAGTATGGTCAAATAACTCCGGAGGATCCTTCACATCTCAATTATGGTTGGCGATTCATGATTTATCTGCTGATCAATTTGACTTATTGAATGGAATGGGCCAAACCGACTGGGAGGGATGGCCTTCACCGATTCTACCAATTGGCCAATGGTCCTTTCCTATTGGCTTTACCGAGGGAGGATATACGAATGATATCCCTGTAATCTCTGGTAGCCATGTAGGCAGAGGTAAAATGATAGGATATGGACATGAAGGTTGGGTCACTGGAGGAGGTTCCCAAGAAACAATTTTTTCTCTTAGGGCCGTGAACTGGGTATGTGGAGAAAATGCTGATGTAGGAATAGCTTATGGTACCGGTTTTGAATCATTCCAAGACGAACTAGAAAATGATGGACATAATGTTGTCTTAGATGTAACTCCCGAAGATTTATCTCAGATAGACTGTTTATTAGATGAATTCTGGAATGGTCATTCACATTCTGATAATGATAATATAACTAAGTTTTTACTAGAAGGAGGCGGTTTAATAATGGGCGGCCATGCATGGTATTGGTCTTATTCTAACACTGACTTAGCACATAACTACCCTGGAAATAAAATTGCCCAAATAACTGGATTATTTATATCAAATGCATGGGGCTACAATAGCGTAGATTTAAGTAAAACGCCTCATGAATTTTCCCGTCCATATGCTGCCATTGAGGCAATAATGAACAACCGCCTGAATAGCGTCAGTGTAAGTGATAATGAAGCAATTATAATTGATAATACTTTATCTATTTGCACAGGAGTAGTTTCACTGGATTTTGATAATTTCTGGAGGCAATTGAGAAAAACTGTCAATTCAACAGGTTGGACTACAATTGAATACGGTACTCTATGGGAAAATATTGGATACAATATGGGAGAAGATCCCATTGCCGATGTATTGCTAAGGGTTGAGGATGCATTGACGCAAAATTTACCAGCCAGAGAACTACCTATCCACCCAAGTCATGTAGAATTTCCAGGAATAATACCTGAAAATATAACTAGGATATCTAAAATAATTAATATTGATGGAAATCAATCAGGTTTACCAACTAACTTTGGCTATTCTGGAGCACGTTCTCCCATAAGGATGTCAACAGGACTATATGCAGGACCAGGAGAAGTAATTTCAATTTCATTAAATGAATCTTACGTAAACCAAGGAGTATCAATATTGATAGGCGCGCATTCTGATAATCTTTGGGAAAAAAGCCAATTGCATAGATTTCCTAATATAATTAGATATTGGTATATTGATAATACTACCTTGGAAGTTGGTAATTCATTCGGAGGTTTGATTTATATCAGCCTTGATGCGGGTTCAGAATTAGGGAAATTTGACATTATGATTTCCAATGCAATCAAAGCACCATATTTTAATAATGAAATAACAAATATGACAAATTGGATACAAGAAATTAGAGATGCTCCAGCTCCATGGGCAGAGATAGGTAGCGATTTATTCATCATGACAGTTCCAAGTGAGGAAATTAGGAATCTTGATAACCCTGATGAATTAATGGAATGGTGGGACGAAGCTCTAGCCATGGAGCATGAATTATACGGATTTACTCCGTGGCCAAGAATTGAAAGGGCGGTTTTCGATGCACAAATATCTGTAGGATGGATGCATTCTGGCTACCCATTTATGGCTCACGATTTGAGCGTCCCTGATGTACTTGACTTATCTTATATTGGAGAAAATGGAGATTGGGGAATGTTTCATGAATTAGGGCATAATCACCAATGGATGCCATCTACATTACCTGGAAATACAGAAACAACCTGTAATTTTGCTAGCGTATATTTAATGGAAGAACTAGTTGGAATATCTGGCCATAGTGCAACAGATTCTGATCAAAGGCATTTGAGAATGAGTGAATATTTTAATGATGGTTCAAATATTAACAATTGGTCGGTCTGGGTGGCTCTTGATACTCATTTAATTATCAAGGAGAAGTGGGGGTGGACACCTTTTACTGATACATTATCAATTTATTATGAATTACCACCAGCTGAAGTTCCCAGTGGAGATATTGAAAAATTTAATTCATGGGTTATGCATATATCAAATTCTACTGAATATAATTTAGCTCCTTATTTTGAAGCGTGGGGATTCCCTTTAAATCAAGAGACATTTGATACCTTGAATCAATATCCAATATGGGTTGATGATCCTTTGAGAGGCGAATATTATGTATATTCTACGTTAATTAGGAATATTTACATTGACGATATAGGTGAAACATCTGCAAATTTAAATTGGGAAACTTATGATAATGGTACTAATACCAGCTTAATATTACATTATGGTGAAAATGATGGAGGGGAGCAACCAACAGGGTGGTCGAACAATGTAACTTTGGCTACGCCAAATATTGGTTATGAATCATATCAATTATCGGAACTAGATTCAGGAACAACTTATCATGCCAGAATAGAAGCTACTAATGGAGGCAATAGCGTTTGGTTTGGCCCAATAAGTTGGATCACGGACACTTAATTTTTTAGCTTATTTTCCTTAATAGATTCTCAAAAGATATTTTAGAAATATTCTTTTGATGCCAATTTGCAAAAGGTATCCATGACAATGTATGTAATATGGTGATAGAAAAAGCAGTAATAATATCCAACCTAGGTCTTCCATCCATAACGAATGCCGCGGCCCCGAGAACTAAAAAATGTAGAACATAAATTGTTAATGTTATCTTTCCCACAGCTTCTAATGATGATAGTTTATTTTCAAAGCGAGAAAATCCGCCCCTCGGCTCTTCTCCTTCAAGTATTTTCATAATTATCAATACCATTGTTCCTGAAACAATCAAAAATGAAGTACTTGCTGGGAAAAATGTTAACACTGCATCTCCTGAAGTTAACGCCCATGCCCTTTTTTGTAAAATGGAGATGAGAAATGTAAGGATTGTAATCAATAGTCCAATTTTTATTAGTCTATCTCTTGAATGTAAATTATTCTTAAAATCGTATATCAATGAACCCAGAAATATGTAACTCAACCAGGGGATTAATGGATATGTTCCATTCCAAAATAATCTCTGCATCCAATCAAAAAAATCAATTGACCCGACTCTATGATCCCATGACCAATTCATGCCATTATATTCTCCCAAAAAGATAGGTGAAAGTATCATTATAATCATCATTAAGCTCCTTAATCTAGTTGATATAGTAATAATTAGTGGTGTCAATATTGTGGCCAATGCGAGTAATGTCAAGACTCCTGGGGTGTGCCAATAAAATCTTCCACCTCTATCAATATTAAGTGCTAAATTTACTAGTATCTGACAAATAAATAATAAAATAAATCTTGGTAATATCCATTTTAACCATTTTTTTTCTAATAGAGTATGTCTCTTTAATCCACTTTTGTATATTCCCCATCCTGAAAGTGTCACAAACATAGGTGCTGCCATACCTCCAAATGCCGCCGCTACGAATGCCATGGGATGTCCCTCGGATATTCCTTGAGGAGGTAATATTGCTGCTGTGTGTACTTCTACCATGAACAAAACAGCAATAGCTCTCATCTGATCTACATGACGTAGCCTCGGCACCATAGCTCGCAAGATGAAGTGCTTCAAATCAAGGTTATGATAGTATAAATTATTAAATTAAATTTATTCCTCAATATCTGATGCGTTCGAATCGGAAACCTGGTATGCTGTTTCATCATTGCCAGCTAACTTTCCAATTCTTACGGCTCCAAACATTACTAATGCTAGTCCCCCAACATACATTGCAGCCGAGACATATGCTACCGTAGTTAGTGCTTCAAGTTCGGTATCCTCACGTGCATCTTTTCCTGTTACTACATTCTTCCAGAAAAGTGGTCCTGTGTGATCTAATACTGTCCCCTTGAATGATTCAGCATCTTCGTCGGATATTTCACTAAAAGTATGGATTTCAAATACTGTTTTCATGTATTCTGCATTAAAGTCAGGATCGATACTCCCTGGACCTCTGTAGTCGAACACAAATGAAGATGTTGATTTTCCATACATTGCTACATTAGTTATTGGTTCAACTTTTATATCTACTTCAGATGCAAAATAAACAGGTAAAGCCCCTGGCATTGCATCTACAAATGTACCACTTCCAATCAATTTGCCTTGAATTTGATTTTCAGCAGGATCAAGAATGACGCTATGTTCAACCATTGGAATATTTTTGTACGTTACTTCATCACCAACTACACTTTCTGCAATTGCATAACCTACTAAATTGACATTAAAAGATTCTTCTGCATCAGCGATTCCTCCAATAGTTCCTGCCCAAACAGTGTTAGTATTTCCAACATTATCTGATAATAAGCCATAGGTAGCCGCTTCATTATGAGGGGCTCTCCAAGGTAAATATTCTGTCATGCCATAGGTTTCATTTGCTTCACAAGCAACAAGATACTCTACTTCTCCCAAATCATCGAATTTAAAGTCACATAATCCATTCCCATCTGAATTAATGTATCCTCTAAGCAATCCATGTTCCATGTTATCAGCATTATTCGCCCCTGTTCCTGTACTCATTTGGTATACTGTATAATCTCCTGTTGAAATTCCATTGGGATTATCATCAGAAACTGAACCAAAATACGTCTCATTAGTTTCTAATGTTACCCAACTAAATCTTCCCAATCCTGCAAGAACTGCATCGTCCCAACCATATAGCCAATTATTCATGGGTTGTGTGGTATATGGAGTAGCACCATATTGGAAATTTAGTAATGCTGGAACTACTGACGGGAACATAAAATCAATTACCCAGCTTCTTAGTGCATTAGCTTCAGGTTCTGATATTTCATATAATGATGCGACGTACGCATTATCCCAAACTGCTTGAACTCCTCCTGCAACTGGCCCTGTTGAAGATCTCGGAAGAGATAATCCACTAAGTTCTCCGTACATAAATTCAGTCGCGAAACTACCTGTCAAAGAATATTCACCAGTATATAAGATTTCATTTGCTTTATCTGCGGACATGTCTATCGTACCTTCTAAATCTGCTCTATTCAATCCTATGCTCAAATAACCATTAGCAATCGGCTCATTACCTCCAAATGATTCCAACCACCATTGATCACCATTTAATGTACCACTGTCGCCAACTAATATCATTGAAAAATCACTTGGAGTACCAATCAAAGGATTATCATATGCTAACCATCTTCCCGAATAGTCTACCAAGCTGAGCAAATCTCCTAATCCTACTCCATATTCTACCATTGCATCAAATGCATTTCCAGATGCACCTAAAAGGAACAAAGCAACTCCATTTAAGGGGATTCCAAAGAAATCAGTTTCAGTCAAAAGACCTGCTGCATTACCTGTATCTTCATTAATACCAAATAAGATGTAATCTAGTGCAGCCGGATTATTAATATTTACGGGACTACCTAATGTTGATTCTGTTACTGCCGCCAATCTTTCTTTCAAATTATCAACTTCAGACAAATTAGCACCGCCACCATGGTTACTGAAAGTAGTAGCTGCGAGAGCATATACTGCCCAGTCTATATGAGTCAATTCTGGTTCTATAACATCAGAGTATCCATATAATACAGATCTATTAGCAGTCACTTCAGCACTCGGCGCCCCCATTCCCGCAACTAGTACCGGACCAATTTCACATGTTAGTGCTATACATACACCAGTATCTGACACTGCTTCTTCCATAATGAAAGAAGCCGACGAAGTGAAATTTGGAGTCATCATTCCTGCCATCGAAGAAGCATTCCAGCTAGCATATGATTCATCTAATACTGCAATGCCTCCAAGTCCAGCAACGGCAAGTGAAATATCATTAGCAGACCAAATACTTGGGGCCTTATTTTGTAATTCAAAATTAATCATATTATTTGCAAATCCTGCTTTTGCAAAAATACCTCCATAGTCTATTCCTGTGGCGAGACCTGCTATAAGCTGAGTATTGTATAAAATATTGACTTGAGTCACGTCGGTTGTCCCATTTATTGACTGGTGTTCAACTCCTTGATCATCAGTCCAAGTACAATCTGAACACCAATCAAAACTATCATATTCCGAATAAGTAATTACTCCATTTATTTCATCAAAATTTATTATGTCTTTGGTGGTTGTAACTGTATAAATAAATGGTCCCATTTTCTCAAGTTCAGGAATATCTCCTGCCTCTAATTCATCAACATTAGTTATAGAATTTGCAAAATAAGATCTTTCACTAGTAGTCACAAGCCAATCTGGATCTTCCCAATCTGTTAATTCATCTCTGTCATCAGCCATCTTATCTCCAACTCCTGAAATTACTCCATCTGTAGCCATTCCTGAAATAACTGTTAAATTAATCATTGGAAGCAATAATCCAATCACAATACAACCAATCGCTATATTTTTTACACTTAATTGTTCACTCATTTTTTTACACCCTTCGGTCAATCCGGAACGTTTACATGGATAAATATTACAGTTGAATGTAGATGAAAACTATCGTAAACTCAAGTCCTATCTCAATTATGAAAAAGATAAAGTTCATGACATTTGGTGCTGGGCGAGGGCTATAGGACCCGTAGCTCAGTTGGTTAGAGCGCTCGGCTCATAACCGAGTGGCCATCGGTTCAAATCCGGTCGGGTCCACCAAAATAATTTACAAAAATTGATTGTTTTACGTACATATCATCAGAAGTATAAAATAAGGTTCGGGAAAGCCAAAGGGTGATGAGTTCCTCGTTTAGAACTGCTGTGATGCTAATTGGTGTCTATTTCCTCAGTACATTATCTGGTGTTGCTATGGTACAAGCACAAACTTCTCCTGAAGTTTCCTTGGATTGTCAACAACCAACTCCAATAGATGTTTTCCCTGGTTCTACTCGAACAAGTATAGTATACTGTTCACTACAGAATCCCACTACATTTTCAGAAACCGTTAAACTAACTTACTCAGGAGGTATTTTAGGCGTCGCAGGACCTGGTTCTAAATCTGTATCTGGTGGTTCAACAGCGAGTTTTGAGGTTGCACTTAGGGCCGAACTACGTGCCCCAGAAGGGCAGCAAGTTGTTACGATAACTGCAGAAGTAGTCACATGGGGAGGTGGTCCTGTATCTGGAGTGTCTGAGCCAGTTGAAAGTAAAGTATTGGCTGTCTACAAACAGTTTAGTAGACTGAGAGTTGGTGCTGAATTAGCGTTCTTACAATTAAGGCCAAAAGTAGACTATATGCTTCAATTTGATGTTTATAACGATGGGAATGCGAGGGATAAATTTAATGTAGAAATTCAAAATTATGATGAATTGAACGACGCAGGCTTCCAACTAAGTATCCCATTACTCACAGATGAAATTGATTCACTTGCTCCTCCAACTAAATTTAGAGTTCAAATGCGAACTCCCAAGAATCAAGGGTGGACAGATCAATATTACAATTTACAATTTAAAGCTACTTCTGAGTTTTCAGTGAGAACAGAAGGTATACCTAATTATCAGGTCCAAAGTATGACTATTTACATCCGAGGAATTTATCTTCCGGGTTTTGAGTTGACTGGAACTATGATGATAACAGCCTTAGCAGCAGTAGCGCTTGCAGGTAGAAATAACACGTTTAGAGAAGAAGAAAATGACGATTCTTTGCTAGAGCCCTTCGATTCTCGGTTGTTTTAAAATCACCAATTATTCTACATTGCTAGGCGATATCCATCAACGGGTTGATAACCTAACTTAATTGTGGATTCAAATGCGGGGCATATTAAATGAGTACAGGCGGTCTTCTTCAGAAAGCGTTAGAACAACAAGAAAATAATGATAATTCTTCAGATGTCCAAGTTTCGTCTGGAATACTGGAAGATGCTGTAATCCCCAAATCTACTAATAATGATGTAATATCCATTCAGAAAATTATTGCTGCCTTAGGAATCGGTGGTTTACTTCCAATAATAATAATAATGTGGTTTGGAATTTATATTATTCCCGATACCTTTCCAATTACTGCAATAATGTCTTTTGTTTCTGTTATTTCTTTGATTGCAGTATGGATATTTTTAGGAATAGGCACGCCAATTAGTGTCGGCGGACCGGGCGTCAAAGTTATTCCTGCTGTAATTGTTGCAACGTCGTATTTATCTATGATTCTTTTACCAATAATTCTTGGATCGGTCTTAGTAGGCGATATGTCAATAGGAGATATAGAAATTACTGATGATGGAAATAATTTAGAAATTAAAATCCGACAAAATGGAGGTTCCTCATCACCAGTTGATGCAGGTATTATGATTGGAACTTGGTCTCAGACTATGGAACTAAAAATTGATAAATCAGATGGTTATGGAGATTATGGAAAATTAATTTTAACTATTTCGGACTTTTATGTTGGTAATGCCCTACCCTCAACAAATTACATAATGGAAATAACCGTTAATGGCATATCTATGTCTGCTATATTGGATTCAAATCATCTATCAAGAACAATTGATGATGTTCAAGGGCAGACAAGTGCAGTTATTAGCGAAAGTTCAGATGATTGTGGTTCATATGATAATTGTGTAATTGGAGTATCGTTAGTCTCTTGGTCTGGATTAAAATCTAATAGTCGTCCAGCAAGTTTACCGTTAGCCGATTATAATTTGTCTGCTACATTATACTACGAAGATGGAAAAATAGCCATAGATTATCCTGATGTTAGCGTAACTGGCAGCCCATTAGATCCATTTGCTCAAGCAGAATGGAATTCTAACTCTGGTGAATTTGGTTCAGGAAAATATGTAATAGGTGATTTTGGATCAGAATTACCTCTAGAAGGATCAATAAATCATCCTGATTTTTCTGAAATTAAATACGTTCCAAAAGATCAATGGGAGGAGTCAGAGCACGGATGCTATTACTTCGTTGTAGAGGTTACTCAAAATTCTGCATGGACAGATCAACTAGTAGTCACCGATACGTCATATTATAATTATGTTTTAGAAACTGCACCTGGGAATGGTGGAGGAACAACAGAATCTTGGTCAGTGTCTACGGACCCATGTTAGTCCCAAGTTGAAAGAAATTTTTTCATTCTCTCTGTTTGAGGGTTATCTATAATTTCTGAACTTCCTACTTCAGCAATAATTCCCTCATCCATATATATTATCCTATTAGCAACATCTCTCGCAAATCCTATTTCATGAGTTACAATTATCATTGTCATTCCTTCATTTGCCAACGATCGAATATTTTCTAGCACAGATCCTATTAATTCCGGGTCCAGGGCGCTGGTAGGTTCATCAAATAGTAATATTTCAGGTTTCATCGCCAGTGCTCTTGCAATCGCTACTCTCTGTTTTTGTCCTCCTGAAAGATTTCCGGGATAAGCATCTTTCCTATCTAACATTTCTACTCTTTCTAATACTTCTAGAGCTATTTTTTCTGCTTCTTCAGTACTCATGCCCCTTACATGAATCAGGCCCAATGTAATATTTTGTAATACTTTTAAGTGGGCAAATAATTCAAATGACTGAAAAACCATCCCTATTCTCGATCTAATCTCATTTACATCTGCTACGGGAGTGTTTATTTGCTCTCCTTTCAATTTAATTATCCCCTCTGTTGGCTCAATCAACCTATTGATACATCTCAATACAGTTGATTTACCACTACCGGATGATCCAATTATTGCAACCGATTCTCCCTCGTTCACCTTGAATGAAATCCCCTTTACGGCATGTACTCCACCTGGATATACTTTATGCATATTCTCAACAATTAAAACTTCTTCAGACATTTGACCACCTATACAATCCCCAATCCTGGGATACGTGTTTTTACCTCGATCCTTCTAAGTACCATTGCTAATGCCCATGTTACTATAAAATATGAAATCATTACCATCCCCCAAGTCCAAGTAATTTGGAATGTTATTGCATTGATTAATTTTCCTTGCCTAGTTAATTCAGTGTAGCCTATTACCATGGCCAATGATGAGTTTAGAACTAAATTTACCATTTCATTACCGAGAGGAGGAATGCATATTCTTATCGATTGAGGTAATATTATCAAGCGCATTGTTTGTAAATAAGTTAATCCAATACTTCTTCCCGCTTCCATTTGTCCAGAAGGAATTGCAGCGATAGCGCCTCTCAATGTTTCGCATTGATATGCTCCTGAATTCATCGCAAGAGCACATATTGCACTCAGGTAAATCCTGTCACTAAAAATATCGGCTAAATATGGTATACCTTGAAACATGTCACTTCCAGATTGCTCTAATCTTTTTCCAATTTCAATTCCAAAGTGCAAAAATAGAAATTGTACTACCAAAGGTGTATTTCGAAACATATCAGTATACAAAGTAGCAAGAGAATTCAAAGGTCTTATTTCCCAAGGTTTAAACTTTATTTTTTTATTATTTAAGAATGGAATAAATATATCTGAATATTTACCATTAGTTGTTGATAACAATATTCCGGGTATTAACAAACCAAAACCCATTATCAAGTATGAAAAAGCAATAGGATCACCCACAGGTGAATAAACATATTCAAATCCATTTAATCCTAATGACATAAATGAATCTATAGATTCTATTATCATTAAAATACCTCCTCTTATTCTGATAATTCCAGTATCGGGTATTCCAATCATCAAAGAGAGTCCTAATATACGCGTCCAAAATAATCTTTTAGATTGGGGAATTATTATTCCAAAGAAACCTTCCTGATCAGACAATTGTTTTAATTTATTATTCTTTAAATAGATCTTTAATATTTTCAAAGCTATTAATAATATTAAAAATGATACTAACCCGATCTTCAGACTAGCATAGTATCTTGAAATCAAAATACAAAATGGAATCATAATCCATGAGATAAAAATAACATTTTCCAAATGACTTTCAATCATATCCTTCAGAGAGGTTGGGGCAGTTTTACACATTGCTAAAAATATGCCAATAATAAATCCAAATAAAATTCCAAATCCTACTATTTTCATAGTTGCTATTAATCCATCCAACATCCATGGAGCATATTTTTCTACAAATGTGCCAAATTTATTGAATTCTTCTATTTCAAAACCAACTGACTGATCTAGGCCTTCTGTGCATCCATATTCGTTATCTGCTGTAATCAAAATTAATCCATAATTACCAGTAATTATGCCACAAAAACCATCTATCATTTCTATATCACGAATAACCAACTCTCCCTCTGAAGGCAATAATGACAAGTTATGCCTTTCAAATGTATTGCCACCATCTTTACTGGTTGCAACATAATTGTTTGTACCTGTTACTATAATTTTTATTGAATTTATTACATCTATATTTTCAATTCTAGCGGCTCCAATAGGTAACCTCTCATCTAATACTAAATCCCATTCAAATCCTATGCTCGTGTCTAAATTTCTAGATACCAAGATGTATCCATCTTCAGTTGTCGCATAAGCCTTGGACTCGCTATATAATTCGACAGAAATGATATTTGAATTCTTTATTGATTCTGGGGGCTCTATTAAATTCCAATTATATCCGCTATCTAATGTAGTTAGGATCAATCCCCTATCTCCTACTATAACTCCATTAAGGCCATCATTACTATCAATAAATGATATTGAGTTATAATTCATTAGATTATCATTTGAAATATTTTCCCAAATTTTATTATCATACTTCCACAATGAATTTTTATCACCTATTACATATATCAAATCCTCCGATGATATTGCAACTCCTTTCAAATCCATAGAAGAATCTATGATAGATATATTTTCCCATAAATCATTAGTACCTTTCTGAAAAACAGTTCCATTTTTACCAACAAAAACTAATATCCCATTTGAGTAATCTGAGGACATTATGTCTTCATTAGTCACATTGTCAAGAATATTCCAGTTTTTTCCTTTGTCGATACTTTTCATCATCAGACCATTATTTCCAAATGACCAAACGTTCTCACCTATCGTAGATATGATATTAGTAATATCAACTTCAGTATTAGATTCAATAATTTCCCAACCACTTTTCTTACTACTCTGTGCCTGCACAACTCCCGAACATAATAACAATAATGTTAATGAAAATACTAATATAATACGTTTAATGTACTTTTTTTTCGATTCTTTCGAATCAAAGACCTGCCTATACATTTCATTCACTAAATTCCGATTAGGAGTAAGGATATAGAACCCTTGCATTGATAATTAAATATTTTTCCTGAGACGATTCGTCAGTAATGTTAATTTCCCTATTTCATTTCAGAGGTTTATGGGCGAGTTAATATACCAAGGAAAAGTAAAGCAAGTGTGGAGTACTGATGATCCAGATATAATTGAATTTAGATATACTGATCAGATTAGCGTATTCGATCAAATCATTCCTAGTTTAATACCAAGAAAGGGCGAATCACTAAACCGTACCTCTGCGCATTGGTTTAGTATGGTCGAAGATGCTGGCATTTGTGAAACCCATGTCATAGAAGTCAACGCTCCAGATAGGATTCTTGCTCGTAAATTCAATGTAATTAGAGAACCAGGGGCAATTCCAAGAGACGCCGAAAATGTATTTATCCCACTAGAAGTAATATGTAGGCACTATTTAGCTGGTTCGGGATGGAGGAGGTACGAGAGAGGAGATGCCCCTGCAGAAGAGTTTGGTTTTGAGCCTGGTACCAAATTACACGAAGGTATAAAACTACCAAAGCCATATCTTGAGGTTTCTACAAAGTTTGAAGCTTTTGATCGCCTTTTAGATAGGAAGGAAGCATTATTTATCTCAAACCTAACTGATGCTGAATTTGATAATATAATGGAGATAGTTCTAAAAATTGATGATATCATAAATACTGAAGCCGCATCAAGGGGATTAATACATGTTGATGGGAAAAAGGAATTTGCGCTAGGAAAGAATAGGGTGCCAGTATTAGTTGATTCTTTTGGGACTTTAGATGAAGATAGATGGTGGGATGCAAAATCATATGGTGAAGGAGAAATTATTCAATTATCAAAAGAATTTGTTAGAGAGCATTACTTAGCCACCGGTCATCATGATGTTCTTTATGAAGCTAGAAAGAATGGTAATGAGGAACCACCAATTCCTGAATTGCCTGTTAATATCATCTCAGAAACGGCCAACTTATATTCAAATATGTATGAGAGATTAACCGGTTTAACCTTTTAGATCTAAGAATGCTTGCGCATCAAAATTCCACAATTACGTCTTTCCGCCGACTTTAATAACTTGACCAAATTTCGAAATATTTCTTGTACTCCTCCATCATATGGTTCTTTAGCTGAAACAATCCATCTTCCTTTTTGTATAGTATTTTTAAGTTCCGAGACTTCATCCGAATTAATCCAACCCATTAGTTCCAATCCGGCTACCCCCTTGTCATATTCCTTGTAACCTAAATTTTCTGGCAATAAACCTTTCATTAATTTAATCAATAGTTCATGTAATTTACTTTCGTGATCTTCATCAGAAGTATTATCTAATAAGTATTTTATAGAATTTCCATCAGATGTTGGAAATCTACCAATTCTTTCTTTTACATTATCTCTATCCAATGGGATTGGGGCACTTCCATTCTCTTGCCAGTCTAAAATTGATACAAATAATGTTGTAGCCCTATCGTAATTTGATTTTTTTCCTTGTTTAAGATTAGATAATGCATTATTTTCTCCCATAATTTCTATTAATTCTTCATGTTCGCCATCCATGCTTTTTTCAATTGAATTTATAATATCATCCACATCTATTCTAATGGGATCAAAAGTATAAAACGCACTAGGCTGAATATATCGACTCAAAGGGACCAACTCTGCCTCAGGCGTCACGGCGAATACGCTTCAACCTACGCTCGAATTCATCTAAGTGCTCATCCCTATTATTTTCAACATCATCATTATTTTTCTTTACTTCTAGCAGTGCAATGTTATCATCTTCAGAATCAGAAGTTGATAATTCCTCTATTTTTGGGGCTTCTGATTTTATTTTATCAATTTCTTTTATTTTACTTTCGGATCTTAATTTATTTTTTATAGCATTTTCAGCCATTTCCTCAAATTCTCTCATCTCTCTTCGATTTTTCAATATCCACGATATAGTCGCAGATAATGCGATTATTGCAAATGCGGTAATCATACTTAAGGAAGTAACAATTGTTCTTTCATTATCAATAGCACCTCCTGTTAGAACCTTTCTTATCTCATTATCTGCTTGATTAGCATCTAAATCCCAAGGAAATAAGCAGCCTATTATAACAGTAATCTCAGAACCATCTTGAATCTCTAGAGGCCTTTCAAACTTTGGTTTCGGAGTGAGTATTACTCTTGTACTCATATCAATTTTTTGACGTATTTTCAAATCTCCCTGTGTTAATTCTATGGTACAATCAGCATCCAATAATTGACTATGACCGTATCTCTCTGCTGTAATTTCTATCATTTGATCCTCACCTGTTCCTACTAAATCAACTGAATTCAAGCCTATATTCCAATTACTTTTTCTAATTTCAAAATTCTTTTCATATTCAACTATTTGATTCCCTTTGGAGTCCAAAATTCTTAGGTTTAGATATCTCATTCCAGGCTCAGGCTCCCAACTTTCAGAACTCATATTTATCATCATATTTGTATCAATATTATTCAAAAATCCATATCCATAGTCAATAATATCTCCTTTGTCATCTGTTAAGAGGATCGAATATGAAAAACTAACATTATTTGGTGCTATAGTGCATGAAGAATGAACATCTCCAAAATCTCCTGAGATTTCACACGAAATTGCCCTTTTATTTATGTCAAAAGATTTTACAATAAAAGGTAATTTATTAATCTGGTTTATTGTTATATTTCCATAAATAAAACCTTCTAATTCCGTTGTCAAAATCCAACCCTGTTCAATCCATTTCAAAATATTTCCCTCGTCATCAATTACTGTGTCTTCCAATTCATCAATATTCATAATATGGACCAATGCATCATCGTTAGTATACGAATTAATAAAAGGTGAACTGCCCCAGGAATATTCATTGAATTTAGTATCAATGATTATTTCTTGTTGATTGCCTTTGTTATCATTAGCCAATATTCTAATTGTCCTTACGCTTCCGTCCCAGTATTGAGATGGAACTAATTTTAATGGTAAACCAACTTCTTCATTAGTGGCAAGAACGACTTTATCGGGACCTAATACTGTCCAATTTTGGGGTAGACTCAAAATCTGAAGTGATATAGTTGTAGGTGAATTTCCCAAATTATTCAATGAAACAAGTGGATAACCTCCAGAAGGAGATACTATCCAATCATCATATTCTGTCATAGTAAAATTATACACTGCAGCCACTCTGATTGGTAGTGTTATTTCAGTAATTGAACTAGAGTCTCCTTCACGAACTCTAACATTTAATTCTACTGATTTTCCATATTGGGCTGATGAGGGGGGCGTAATATTCAGCATTAATGAAATTTCTCCTCCAGGAATTATTGGTGATATTTCAGCTGGTACTTCAACAATCCAACCATCTTCTCCTACGATCAAAACTGAAATATATGGTCTAGTCTCCAAATTTCCTAATTGTATTATTGTTAAATCTACTCCGGAACCATTTTTTTCAATTTCTAAATCAGCATCTCTTGCTAAAATTGACCATCCTGAAATATGTTCGACACCTACATTAAATGAAAACCTCTCTATTTCATCTGTATTAGCCATTATAATTGTTTCAACATTCATCGTAGAGCCAACTAACGCAGTTTTAGGTATTGTGACATTTAATTTTAATTCAATTGATTCATTTACTAAAACTCCGTATCTAAAATCTCCGCCAACACTCCACCCAATTGATTGATCTCCATTTACTAGTTGTATATTTGTTGAACTTATTAGTTCTATATCATCTAACATGTTACCTAAATTTTTAGCATTTATGTCAATTTGTATTCTTTCACCAGGAATTATAGTATATTCATTACCATTAATAAGTTCTTGATTGATTTGTGCATCTATTTCCCAAACATGATTCTGCTTTGCCTGTATTATTAGATTTTTAGAATCAATAATTGAAATATTCCCGGATGATTTCATTATTATTTCTATATTTATATCTACCTTCGCCGGAGTAGAAGGGGGAAGAATTATACTTACAGGAATCGATCTTAGACTCCCTGCTTCAAGACTTAGTGGGTTATTCGAGAAAGTCACCATTATCCCGGGATCTGTAGAGATATTTTCATTCAGAATTAGTTTGTAGGATAGTTGAAATGAATCTTCTCCATTTCCTTGATTTTCAAGCCTAAGTATGACTATTTTTTCCTCTCCTATTTCGATATAACTTGGCATTTCTACAGGGGAAATTATGCTCAAAGACGCTCTATAAATTTGTAAAATCTCTATTGAAAAATCCATAGATAATCCAGGAATATTGCCTGTTTTAGAGAATCTATGATACATAGGATGAGAGTCTTCAGGTAAGTCTAAGTATATATTTCCATTTACTCTAGTCCCAGGGTTGCCTTGAATAGATATGATTCCATCAATAATGCTTATATTCTCGTCTGAATACCAATTCCAACCACTTATTGCCATCCCTATATCTACTAAGGACCAGTTAATTGCATCCCTATCATTTGGAATATCTGCACTCAGAGTCCACATCAATTCATTTGAAGGTACTGATCTCAAATGATTATTTTCAATAACTATTCTTGATGCAATAAAATCTAAAAATATAGTTTGACATATTTCCTCTTCTCCACTTCCGACACACATCATCAAAGGAGTTGTTACCACTTCTTCGTAAGCAGCATCATTTGGCACCATCAATCTTGCTGACATTTCTTTAGATTCGCCAGGGTCAAGTATTAATGCCGATTGTTCAATATTTGCCGAATTAAATAATTTTAATTCTGATCCCCATGCAGTATTATCCCAGGAAATAGTTATTTGATTTTCTACAGCATTTCCTACGTTTTCTATCATTAGCCAGGCGGATGCAAATTCTCCTAGTAGCCCATGCCCTTCACTAAATGACGTTCCATCTGGGCCCCTCAGAGATAGACCTCTTGTTCTATTGGCCTCGATAGGTATGGTTGCTTCAACACTTATATTTGCGTCTTGGTCGAGTGATAGTTTCAATATCAAATATCCAGAATCTGAACCTAAGGCCTCAAGGGGGGCATTGATTACTATTTCCGGCTTCCATATATTTCCTGACTCTATTTCTATATTAGTTAATTCATTTTCTGATACCGTCTCCCATGTCCAGCCCTGAGGAAGGTTACTGGCGTCGATATCGATACTCCAGATCCCCGCGAGCCTTCCCGTAGATCTGATTGTAGGTATGGCAATTCCGCTCTCTCCTGGATTAATTCTAATTGGATTAGTTTGAATTTCAAATGAGGCGTTATATGTTGGTATGATTGAAAGCGTTCTAGATTGATTATCGTTGTCATAAC
The DNA here is from genome assembly GCA_963968165.1 of uncultured Candidatus Poseidoniales archaeon. GTDB lineage: Archaea > Thermoplasmatota > Poseidoniia > Poseidoniales > Thalassarchaeaceae > MGIIb-O3. Next base: position 41,465 of record CAXAFE010000010.1, on the reverse strand, counting down.
GCGATTGTGAAATATTTCTATATGGGTCTAATTGAAGTTCAAATATATGGTCTCCCAATTCTCCTTCCCATTCAACATCAAAACTAGAGAAAGATCCGGGGCCAGTTGGATCTATTGGTTGCATATTCCCTGATCGATACCTTCCAATTTCTTCTCCATCTGCATATAGTATAGCATCTATGCCTTCCTCAGTAATCTTTGTCCCTGCATTTTCAAAGAAAGCGGTTATTGTTACCTTTTCTCCTGGATCAGGGGCATTAGGATTAAATTCTATACTCCTTTCATCGATTAATGGCCTAATATCTGCCAGTCCATTCGATATGACCATACTGCCAATTACTACATCAAGAGTCGCGTCTCCATCTATATCTGCTAGTGAAGGTGTTGACCAGGTCCTATGGCTTAACGCTATTTCATCCGACCATTCAGTATTAATTGCAGAACTAGTTCCTTCCTCGCCATCAAAGGCCCACAAGGTTCGTCCAAAAGCAACGATTATTTCTTGCTCTCCTTCCCCATCTATATCCATCCAAGTCGCTGCACTAACAGCTATTTCATCGTTCGGAGTGCCACTACTTTGCTCTAAATCTCTGTTCCAAATTTGATTGGGTATTATTCCACTTACATCATGACATCCCAATTCTCCATGTCTAGCAGTAGTTGTTTGCCACCATGTTACCCAACATACTCTATCATAAATATCATCATTATCTGTATCAATCACTGTTGGAGGGGCATCTGCATATCCATTTACTGCATTAAAACTCCAAATTTCTTCTCCATCACTAATCTCCATCCCTATATATTCTGCACCATCGGCACTTCCCGAACCATCGGCATCGGTTGGTATTGTTATTATCATTTCAGGGACATCATCCGAATCTAAATTTGCAATTATCGGACCCGGTAATCTTATGTGAGGTACATCATTATCTCCATCGATATTATTTAGATTCAATCCTCCACTCCAACTTGAATCTCCCGTATCTGATTCTATTTTCCATACCCACATTCCTCCGCTATTAGCCTCAATTGTCGTAAGTAATATGTAACCCGTATCATCATCAGTTAATGCAAATGACGGATCCGAAGGGTGGCTACCTTTATCCAAACTTACTTGCCATATTGGATTGGGAACTCCGCTAGTAGGTAATGGAAGGGCAAGAACTACTGGTTCATCAGTTATTTCATCAATTAATGTCAGTATGAGTTCTGCATCTCCATCTAAATCTAAATCGGCCAACAATGGTTGTGTAGTAGGCTTATGCCCTCCCAATAAATTACTTGAATATGGGCCTTCTTCACTACTTATCATTAGATTATCATCACTCCAAGTCCATAAAAGTTCAGCAGAATTACCTCCGGGAGCCCATCCAGTAACCGTACACGTTAATCTTGGAGACCATGCTTCAACGAATACTGATCCTCCAGCATCATATGCAATTATTATTTCTTGCTTGTTGTCTCCATCAATGTCCAAAACTACTGGCGATGCTTTTATGGTTTCAGTAGCACCCAAATCTACTTGCCATGCTAAATCCGAATCTTCTCCTTCTATTATTTTTAGAATGCTGTGATCAGTACCAGAGACATCTTGAGTTTGAATTATTATAATAAATAACGAGGAACCACCACATCTCTCATTCGCCTCAATATCTTTCGATATGGAATTTTCAAGATTAGCAATGGGAGTCGCCAATGCATCATTTCCAATTTCATAATCTCCATATTCCCAATTTATTTCAGGACTTACTATTGACATTAGTTCTGATGAATCATCTGGATGTTGAAAACCAGCACCGCCGTCTGGGCTATGAGGTAAAATATCTCCTATTCTATCTCCAGTTCTTCCAAATTGAGGCCATACTTGACCTCCATCAGACCAAATTTGAATGGAATTATCGGATGTATCCCAATTTATTTTATCAGGCCTTATATCGGATGTGGAGTGTTGGTTGTGAATCAAAGGAGATATAGTAACTAGTACTAAAACCATTACAATTAATAATGATTTTTTACTGTTTTCGAGTTGACGCCCTATAGTACGCACCACCATTAGAAATTATCATGGGCTTCCAAATCTTCTTGAACATTCGCACTATACGTTTGTGTAGAGAAGTGTATGCGTATGTTATTCAGAAACCCAAATTATCTTATCATCCGTTGTGCTTATACGAGATGTGCCGGTCGCTCAGCCCAACTGACCTCTCCTCTAGAGGCAAAGCCGATGAGGGACGAGAGGATTTTCCTCTTACCTTCTGGCCTAATTTAGAGGGGTGCTCAAGTTGGAGGTTTAGAAAATGTACAGACTCGTAACTAGAGAAGATACTATTCGTATCCCTGCAGAATATATTCGCCGAGGACGCAAATTAGAGGAGCATATTGACGAACTTGCACATGAGGCATTCGAAGGGCGATTTGATGAAAATGAACAATATACATTAGTTACATTCAATCATGAGACAGTAGGTAGGGGTAAAATAATCCATGGTGATGGAGCAATTTACCAAAGTGTGAAATTTAAGGCATTAGTTTTTACAATGGAAAATAACGAAGTCGTCGATGGAGCGGTGTCGGAAGTCTCAGAATATGGCGCGTTCGTAAGAATAGGGCCAATCGAAGCATTATTGCATAAATCACAGATTCTTGATGAACCTATACAAGTAAATTTAGGGATCCGGCGTATCGAAGGAGCCCAAACAGGAAAATCACTTAGCGAAGGTTCATTCGTCAGATCAAGAATAGTTTCAAAGGCCATCAACCAAAATGACCCAAGATCAAGTAAAATAGGTTTAAATTGTAAAATGGATGGTCTAGGTTGTTTCGACTGGCTTTCAGAGAGTGATTAAAATGGCCAAAATACCATTTGCATGCGGCGAGTGTAATAGAATTTTGGATGATGGAATAGGGCAGTGCAATCACTGCCCCAACGCACCAGTGACAACTGACTGGCAAGGCTTTGTTGTAATTCTACATCCGTCTCGCTCGGAAATAGCAAAAAGATTAAATGTTTCTGCACCAGGAAATTATGCATTAAAAGTTAATATTCGTTAGGAGATGATAGTTTGGAAATAATTAATAGAAAAGAGAACCCGCTACTTAATAGAGTGGAAATACAATTCACATTAAATCATGAAAATTCACCAACTCCATCTCTTGCTGAAATGATAAACTCAGTGGTTAAATTAGAACCAGGATGCAAGAAAGAATTGATTTACATAAAAAATGTAAATACAAGGTTCGGTATGCCAAAAACAACTGGTTTAGCATTAATTTACTCATCAGAAAAAGATACAAGTATTGAACCTGAATATGTCAAGAACCGCCATAAGGTAACTGAAGCTGGAGCTGATGAATAATGCCAGATGGAAGTCCAAATCCTCAATCAAAACATTCTAAATATTCTGTAGAGGGAGATTCTCTAGTAAGAAAAGGAGAATTCTGTCCAATTTGTGGCCCAGGAGTATTCCTTGGCATTCATAGCGATAGGAAAGTTTGTGGAAAATGCGGTTATTCCGATCCACCGAAAAAATATAAAGGGCTCGATCAAGAAGAATGATTCTCTAATTCACCTTCATTAGTAATAATTTTGCCATCATGAATGTGTATCCCGATATTTTCTCGTATCTTATTAGAATATTTTTCAATAACTCCTGATTCTGATAAAATTACTGATCCATCGTGTCTCCAACCAGTCCATTTCCATTCATTTTCCATGAAACAGGCATCCATAACTGGACCTGGGGTTTTGATTTCAACTGGTATCTGATCTAAATTTTGCATTAAGGCTATAGATTTACCATGTAAAATGATAAACCATCCTCCTTTTTTATCGTATTTAATATCTGTAATCTTATCTTTAAATTTTATGAAACTACTTCTTTTAAGATTCCTTTCATCATCTAATTCCATTATCCCTCCGCCGGCTGACCAAATTATAATTCCATTATCTCCCTCAATTATTTTCACAATTGGATTTCTATCTTGTGGAATATTAATTTCTGGCCAAATTGGATAGTGTTCTCTCCATAATTCTGTTCCATTTTTATCAATCATATATATTCCTTTATTCATCATTGCAAATACTATATTTTCCCCTATTTTAGATAGGGCCATAGGTTCAGAAGTCAGTATTTTTTGCCAAATTGCACATTCTGGTATTATTTTATTGTCATCTAATGATGAATTAAGCCTCAGCACGTCTCTTCCAATTCCATCTGACCAAACATCATTCAAACTTAACGCGGCCATCCTCGCATCCCTTAGTTCTCTATCAAACCAAATACCGACCCATATGTCATCAAAAATTACTCCTGAAACTATTGGTGTTGGAAACGGCTTAGACATTCTTTCCTTTTTTATTAGTTTTTTATCTAATTTAATCAATTCTCCTGAATTTCCAATTATAACCGAAGTAGAATTATTCCTATTAACCATTGAAGGGGTGAAGTCCAACTCAATACTAACCATAATACTCCATTCGCACTCCCTCTTTGAATGTGCTTCCGTCAAGTTTGAATTCTATGGTTCATAGGAGTTGTATGGTCTCACTGCTGGTATGTTCTACAAAGGACACCGCATCTATGAATTTACATAATGAAATCTTATTATTGGGATCATGGTCAAAACCCAAAAAATTATCTCATGGAATTCTGTTTGAACATAAATTTCGCCAGGTCCATATGCTATTAATCGATGATAGAAATCATATTTATGCAGATAATGTTGATATGATACATGAAAAATACGTAAACAAGATTGTAGATGAAGTTCTAATTTTGTCTAGACATGTTTCAAAATCAGAAATTCCAGCATTATCTGTTCATGCGATAGGACTTCCAGGAATACTGCCCCTTGGAGAAGCGGGTTCCTCCGGAGGGATAAATGGAGAAGTCGTACCCCCGTCGCCTAGATTTTCTAGCTTATTTAAAATATTAAAGATAATAGCTACCGAAAATGGATTAGATAGAGAGTTTGATATTACTATAGAAACGACACATCATGGCCCATCTTTAACTAAACCAACCTTGTATATTGAAATAGGTTCTACAGAATCGGAATGGATTCGTAAAGATGCTGCTACAGTATGGGCTCTCACTATTTCTAAATGCTTAGGCTTGGATGGAAATGAACCTATTGGGGTTTGGGCTGGAGATGGAGATGTTATGCTGGGTATTGGAGGCGGCCATTACGCGCCACGGCATAAGTCAATTATTTCAAATACAAATATTTGGTTGGGCCATGTTCTAGCAAACTATTCATTGCAATTCGACGTAAAAACTAATGAAAAAGACCCCTCAGGTCCTTGGCAATTTGCGATTTTAAATGCAATAAATGCAACAAAAAAAGCATTTCCGGGTGGGAAAATTTTTGTATATTTAGATCGTAAATCATTTAAATCATGGCAGAGGAATGCTATTATTTCCTACTTACATAATGAAAATATTCCTGTTTACAGAGCTAAACAAATTCTTCTTCTCCAAAATAATAAAAGTTCTAGTATCCTTGGAGGGAATTAATGAGGATACTCGGCCGAGGTATTGTTTTAATTCTCCCGTTCGTTCCAAGATTTTTTGTACGATGGATATCTAAAAGATATGTTGCAGGAGATAAACTAGAAGATGCTATAATCGTAATGGACAATCTACGTTCCAAAAATACTTGTTTTACCATTGATGTTCTTGGTGAAGAAATAGTTAATATGGACGAAGCATCTTTTTTCGTCAACGAGTATAATGCAGTATTAGATGCAATTATTGATAATAAAATAGATGCCAATATCTCAATTAAACCAACTGCATTGGGTTTATTGATAGATAAAGATAGAGCGCATTTAAATCTTAAAGAACTACTAAAAAAAGCATCCAAAAATAACATCTTTGTTCGACTTGATATGGAAGATCATAGAGTTACCCAATCAACTATTGATTTAGTATATGATATGCACGACGCAGGCCTAAAGAATGTTGGAACTGTGCTTCAGGCAAGATTATTTAGAACTGAAAACGATATATTGACAATATGTTCTAAAATCAATATGTATTCAGATTTCAGGATATGTAAAGGAATATATTTAGAATCTGAACAAATAGCCCATACCAGTTATCAGGATATTGTTAATGCAACTAATTTCTGTATAGATTTAATGTTGGAGAATGGTGCCTATACTGCTATTGCCTCACATGATGATCCCGTTCTAACGCACAGCCTAGAATCTTTAGAAAAACAAGGTATGGGACCAAATTTAATTGATCCTAGGAAAAACTCTAATTCAAAATCCAATGGAAAAGGCAATGGATATGAATTCCAATTTCTTCTCGGCGTCAGAGGAGATAAAAGACGTAAATTAGCCCATGAAGGACATTTAACCAGAATTTATGTCCCATACGGGTCCCGATGGTATGAATATAGCATGCGCCGTTTAAGAGAAAATCCAGAAATAGCTATGCATGTAGCTAAAGCTTTCTTATTACCATGGACAAACAAAAGATAAATTATTCTGGTGAATGTAAATAGATTCTTTTTATTTCAGATGCTTCCCTCTTTCCTCTAAGAGTTCGCCCCTTTCCTGTGTGAATTGCTCTTATCCTCCATCGTTTCTCATCAATTTCTATTATTGTTCCGCATGAAAATATCTTTTCAGGACTTGATTCAATGGTTGAAGACTTACTAAAATCATCATCTGTCATGGTAATTTTTATAATTTTCTTATCCGTTCTTATTGCCCACATTGCATATATTTCACATGCAATAAGTTTCTTTTTAGGCCTAGATATCTTATCATCAATTCTAGTTATTTCCCAATCAGCACCATCATGTTGAAATATTTCTCCAACAGCTATTACTTCATCACTATCAACTTCAATAACTCCGGATTGACTGATTTTTCCTTCTGAGAATGTAGTATTGACAGAAATCGGCAAAGGTGGTCTCAATTGTAATAGATGCACATCATTACAATCTAAACATTTAGCTAAAATATCTTCTCCTTTTCCTTTCTTGGTTCTTTTTAGTACATCATGCTCTGTCATGTCAAGACATACCGGACAATTTGCTACATCTGATACATCATCATCATCATACTGTTCACCCATATCATTCGCGGATAACTCACTTCTATTCAAACCATCCAATAGTGATAATTGAATAGTTGAATTACTAGCGGTTAATATGGATGTGGGTGGCGGAGGTTTTGGTTTACCGCAAATGTCTGAGAAAGAGATGTTCGATAGGTTACTTTCTGAAGATGAAACTAGGGGCTCAGATGAGCCTGAGGTTGCAGCAAATATAGGTGAACAAATGATTCATATGGGCTTAAGACCATTATCTAGATCAATAAGGGCAAGGATTCGAGACATATGTTCAAGAATTCCTGCGAAAAATGTCATTCTTATTGGTGGAGGAATCGGACATCTTTCCGCATGGCTATTGGATTTATGGACTCAAGAATCCTCAGTAAAAGAACATGATTTATGTCCAGAATCATTTACTATAATTGAGGAGGGTGGTAAATTTAGTATAATCATAAATCGTTTAATTAGTAGGTATGATGCAGATAAATGGGCTAAAGTAATTGTAAATCCTTGGTCAGAAATTGTAGCAGAAAGTTCATCATGGTTTGCTGCAAATGCAGCTTCATCAGATAGTACTCCATTTCTTTCTATTCCATTACCTGTTGATTTGATAATTATAGATCTGCCAGAAGATGAGCGTATTCATGCACTATCATCTTCTCTAAATTTACTTTCTCCCGGCGGTATAGTAATTGTTCAAGAACCCGAAGTCCCAACTGGGGATGTGGGAGATATAATTTCTGGTAAAGATATGAGTAAGGCACAAGAAAAAGTGACTAGATTCAACAGATGGATAAGCTCAATAAAAGAATTTAGTACTTACAATTCTTTGGGTTTTGTCGAACTTACAGGAGGGACCTTGGTAGTTCTTCGTAAATCCATGTAGAATAATTACTTCCAGAAAATTTTTATGAAGATTTGGAATCAATTAACAAATCAATCCTCATTATACCATAACCATAGTAATCATCATGCCCATTTTGATTCTCTTTCATTTTTGAATTTTCAGATAGTAGATTTTTGACTTCCTCAATGGCATCTCTGCCATTAGAATTTTGGCTCTGTAATTCTGGGAATTCTTCCAAAAGAAGCGCCAACGAACCTGAGGCCCATGCGGTCGCAGCAGAAGTTCCACTTGACCAACCCCACCAATTATTATTGCCAATTCCACCAGCCATTAGGATTGGTACTTCATGACTAGGTGCAATTATTTCAGGCTTCATATCGGGGTTATTTCTGGGAAATATCGGATTTGGCCATAATCTTCCATCATTATCTCCTATGGAACTCCCTGACCATATATTGCCTTCCCTAGTTACTCCTCCAACACAAATTACATCTTCTACAGATCCTGGAGATTCAACGTCTCCATCATCATCTTCTCCATCATTACCGGCCGCAGCTACAATGAAAACTCCAGAATCCATCGCATTTTCTACTGATTGTTCTAGTGCATCAGTAGTAAAAAAACCAGCACCAAATCCCTGTTCACCTCCTAGACTTAATGATATTATGTGTGCTCCATTATCAACACACCAATCAACAGATTGAGATATGGTCTGATCATTGCCAGTTCCTTGTTCATCGATAGCCTTTGCAACCAATAAAGTCACACCTTGTGCGTTTCCTTGTAAACCATTCCTAGCAACTATTATTCCTGCCATTGCAGTACCGTGGCCCTCGTCATCATATGGTGTAGCTTGATTATTCACAAAATCATTCCATTTTGTAATTTCTAAACCTTCAAATCCAGGATGCCCCATATCTATGCCCGAATCAACTATGCAAATACTAACACCATCACCATTCAGATTCTCAACGTTATTTAATCCTGAAATCTCTCTATATTCATCTTCCCAAATTATCAATGCCCCTGATGGACCTCCTGAACTAATATTCTCAATACTAGGCCAGATATATACGAAAGAAACTGAAACTACCAATAAAGAAATAAGAATTGCAACTAAAGAAGTGATTAGGTAAAATGCCGATTCACTTTCTTTTTCGTAATCATCAATTTCCATTTAATTCCCACCTACACATTTGAATTGATAAATGACTCACCAAGATTCCTGATTTTCAAAATGACTGTCTATCGGAGTATTTGAATTACAACTATTACATTTTAATCTGGTAGGTAATTTCACTCCACATGTTTCGCAATCATTTCCAATTCTTCCTTTTCCTTTGCAAGATTTTTCTAAACAAGGTACCTCAATTTTTCCAGATGAGAATTTTTTCGATGCGGTCTCGACTCCGCAAATAGGGCATGTTCCCTGTTCAACAATAGGTGCAATCTCAATATTTTCTCCGGCAACCTCTCTTGCCCTGACCGATTGAATCCTATCTTCAACTTCTCCTAACATAAGATGTGGAAACCATATAATTACTAAGAGAACTAAAACAGACACAATTCCTGAAATTACATATATGACTATGAGTAAGTAATTAAGACTCTCATTTTCCATATTCATTCTACTTGCTACGGCATGTGATCCAGCCCATGACATTAGATTAATGGTAAAAATTAAAATTCCCATTTCAAAATCCCACGCCTTGAGGCTGTGATCTTCCCACGATTTTTCAACAACTCTTGGATCGGGATGTGCATGCCTTTCCTGCACATGTATGTCCCTAGTCTCTCTTACCGCCCTATGGACTACTATGATGGCCAAGAAAAACAATATTACATTCCCAATTATAATTCCACCTAAATCAGTAAAATTAGAATTGAATGGAAAAGATGGATTTTTTGCATGTGTTGACATATATCCATACTGTACTGCAAATGATCCTATTAGTAAATATGCTAAATTCTCTCTCATAATGGGATATTCTGACCACATCGAAATTATAATTCCAATCCAACAAATAATTGATAGTAGGGATAACATTAGAGTAAAATCAGATATTTGTAAAAATCCACTATCATTACCGAATATTCCAACTCTATTGAAATCACCTCCCTGCGATAACTCTCCAATGCCGATATCCCAAGATCCCAATACATATGCCATAAATGCAAGAATTACAATCGTTAATTCTTTAATTCCCCATGAATTATTCATCATCCTAACCTGAAAGATTATTCCTCTCCTAATTTCATCGAGAGGAGATAGTTTTCTATTAAAATCTGATAGATTATATTCTAATTTTATTTCACTTAGCCTAATCTCTTCTATTATTTTCCCATCTTCACTACTAGGCGTTTTCTCCTCCTCCATAACCTACCGTGTCATCAATGCTGAATTAAGATGCGTGTATATTTGCACATAAATTACTTTTTTTGAGGTATTAATTTATGGCGCCGAGAGAGAGATTTGAACTCCCGAGGGAAAATCCCACATGATTTCCAGTCATGCGCAATACCAGGCTATGCGATCTCGGCTTCTTTACATCCGAGAGTTGTTTACATTTTGAGGCTGTTGCTATTGAGATTTGACTTTTGACTCTCCTTACGCAGTCATTAAATCGAAATTGTGGCACGAGTGTACATCGCCACTGTGGCTTAGGGGTATAGCATCCCATTGGTAATGGGAAGGTCGGGAGTTCAATTCTCCCCAGTGGCTCCAATTATGATTATTTTTATCAGTTTTATACTATGACTATTCATTTCATGTAATTCAAATACATAAACTGACTTTTTAAGTAATTAACTTGATAATCTACCTAATATACAGAGTACCATGCATAACTCCAAGAGACCGGCTTTAATTCTCGTAGTATTGATGATGTTTGCACCTTTTGCAAACGCAGGAGTTTCTAATTGGGGTGCTTCTAATAACTTGAATTCAAATGGAAGTTCTATAACTATCACAGGATTTGAATTACCGGGAAATTCTACTGTTATGGATGGATGGTTGCATATCACAGATGAAACTATGGCTACTTCATCGGACACTGGAATTCTATGGGATGGATCAGATTTTTCCGCAGGAACACTCTATGGGACATTTCTTAATGAAAATGAACATTTGACAATCGAGGATGACGGAACTAGATCAAATATCAGCAGTTTCGATGTTGGAGATATATCCGTAATCATGAACTCCAAATATAAATATTCTCCAGGATGGAGGCACGTCTATACATTAAGTCCACAAACTGGTGTCTCTGAATGTAATGGGCAGAATGCTCAAGTGTTGTCCCATGGCTTTGATGATGATTTTGACGTCGCTTTGGATGATGATGAGATATTAGATACCTTGTACTACTGCGATACTTTCTCCAAGAATGATACTATCCAAGAATTAGAAATCAATGCTGGAGGTGAGGGTTACTACAGTGGCAACCTATCAGCTACTGGGGGTGAAGGTTCTGGATTTAGCGGAACTTATGAAATTAGTTCAGGAGTTGATTCCGTATCTATCAATAATGGTGGTTCAGGGTACTCAACAAGCGATTCTCTAACAATAGGTTGCCAATGCGAGGGTTATGATGCAAACGCATCAATATCCTCAGTAGACAGTAATGGTGCAATTGATGGCATAACAATCGATGATTCGGGTTCTGGTTATACAACCAGCGATACAATTCTGTTTTCAATATCTGGTTCCGGTAGTGGGGCTAATCTATTTGCGGTTCTGGAATCTACTGGAGTAATTCATTCTTTGGAAATTACAGATGAAGGTTCAAATTATACCAGTAGCCCTACAATTATTATTAGTGATTCTTCTGGATCAGGAGCTTCAATTACTGCAAATCTTGGTGCTTATTTTGAATATGAGTTAGATATTGACCCAATAAATAGTGGAAATGAAAATTGTTTTCAAGGTGGATTTATTGTCAAAAGTGGACTTGATTATAATGGCAATCGTAATCTTGGAACCGATGAGATTCAAAATACAGAATACCTTTGTAATACCTATAAAACTTGGGAGGCAACAACTTTTACGCCATTGAATGGGACTAATTATGGTAATCAAAAAAATATGAGTTATGGAGTCATACCTTCCTCAGCATCTAGTGGCGTCGTCGCAATTGGAACTATGCCAGGTTCACCATTACCTGCCGGAACTGACAGTTCATTCTTACTTCCAGAAGTTAATGTGCCATATTATGACGATATAGAAAATTACTACCTATCATTCGATCACTGGTACCATGTGGATAGTACTTCTTCTGGTGATGGAGACGGAGCCTGGGTAGAATACAGAGTAAAAGATAGCACCTCTTGGAGTGATTGGAACTATCTATCTCCTGAATCAGGATATCCTAGCACTATGTCTACTGATGGACCAAATCCAAATGGTGCACCTGCCGGAGCTATTCCTGTTTTTGCATCTGAAACATATAGCGGTTGGGTATCAGATACATTCGATTTAGAATCATTAGTAAATGAGACATCAGATAAATTACAATTCAGATTCCATATTTGGACTCACCCCGATGCTGAGAATGAAAGGCCAGGTTGGTTTATCGACAATATTCGTTTTAATAACGACGGAGTAAATTACGGTGCATGGCATCATGGTTGCTATACTCAAACAGCTAATACTTGTTACTATTCTGCAAATGCTTATGGGGCTCTCGAGAGAATAATTGATCTAACCGGTTCCAATAGTACATCTAAGATTGAAATAGATATGGAATGGGATTTAGAAGGTGCTGCTAACGATAATGCATGCGTAGAGGTCTCATTGAATCAAATTACATGGTATGATATATCTTCAACTAATCCAGCAACAACTTCGGACTGCTCAGATAGGTCAGGAGCTATCCCAGGTACTGGATATACAGCCAACAATGGTGTGGAATATGGGGACCAAAGTGGACGTTTGAGAACTATTTCATTAGACATACCTAATTCATTCCTTAATCAAGATACAGTCTATCTTAGAATAGTTGTTAATACAAATTATTATACTGATTATGGCGGAACATTAGATTCTCGCGAAGGATTAACAGTGGATGAACTAAGGGTGGTGGACAATAGTGGTTCAAATTTATTTTTGGATGATTTTGAAACTTCCTCAACAATGTCTCATTCTGCAATTGGATCAGTTCCTGATGATTGGGCTCACTATACATTATTACGTGGTAATCAAGAAATAATGATGAATTTTGAAGATTCAACAGCAAGTGCACCGTCTGTTTCGGACGCACCAGGTTGGACTAGATCAACAGCAGGCTCCAGTTCTTGTAGTGCAAATACGTGTAAATGGACACTTAATAAAATTGGTTCCAACTCAGGGCCATCAGCAGCCACCTCATTTCCTTATTGTTATGGAATTGCTTTTACAGGAATTTATGATGGCGGAATCACTGAAGCCAAACTAACATCTCCTGTGTATGATATTCCTGCGAATGGTAATGCGTTTTTGATGTTCGATCATTGGGCGGCTATGGAACCTAATTGGGATGGAGGGGCAGTATTTATCAAAGTCAATGGAGGTTCATGGCAACATTTTGATCCTGGAAATTGGTATGATAGCCAAGTTAGTTACAACTATCATAATTTATACGGTTATGATACATTTGCTTCACAATCATCTCAGTCAGGAGGTATGAAAAATATGCAAGCCAGCTTGTTGAACTATCAAGGAGATACTGTTCAATTTAAATTTTCAATGGGCTCAGATTCATATGTTGCATATGGAGGTTGGTTCATTGATAATGCAGGTGTTAAAATAGCCAATTATGGTGAACCTGGAGCATGGTTGAGTCCAGCCTTTTCTATATCAGAATTTGATCAGTTTAATTTAGGTATGGTAGATATCGATGCCATAATACCTGATAATACATCTGTCACCGGAGAAATAATAGACTTTTCTACAGGGCTAGTAATTCCAGGATTTGATAATATTTCATTCCCTTTTGCATTGTCTGGGATAGATTCTACAACTCATTCTCAAGTAAAACTAAAAGTAAATTTATTTACATCCGACAAAGAAGCAACTCCCTCTATCAAGAAAATAAGTGTCGGAGGAAAGAGATTCTTAAATGCGGATTCTGGAGGAAATGGATGGGAATTTAGTTCAGGAGTAAAGGTCATCGATGGTCTACTAAATGCAACCACAATCTCTGGAACTTTGATTTCAGATTTTATGCCTTCATCGAGACCTATCAAGGCAATAAATGTAGGTGGTAACATATCTAGCAGCGTTACTATCACAGTTTTAAATAAATTTGGCTCAATCCTAGGTTCTACTTCCAGAGGAGGAGGAGTGACATTTTCTACTCCTCAGTCCGGATTTGGGTTGTCCGTTAGTTTACCGACTAATGCTTGGATAGATAGAATGACTATATCTTCAATTTTTGCAGCACCTGCATCTAATCCCGTGATTGATGTTTTGAATGATGGTAGTCCTGAGTGGTCCTTTTTACAAGGTAACTCGTATGGACATTATGGGTGGCAATCAACCTTTGTAGATTCTAGTTCAGATGTACCAATTAGAAGTAAAATAATAGATTTGGATGGATCAAATTCTGAAACTCTAATATTTAGGATACCTGCTGATGCATATGTCAATGCAGGAACAATTTCAGTTTCTTCTGATTACGACGGATTCAATGGACCTGTCACGATTGCTATTGCTGGTGCGGCTCAGTCCATGCCATCAAATACTGATATATTTTACAACACTTTTTCTTCTTCACAAATTTCCGGAATTGTGTTGACTAATCCAACTCACACGGATGTAGATACCGGTAGAATTTGGAAAGATATATCGGTAGAATTGAATACAAATTTTGCCCAAACTATCTCAGTATCGGGATTAGGAGTTGGATATACTATTTTTGAGAATGTATCCGGTTTAGAAGGTATGATTTCATCGTATCATCAATCAATGATGACTGAAAATCCAGACTATCAAGAAGTTGATATACCGGTTTCGCTTACTGCAGATAGCGGATCAATATCTATTGATGGAAATATTCTATATGATTTTATAATCACAAATAGGGAATTTAATGTCCCAAATACCCTCTATCCTGATGGTAAATCTGTTGAAATAATTACATCACATCATCACTTATATGATAATTCAAATCTTTTAGATATAACCTTGGAAGGATTGGCATCAGATGGCAATGCTGTCAAATTCAAGTTAGAAAATAGTGTGGATCAATCATGGGGGATTGGCGGACAATCAATTACCTTTTCACAATATTCTGGGTCTGAAAATGTAATATTAGATACATATGCTAGTTATATTGAACACACGTCCGGAGTAGATGGCTATGAAGACATTGTTGTTCATTGGATTTTTGATGTTACTTGGAATTGGGATGACGTAGATTCCATTTTATGGACCGCAAGGGCCAATGACGAAGATGGTAATACAATTTGGCCTGCTCAGGCATCAAGTGGTAAATCTGGTGCACAAGCAGTTGAAAATGATATACAAATTGATAATTTCAATATATTCGATCATAATGGAAGACTTATATCAAATATTTACGATAACCTGCTGTATCCATTTCCAATCCTGGAGGAGGGGTTACTGAATATTTCAGGAAATGTAAGGTTTCAGGATTCATCCAGTCATCGTCCCGAAAGTTCTGATTTTTCTGTCGGATTAAATATATCTGGAAATATCATACTATTGGAAACTGGAGATGAGGGCGAATTCTTTGGCCAAGTTTCTACTCCATCAGATATATCTATGTTATCAATTTCGCCAGTAATACTGGCCGTAGGACCTTCAAGTTCAAATGGAGCAGAAGATGTAACTGGTCAACCTACTCCAATAGATGTCTTAGTAGATACACATCCACCTATTGCTGGCCCTATTCAAGTTAATACGCCGATCGGCTTACAATTTGCTGATGGAATGGTAAGTGACCCCACTACTCCATTCAGGGCGTACGTAACTGTAAGTGAAAATGAAGCAAGAGGCGATTCAATAACTTTGAAATATTGGAGAACGGGAATAGATGATTATGATGGTAATGGACTAGCCTCAGAAGACGAATACCAGTCACAAACACAATCCTTATCTCCTGGCTTGACAGGTCAACAACAAGTTCAATTTATTGGTATTGATGTTTCCTCACTTGACAATGAGCCAATCCATCTCTATCTGGAAGGTACAGATTGGGCAGGTCTAAACTATCAAGAAGGGGGGACTGGTGGTGGACCAGGAGCAACTAATTCTTGGGCCAGTGTAGTAATCGCAGTAGACGAACCAACTCAGTTTGCTGGCGACAGCATAGGGCTGGGTCAAGGACAGAATTCTGCTTTTGATTTAGATAGAAAGACGCAAGATAATGTCGACTATTATCTTCTCCCAGAAATATTACATACCTTTTCAGTTCAAATAGATGACGCCAATGGATTAATTACGTTAGATAACATAACAATAATGTTGTGCGGTTATGGGACTAATTTAGGCCTTTTTACCTATGAGCCATGGTCAGGAACTTTATGGTCACCTGAGGATAGTATGACTACGCCAGTAGGGTTCCAAACTGAAAAAATTACTAATTCTGTCACAAAATTAAAATTAGGTTTCAAATTATCATGGGATTTTCCATGGGATGATGATACCTCGGATTGTAAACCCAGAATTACAATAGATGATAATCTGATGACTGTAGCAGAATCTCCAGTTTTAAGTGCACTTTCTTGGAAGTTAGATAATAGGGTAATAGCTATTCCATCAGATATAATAGATTTAACTGTGCCATTATCATCTTCTTCGACTGATATATTATACCTTAAACAGGGCGACGAATTCTCAGTTTCAGGGCATCTTTATTATGCAGGATCAGGCCATAAATTATCATCTGTCGACGAGGCCACAGAAGTCAAGGTTTCAATTATCTATGGTACCGAGGAAAGATCTTCATTATCTTCGATTTCTTCTAATGGTTCATTTGAGGCATCAGTTATGTTGCCTTCTAGGGCTCCACTAAATCCAACTATGCCAATATTTACTGAAGTTATTAATATCCAAGGATTAGGTACTTCTGTCACTAATTCTGATACTTATCTCACAGTAGACAGTGGCTCTCCTAGTGCATTATTTAATCAAGATATATACCCAGATTCTTCTTTTACTATTATTGGGACAGATGTCATGGATGAAGCATTAGTTACAATTTCAATTTTAGATGAGATTGGAATGGAGGAAGGACCCCTTCAAATTTCTTGGGAATTTAGAAGAGGAGGACAAAAAATCACTGGTACAGGAGATTCGGGAATTTTATCATATATTTCTTCAAATGATGGCGTGACTATCTACCAGTCAAGAGTTGATTTTACACCATTAATCGATATAACCTTCCAGGTCGGAGATCAAATAGCACTTTGGATAAATTCCGATGATAAAGCTGGTAATGATATAATAGGGCTGGGAAGTGAAGAATCTCCCAGAGTGGCAACTCTTAGAGTTATGGAATTCATGGGCCAATATACTAGAGAAATTACTACTCCTACCAAATTCCCCCAAATAGGAGATATTTTGAACATAGTGACATATTGGGAAAATCCAGGAAAAATAGATGGAGAATTTTCATTGGGGCTGTGGGAACAAACAAGTGATGGCCAATGGAGGCCTTCTGTCACAACAGCAACTAATGGTGATATAGAATTAGAACTCACATCCTCAAGTTCAAGTATACTTGCAGAGTTCAAATATGAGACATGGCAAACAGGTCAACCTTTATTGGTAATAGTCGTTGATGGAGATTTTGATAATTTAAATGGTTTGAACCAAGAAATAAAAGGCATAAATGTCGCGGCATCTAATCAAGTCCAAGATGGAGGTTCAACAATGTGGTTAATCGGATCTGGAATGGTCATTTTATCAATAATTGGAATTATTGCCTTCGTTATGAGAGGCAGGGGAGAGGACTATTATGATGATGATGATGATGATGATTATGAATAAATCTATTTCGAGTTATTAATTTACTATTATTATCGCTTCTTTGTCACCTAATTGACCTCTATCATTTATAGACTATAGAACAACAAGAAGAGAATAGAGAGAGAAATCTTTCTGGATGGGATTGGGATGCACACAAATAATGACGAAGTTAGGACTGTTGATGATTTAAGAGATGAATTGGATGATTTAAAATCATTAGTTAATACTT
The DNA here is from genome assembly GCA_963968165.1 of uncultured Candidatus Poseidoniales archaeon. Taxonomy (GTDB): domain Archaea; phylum Thermoplasmatota; class Poseidoniia; order Poseidoniales; family Thalassarchaeaceae; genus MGIIb-O3. The sequence goes on along the minus strand of CAXAFE010000010.1, from coordinate 23,346 downwards.
TACTTACGATTATAATGGAAGAAGCTGATGGAGTACAAAACGGTGCTGCTAATTCGATAGCGGATCACCCTAGACGTGGATACTGCATGTAATCAATACTGCACAGGTTCCGGATCTATACTTCGCCAAAGATACCAGGTTGCAATAGTCCTCCATGGTGCCCATTGTTCAGTGTGCGTCTTAAGTTCGGATTTACTTATCTTACGCCCTTCAAAATATATATTCTCTAATGCTCTAATGGCCCCAATATCTCCCATAGGAAATATATCAGGTCTTAATAATGTAAAAATTAATATCATTTCTGCGGTCCATACTCCAACTCCTTTGAGTCTAGTGAGTTTTTCTATGACCTCTTCATCACCCAAAACTTCCCAATCTATGTCCTCATATTCCTTTATCCATACACTTGATACTCCTTTAATATATTCGACCTTTCGATGTGAAAGGCCACAACTTTGAAGTTTTTCATTTTCTTTAGAAGATATATTATCTGGCGAAATTACTTTAATTTCATCCATTAATCTCCCCCAAACTGTATCTGCAGCCTTCACTGAGATTTGTTGTCCCACAATAGAACGTATCAAGGTCATAAACATATCATCTTTGGTTTGCAGGGGAGGGTCCTCATAAAACATAATTATTTTACTTAATTTTAAATCATTTTCAATTAAATATTTCTTTCCAACTTCCCAGTAGTCAGGTATATTTGCTTTCATATTACTACCCCTTTATGACTGCAAAGGGCTTCAATCTTGCGACAGGTCTAGCCAATTCTGCTTTGTGAGTCAAATCTATTACTTCGTCAACATTCTTATACGCCTCTGGTGCTTCTTCGGAGAGAACGTTAGGTGTTTTCACATTAACATAAATTCCCTTTTCCTCTAGATTCTTTTTTAATTGTTCTGAGTCAATAGAATTCCGTGCAGCGGTTCTAGATAACCGTCTTCCTGCTCCGTGACAAGAGGATGAGAATGCCTCATTGGAACCTTTCTTAGGGCCTGCTAATACCCAAGATGCAGTTCCCATATCTCCAGGGACTAAAACCGGTTGACCTATTCCTGAGAAGCGATTAGCCAATTCTACATGATCTCCTCCTAATGCCCTTGTCGCCCCTTTTCTATGGACACAACACTTGCAATTCTTTCCATGTACTTGATGATCCTCAATCTTTGCTATATTATGACTAACATCATATATCAACTGAACATCACTATCTCTTCCTAGAATTTCCCGAAGCGCAGTTCTAAGCCTCTGTGTTAGGGCAGACCTATTTGCAAATGCATAATTACCTGCAGCATTCATAGAATCTACATAATCCTGCCCTTCCTTACTATATATTGGCGCGGCTGCCAATTGTCTATCTGCTATTTCAATATCCCATTTTGGTGAATGCCACATTTTTCCCTTTTTTTCATAATTGGATTCAATAGAATTTACATGCTCAGAACATACTTGATGACCTAATCCTCTTGAGCCAGTATGAATCATTGCAGTAATCTGGCCCTTTCTTAATCCGAAAGATTTGGCAGCAGTTTCATCAACTATTTTATCCACAAATTGTAATTCCAAAAAATGATTTCCTGAACCCAATGTGCCTAAAGCACTCATCCCTCTTTTCATTGCTCTTTCACTTAGATTTCTATTCTGTGAATCAAGAAATCCATTTGATTCGATATTTTGTAGGTCTCTTGATTCTCCCCATCCGAGATTAACCGCCGCACCTGCACCTTCTGATAATATAGATTCTAGTTTTGTATTGTCTAACTGAGCCCCTCCCTTTCGAGTTGCACCAGATGGTATGGCCTTAGCTAATTGATTTGATAGATTTTTAATGTCAACATCATTAATGTCAATATCTAAAGAACATAGTCGTACTCCACAGTTGATATCAAATCCAACTCCTCCAGGTGATATGGAACCACCTTGTTCACCATATTCTGTATCGGTAGCCACAACTCCGCCTATTGGAAACCCATATCCAAAATGCCAATCTGCCATAGCCCAAGCATTACCTATAATCCCAGGAAGAGATGCAGTATTAATTACTTGATTTGGAGACCTATCGTCCTTGTGTTCTTTGATATGATTTTCATCAGTAATCATTATTGCGTCTGTCAACATTCTTCCATGCTTTCTGATACGCATTTTACCAGGCCCATATTGTTCCAAATATCTTCTCCATTCTCCCTCCATGCCCTAACGTCAGATGCCCTCCCTTTCAACTCGTCGGGGAGTTATTAGGCACTGCCTTCAAGACTAATTGTTAATTCGCAGGTATTGGAAGTTGTTGTATAATGTCATTTGGAGATGTAGATATTCCATTTTGGGATGAATCAGGACATCATCAGAAAAAATGTTTGGTTACTAATCTAAAATTTTGGACTAGGGATAATGACAGAATTACATGTGGTGACTCGACATCAGATCCATATACATTTATCGATAATCCAATTATCAAAGGATATCCGATGAAAGGAAAGGAACTAAAAGATGCGATGAGAAAAACTTTTCTTTCATATTTCGAAGATAGAGGGCATAAGGTAATATCTCCTTACCCAGTAATTGCTAGATGGCGTGATGATATCCATCTGACAATCGCAAGTATAGCCGATTTTCAGCCACATGTCACTAGTGGACAGGTCCTACCTCCTGCAAATCCATTAACAATTAGTCAACCTTGTATTAGGTTGACTGATGTTGCAGCAGTAGGTCGTTCAGGAAGGCATCTCTCAACCTTTGAAATGATGGCACATCATGCTTTCAATAGGCCAAAAGATGATGATGTAGTATACTGGATAGATCAATGTGTACGTTTATGTGATGATATGCTGGTCAAGACATTTGGAATTCCTCCATCTGATATTACATACGTTGAAAATCCATGGTCAGGAGGTGGTAATGCCGGCCCAGCGCTTGAAGTAATTGTTGGTGGTTTAGAATTAGCAACACTCGTTTTCATGAATTTAGAAGAGCATGATGAAGGAAATATAGAAATCAAAGGAATAAAATATAGGGAAATGGAATTACAAATAATAGACACAGGGTACGGTCTAGAAAGATTTTGCTGGGCGGCAGCAGGAACTCCAAATATTTACGAAGCTATATATCCCGAAACTGTGAATTGGCTAAAAGAAATTTCTGGCTATGAAGGAATTATAAATTCTTTAAATCTGGATTTGGACTTAAATCGGCTTTTAGGAGAAATATCTCGTTTATCGGGCATTCTCAATATTGATGTTGGGACTGATGTAGATTCATTATATGATATATTGATATCGAGACTTGTAGATTTAGGATTTATAATATCAATCAATGACTTAAAAAAACTCACAGAACCATTGTCTTCAATTTATGCAATACCAGATCATATGCATGCAATATGTAATATGCTCGGTGATGGATTAGTACCTAGCAATACAAAAGCTGGATATTTGGTTAGAATGCTTGCTAGACGGGTTTGTCGAATGAGAGATAGTATTGGAGTAGATATAAGTCTTACAGAATTAGGGATTAGACACATAGATACCTACCTTAATATCAATACTTTTGTACAGTCATATGATGGAATATGTGATATTCTAGAATTAGAAGAAATGAGATATTACGAGATGTTAAGAAAAGGGGAATCTGCTGTTAGGACCGCACTAAAAAATATCTCAAAAGATGATGCAGAACTCCCCGATGAAATATTATTCCGTTTATCTGAAGAGAGAGGGCTAAATCCAGATATGACAATTTCAATAGCCAACACATTAGGTTGGAATAATTTATGTGTTCGTGTCGGCTTCTCAGCAGATATGGCATCAAGAAATGCCATGATGACAAAAAATGCATCTAAAAATAGAAAAAATCCTTCTAAGTTGAAGGAATTATCTGACGTTCCTAAAACTTCACTGGACTATTATGAAGATACAAATAAAGTTAATTTCGATGCAAAAGTAATATCCTGTTTTAAACTAACAAACTCCCATTTGCAATCATTTAATTTTTCTAATGAAGTATTGATGATTCCCAATCATGTAGTTATTCTAGATAAAACTCTATTTTATCCCGAAGGCGGTGGACAATTAGGCGACCAAGGTACTTTAAATCAGAATGGAATTGAAATTAATGTTTTAGATACTAAAATTAGTAATGGTGTAGTGTTACATTTCACAGATCATTTTATGAAAAATGATGTTACAAAAGGATGTGTAAAATGGGCAAGACGAAAACAATTGATGGACCATCATACTGGGATTCATTTAGTCGGAGGAGCAACTAGAGAATTATTGGGGCCACACATATGGCAAGCCGGCTCAAATAAAGGATCGAAATACGCCAGAATTGATGTTACTCATCACTCCCGCATTGATAGGTCGATGCTTGATAAAATCGAAGATCGGGTCAATGAACTCATATCAAATAATTTTAATGTTGAAAAATTGGTGCTTACTAGAGAAGAAGCAGATAAATCCTTTGGTTTTGACATATATCAGGGTGGACCACCAAAACAAAACAAGATTAGAATAATAAAAATAAAAGATTTTGATACTCAAGCATGTGGCGGTACGCATCATGATAATATCGGTGAAATTGGTGATTTACGTATTATCCGCTCCAGTCAAGTCCAAGATGGGGTAGAGCGTCTGCAGGTCGTGGCCGGAGATACAGCGCGCGAACATGCACGATTACAAGAAAAATTATTGAGTGATACTTCAGATGTTTTAGGTGTTAACCCTGAAGACCTTCCAAGAACAGTTTCTCGCTTTTTTGAAGAGTGGAAATCACAACAAAAAAAGATCGAAGAGCTGGAGGGAGAAATAATAAATCTAAGAACCAATGGATCTGATAATGAATCTAAAATATTGGATGGCGTAAGATATGTAGTTATGGAGATATCTGGAGGCTCAAAGCAGATGATGAATATGCTTGCTGAATTGACACGAGATCCTAAAAATCCAACTCTAGCAGTTATTGGCAGCCAGGATGAAGGTGCAAAATTAATAGTCGCTTGTACTGAAAATTCTTTGGCTTCTCAACGCCATAATTCTATTGAAATATTAAATGAAATTTCTAAATTTATAAATGGAGGTGGAGGAGGAAAACCGTCCTTTGCTCAGGGTGGCGGTTCGAATGCCAAAGGAGTACCTGATTCTTTATCTCATGCCCGGAAGATTTTACGATTGAATTAATCTAATTATAAACAAAAGAAAATTATCTTTTTTCAGTACATTTGATGTTTATGGTATTGCCCGCGAGTACATGGAACGACAAGTCGAAGTCTCACCAAGAGCATCCAAAATAGAATATGCAATTCGTGATGTTGTTGTACCTGCAATTGAACTTGAGTCCAAAGGGCATGAAATTATCAGACTAAATATTGGTGATCCACTGGCATATGAAGGGCTCCCAACTCCTCCACATATGATTGCAGCATTCAAAGATGCCCTTGACAGGCAGGATAACGGTTATGGCCCTTCATATGGAATCTCAGAACTAAGAAATGCTATCTCAAAGAGTGAATTATCCAAGGGTTGGAACTGCTCTCCGGATGATGTATATGTTACCCACGGAGTAACCGAAGCATTACAAATCATTTTTGCCACTTTTCTGCAAGAAGGAGATGAGGTACTTGCTCCAGGCCCCCATTATCCTCCTTACATGGCATATCCTCAGATGTATGGAGCAACTACCATTGAATATGGCCTTAAATCATCTGATGGCTGGAAAATAGATATAGAGGACATTAGGAGTAAAATGAATTCAAATGTTAAATTATTGGTTCTAATAAATCCTAATAATCCAACTGGAAATGTTGCTACAAAAGATGAAATTGATTTATTATTGAAAATTGCTGAAGAATGGCCAGAATGCACTATTATATCTGATGAAATTTACGATGGATTAGATTTTACTGGCAAAATGGTATCTGTTGCATCTCGTTCGAGGAGTACGCCCGTAATAACATTAAATGGAGTTTCAAAGGTTTATTTTGCACCCGGATGGAGAGTGGGATATATGTCAATTTACGACCCAAAAAATACTTTATTACTCGTAAGAGATGGTATTGAAAAACTATTACGTAGCAGACTTTGTGCATCTACACCGGCACAATATGGATATCTTGCAGCACTTGAAGGAGATAAATCATGGTTAAATAATCATAGATTAATTGTGAAAGAAAGACTCGATTATTGTTTGACAAGAATTTCTCAAATTGAAGGTATAGAATGTGAATCTCCAGGAGCTGCATTTTATTTATTTGTAAAGATTACTAAGCCAGAATTATCAAATGATGATAAGAATTTTGTGCTAGACCTATTACATGAAAAACATGTTTTAGTTGTTCATGGATCAGGATTTTCTCCAGAGTTTGGAAGTGGCCATTTCAGAATGGTTTGCCTACCTCCAATAGAAATATTGAATATTGCTTTCAATAGAATTTCAGAATTTCTTATGTGATTTTAATGAATATATTTTCAATATTTGATTTTTTATTGAGAAAGAAAAATAAATTTGGTTTCGAGATACAGGATATTAAATCAAGATGGCCCCATTATTCAAATGGACTAATTTTAGATTCAAAAAGTCTTGGCGAACCGGTTTGGATTGTGGGTTCTTTATGGTTTGAAAAATGGTTTTTAGGTTTAGAAGAAAGACTGGAAACAGTAATGGGAAAGAGATTAATTCACGCCTCATCTGAGGCCATGGAATTTTTCCTTGTTTCCAATATTATCAAAAAACCCAAAAATAATAATATAGATAATTGGAAAACCATTAAATTAGATTTTTTTGAAAAAGGTCTAGGTGATTTTTCCTTCTTTGATGAAGACAGTGGAGATATAAAAATATTAATCCAAAATTATACGAATCTAAACATTGCTATTGGTTACCTATCGGCTATATGGGAATACATGACAAATAAGAGATTTAAATCCAGTTGGGTTGATTCTGAATCTCATGTATTGCTAACATTAACGCCGATATTGGATACATTCCCTTCACCACTTTACAATGGTAATTTTATAGAGGATTTCCATAAATATTCAATTGTTAATAATGCTGAATGGTGGGAAATATTGACCATTAGTCCAGCAGGTAATTGGTCCATTAATAATTCTAATAAAATCATAGTTTCGAATGATATTTTTGAAAGATTCATTCAACTTTCTATTCCATATTTAAATACAGTAAAATTTCTAAGAAGTAATAATTATTCATGGGATATAGGAGATAAAAATGAATCATTATGGTGGTCAGCAGCAGCGGATTCAGCAAGGGAACAATTTTACTCTGACTCTTTTCATATAATGATCAGGGAGCCTGAAGATTGGAAAAATATTGGGGCCAGACATTTACAAAGAACGGGCTTAGGAAAAATTACCAATGCAAAATACTGTGATTCGGAAAATGGAATATTACTCTCCCTAGATTCAGTCTTCCATCCCTCAATTACATGTGGAATCTTATTGGGATGCTGGGAAAGAGCTTATGGCAGGAATGGTAAGTTAATTCTTACCAGATCAATTGATAATTATTTTGTAAAAATTATTTCAACACATATGGAAATAGATGATAATTCATAATCGTGTGCTGTCAAACATTATAGCCGAACTCAAACCCAAAGGGTTGTCCACAAGTAGGGGGCGGGTGTTTTTAATGGCATTAAATCATAATCAATATGCAGTCGCTGCAATTGCAGCAACATTGTGTTTAGCGGGAGTTTACACTATAGTTGGAGCCGCAATCTCTAATACTGATGCTGGGGGTTTTGACTCTGCGGTTGATGATATACTTTTGACTGAAGATGAAAATCCCAAACAATGCCCGGAAGATGTAGCCACAGTAGGCTGCGATTGGGACGGAGATGGCATTCCCGATAGGATGGAACAAACTCTTTATGGTACAAATTGGCAACAAGCTGATACTGATGGTGATGGTTTAGATGATGGATGGGAAATAGATAATGGACTCGATCCTTTAGATACGGGGGAGCCATGTATTTCTTTTGGTGATTCATCGATTCAACAAGGAGATTGTCAAGATATACCTATAAATTCAGTGGATACTGAACAAGAGACAGGTGAACAAAACGAAACCTTTCCAAATCCCGATAATGGGCCTTTGGGTGATCCAGATAGAGATGGATTAACAAATCTAGAAGAGTCAGTATTAGGAACTAATCCTAATTTAAAGGATAGTGACGGGGATGGGTTAAATGATAACTGGGAATCTAGATATAAATACGAAATAATTACCGCTCAAGGGCCAATAACACTACTGGATCCTTTGGATGGTAATTGGGACTGTGATTTACTAACAGCAACCGTTAGGGCTGAAATAGAACAAGACATAGGGAAAGATAAATGGGATGAGATGGGTAATCAATTCGGACACTCCTGTGATGCTGTTCTCGATTTAGAACAACCACAACCAGATAGTTTGAGAAATTATGTCGAGGAAAGTTATGATACAAATCCATTAGCAGAAGATAGCGATAATGACTTGATAGATGATCGATATGAAATTGCATTCGGAGAAATAAACCTTGGTGTACATTGCGGTATTCCTGTTTTTGGAACTCTTACTATAGATGCCCCTTATACTGATCAAATGGAAGCAGAAGGAGACTTAACATGGTTCGAACAAGATATGGATGGCGATGGTAGGCTTAATGGTCCTGGTGATTGGGATACCGATGGAGATGGTATGCCTGATGGTTTTGAGTATTGCTACAATGAATTACTCAATCCCTCAAACGCCACAGACGCATATGGGGACAACGATAATGATGGATTAAATAATGTTGAAGAATTTGAAGTTTCTTATGCATGGGGTGAATCAAATTTTACTAATCCTTTAGATGCTGATACCGATAATGATGACATGCCTGATGGTTGGGAATATCTGAACGGAATTCATCCAACTGATGGTAGTAATGCAGATGATGATCCAGATTTCGATGGATATGATTTAGATAATGACGGCGGAGTTAGGTACTCAGAAATGCTTGGCGTTACTACCATACACTCAATTAATGTAGAATTGGGGGATTTCGTTCAAGAGAATAGGACTGTCTTGTGGGTTCGAACTGTACAAGAAGGTAACTATGTAAATATTCCAATAAAAACTCAAACGGAAGGATGGGTTTACTATATCAACATTGAAGTTGGAGATGAAATTACCAGTAGATTACAAGATTTGATTGTGGTCATAGAAAATAATGAACGTTTCACTAATCTCGATGAATATAATGCTAGGGATCGAAACTTCGATGGAATTCTCGATAGTAGGTCCACAGATCCACTAAATTCTGATACAGATGGTGATGGCTTACTAGATGGCATAGAAGTTATGGGATGGATAATAAGAATCGTTGATAATGGGGTACGTGATGTAATTGTACGTAGCGATCCTGGTACATATGATAGCGATAATGATGGACTCAATGATTCAATGGAGTACTATGTAACTTTTACGAATGCTACAGACAGAGATACAGATAATGATGGATTGGAGGACTATAGGGAAGCTATAACTGGCCACTACATTGAAATCAATGGCTCAACAGTTCATTATTTTACTAATGCATCCGCTTTCGATACAGATAATGATGGTCTGGAGGATGGTGAAGAGGTGATTGATGGTTCAGATACATATGTAACGCATGCAAACAATGCAGATACTGATGATGATGGACTAAATGATGGCGGAGAGGTACTTTACATACCTAGACCATGGCAAAGTCCAACAAGTCCATTGAACAATGATACGGATGGAGATGGTCAACCCGATGGATGGGAAATGCAAATATTCTCTGTTCAACAAAATACTAACAGCCACAGCCTTTGGATTTCCACATCATCATGGTTACCTCCAAATTGCGATTCAATGATAGAATGTGGCTTAGGACCAGGAGGTTGGGTTTGGACTAATTTTAATACTGGATTTTCGACATCTGGAGATCGAAATGGAGATGGCATAATGGATCCAAAATACTTTCTTTCTGAGATGAACTTATCTGGATTTTCAATCCCTGAGCAAGGTCGCTGGGCACTGAATCCATCTAGTATTTTATCGGACTCTATTTATGATATTGATAATGATACTCTTCAAAATTCATTAGAAGCACCAGATAGATGGAATACAAATCCTGTTGATCATGATACTGATGGCGACATGCTCCCAGATGGATGGGAGGTTTCTAAAACAGAACAAGCACTTAGTTTAGGTCTAGTTGATAATAATTCGTTAAGTGCTCTGGGTTCAAGAGGTCCAATGGACCCTAGAATGCCTGACTCTGACTTAGATGGAGTTAATGATGGGCAAGAAGACTTTGATAATGATGGTTTGAATAGAACATATTTGTTAAATAGATATTGCCCAGGATGGGCAAATCCGCAAGATTCAGAATGTCATATAGACCCAAACGGTGTCGGTGTAACGTTTTATAACGATTTAGAAAATTTTACTAATTATGAAGAGTATCAAAATGGGACTAATCCAATACTAAGTGATTCTGATCTTTGTGCTGATGGCAGCAGTTGTCCCGATGGCTGGTCCGATGGTTCCGAGGTTTTCCATCAAGATCAAGACGACGATGGTATGTGGTCTGGCTGGGAATTCTTTTTCAATTTCGACCCACTTGATGCTTCAGATGCTACAATTGATTCTGATGGAGATGGTTATATAAATAAATGTGAAAATAAATGGAATACTAATCCGAAAGACCCAACTAGTTTCCCCTCTCAAGGTGAACTATGTGATAATTATAATTAATTTTTATCAATTGTTAGTTTCCTCTCATAGGAGTGTATAGTATGTCATGGTGGATACTCCCTACTACTGCAGATATAGGAATTAGGGCATTTTCTAATAATCCCTCGGAATTAATGAGAGAGATGACACTAGGTCTCCAATCCATTCAATTGTCTAATGATCAAGATTATGATGTTAAATCTATGATAATACATAATGGGCATTGGTCTATCCCTCTTGTGAAATCGGACGTTGAGAGAGGAATGGTAAGGTGGCTTGAGGAAGTTCTGTATAGGGGAATGACAGAAGACCAGTGGTTAGTAGATGTTTCATTTATGATCTCAAAATCATCAATAGATGCACAAGTTTCATGGGTCGACTCAAATTATATAACACGAGAAATTGAGATTAAAGCTGTTACTATGCATGAATTATTTTTTAGAGAAATAAAAAAGTCTGAAATTATGCCTGGAGTCAGTGATGATATACCTGATTTCGAAGGACCCGGATGGGTAGCTCAAGTAGTACTGGATATCTAAATCATTCTTCAACATTGAATCTTTGATATACTTCGTTTGTAGTTTGGGTTACTCTGATAAAAGTAGTACATTTAGGTAAATCTTTGATTCTTCTGGCGCCTACATACGAGCATGCAGATCGTAATCCACCAAGAATAGATTGTATGGTATCTTCCATAGGCCCTCTGTAAGGGACCCTAACTTCCTTACCTTCAGGGGCCCTATGTTTAGCTACTTCTCCATAATGAGTTTCCATTGCCTTAGATGAAGACATACCATAAAATGATTTATACATTCTACCATTACTTCCTTTAACTATCTCTCCTCCAGATTCATCATGGCCAGCAAACATCCCTCCTAGCATTACAAAGTCGGCGCCTGCGGCAAAGGCCTTTGCTACATCTCCCGGGGAAGAACAACCTCCATCGGCCATGACGTGGCCCAAAAGACCGTGGGCCGCATCCGCACATTCAGAAATAGCAGATAATTGGGGATATCCGACTCCGGCAACCTTCCTAGTTGTACAAACGGAACCCGGGCCAATTCCAACCTTGACTATGTCCGCGCCAGCAAGAATCAATGCCTCAGTCATTTCCCTAGTAGCGACATTTCCTGCTATGATTATCTTAGTAGGGAACTCTTCCCTGACTTTTTTTACAAATTCTAGAAAAATTTCTCTATACCCATTTGCAACATCTATACAAATCATTCTCAAATTCTTATTTGTTGCAACCTTCCTTTTAACTAATTCAAAACTACTATCTGTAGAACCGCACGTAACAGCGATAAATTCTGGCTTTATTCCATCTTTCCATGCTGCAGAGAAATCTTTAGTGGAATAAAATTTTTGAGTACAAGTTAACATTTTATGTTCTTGAAGTACTTTAGAAACTGAAAAAAGTCCAGTAGTATCCATATTAGCGGAGACTATTGGTACTCCTGTCCAAATATCAGTAGAATGTCTAAAACTAAATTCACGTTCTAGATTTACATCGGATCGCGAAACAAGCGTACTGCGCTTAGGTCTTATCAAAACATCATCAAAAGTCAACTTAACATCTTGCTCAACTCGCATTAGAACCTTAATAATCCAATGTATTGAGACTTAAGATTGTTATGAATTATACAAAATTATTTTTCTAATATTAATTATTTTCTATTCATTGGATTCGCGAAAGAATTTAATTATTTTCATCTTGTTTTGAATATGCGATTCTATTATGCTCAAGACTTCTTTTTTATATTCCGATTTTAAACATTCTAATTGACCTTCGACACTATCAACAACTAATGCAGCCAATCTCCAAATATTATCTTCAGTTTCCTCTGTAAATTCCGCCTTTAACTCACTAGCGAATTTATAATCATCTTCACCAACGCCTGTAATTTCAGCGATTTGTAGAATATAGGATTCCCATAAAGATATTAAATTATCCCATTTTGATTCATTATCTTTACCAACTAATTCAGGAATAATTTCAATAACAGCTCTTAAATATAATTTTCCTGTAGGTTTAGTTTCCGAATATTTTTGTTCTAAATCAAATACCGAGGGAAAAATTCCTCCAAAATCAATATTCTCTAGTTCTGGAGGTATTATTTTAATAATTCTGAATCTTCCTCCTCCTATGGCTCCATATAATAAATTTGAACCATTTTCTTCTAATTCATTTACATCAACCAACGTACCAATATCATATGGTGCTGACCAACCTTTCATTAATGGAAGCGCGGGATTTGCCACAACGTGCCCATATGGCAATGAATCTATAGAAGTATCATCTAGCATTTGTTTATACCTTGGCTCAAAGACCCTCATCATCATACTATCTCCGGGCATTAAAAATGAATCTAGTACAAACAATGGAATAATTCTGTATTCTAATTCATTTGGTAAATTATCGCTACTCAGTATCTCCATCAATTAACGGTGTATTACCATCGCATATGAATAATTGTCTAAATAAATATGTTTTTTTCAATCCCTGAAAAATGATAAAGGGTCGTTTTTCCAATTTATTTGAAATAATACTCCACAATTATTATATAATTATTATAATCAGTGGAGACTATGTCTAATGACAATGAAACAAGTTTAACGCCGTACATGCTAGTTGTGGGGCCGATATTGCTGTTGGGGGCATTTTTTGCCTGGCCTGCAGCAGATTATATTGGATCCCGTGGTACACAATCACTAGTTGACGAAGCAGACTCTTTGATGCCTCTTCTTATTATAGCATCACTTGGTGTTATGGTAATGTTTGGAGGATTATACCTTCTAAACTCTGAAATGATAGAAAATTCCTCAGGTATGAATAAGCAACTACTTACAGTTGGTAGCATGTTAATCATAGGGTCTATGATAGCATTTGTTATGGGGATGGGCAGTAATGTTTCCGTCATTAACTACGCTGACGCGGACTTGGATAGTTCTGCTGGTGCCGTAGTAAATGCATTTGTGGATGATGCTGACCAACAAGACACATTGAACAATGCATTTGATGCTGGAGGAGTGGCATGGCAAATGTCTCCAGTAACTTGGGGAATCTCTTTAATAATTATTGGTTTTGTTGCTTTTACAACCAAAAGACCAGAGAGTGCAATGGATTTTGTTCTCCCAGCATTGATGCCCTTAGGGACATTATTACTCGCCGCACCTATTTTGAATATTCCAGATTTCTTTAACGTAATTTTCCCTTTGACTATCATTACTCATGTCATAATTGGTGGATTGATGATATCTGGAAAAGTTGAATTACCTGAATCTTCTTAATTTATCTAATTAGTACAAATATAATAAATACTGCCATATTATTCAAATGTTTAGATGAGTTATGTATTTCATAGGTAAAACCAACATAGAATGCATGTCGGAGTATCACTATTCATCGATTTGTGATGATGTTACTTTATTCTACTGTCCCTATTTTAAAATATAAGGGACGTATGAAACATATAATAATTTTAAAACGTAAATCTCTAGAAAATTAATTAATCAGAATAGTAGGAATGACTTAGGATTTTAATAAGTGAGAACTTTTTTTAATCAATGTTTAATACCACTGGACATACCATTTTACAAATTAGCCATATTTATTCATATAGATTTAGTGAATTTATAATTTATTTATGTCAAAAGGAGAAAAAGAAGTTGGGAGAAAATATAGATAACTTGTACGTTTTACCATATCCCCCAAACGAAGAGATAGCAAATGCTATCACTCATGGATTAGGATTTATCCTTGCCATCGTTGGTTCTTATTTCCTCTTTATCGAAGCCAGCCAAACAAAAGATTTGTGGAAATTATTGTCAAGCGTAGCATTTGGCGTTTCCATGATCAGTTGTTACTTCTTTTCGACTTTATATCATATTTTTACTAATCCTGTTTCTAAACATCGTATGAGAATTGCGGATCATATCGGGATATATTTTATGATTGCTGGATCGTATACGCCCTTCGTTTTAGTAAATCTTAGGGGATGGGTCGGCATATCATTATTTATTATAATTTGGAGTTGTGCAATAGTCGGAATAACTCTTAGAATTATTAACATTAATGTTCCAAATTATATCTCAGTTAAGCCATATTTAATTATGGGCTGGCTTGTAGTCATTGGCATAAAACCATTATTTGATTCAATTGGTCAATCAGGTATGATTTTAGTCATTCTAGGAGGAATTTTCTACTCAGTAGGAGTTGGATTCTACTTGTGGCAAAGTATCCCATTTAACCATGCTATTTGGCATATATTTGTGCTTGCTGGTAGTATTTGCCATTACTTCGCAGTATTATTAGAAGTATTGCCAAGTTAAAATATATATTGATAATGTTCTTTAGCATTGTATAATATACATCAATAAAATACTCGAATAATATTCTTAACTACATTCAGTCTTTCTTTTTATTTAACTTACAAAATTGAATTTTTCACATACATATTAAGTCATTTACGCACTTTAAGTATGATAAATTACTGTAATTTTCTCTTTTTAGACGTTATCCTTTCTTGTTTACCTCTTCTTTCTAAATGTACCTTTTGATCACGAAACTTCCCTTCTCGGAATTTTTGTTTAGCTAGAATTTTCCCCTCATTTGATTTCTGCTTCTTACTAGTCTTATCAAGTAGTTTATATTTCTCTAAATTCTTATTTTCTTGTCCTTTCAAAGATTTAGATTTATTATCGCAAATATTACAAAGCTCAATTCTATTAGTTGGATATGAAAATAATTGATTAAAATTACTGTCTAGGCCAATGTTAGAACTAGATAATTGATGCCATTTCGTCTCCCCCATCTTCTTACAAACTGTACAATAATTACTTTTATTCCCAGATGACATATTATTCCCCATTTATAGTTTATATACAGTTTCTGAAAAAATAAATATCTCAATTCAACGATTAAAAATTCCTATACTTGGAAAAAGTTCAGGAGTATTACTTCTGTATTCCATATATTTTGGATTATCTCCCCATTTGGCCATACCTCTCTTATCTAATATTGGAATTCCACTAACTTTGGTAAGAAGTAAAAATACAAAAATAGGAGAAATCCATGCCATTCTTTCAAATCCTGTTAAACAAGTGATTCCAAAACAAGCAATTCCCAGCCATAAAATTATTTCTCCTAGATAATTGGGATGTCTGGAAATTGACCATAGGCCATGATCTATCCATTTACCACTATTTTGAGGGTCGGCATTGAACGCTATTTTTTGTCGATCAGAAACTACTTCAATTCCAAATCCTAAAATCCAAAAAATCATTCCTATACTATCCCATATTCCTAATGGGGGTGCCTGACCAGACTGGCTATTAATTACTATAACTACATTCATGGTAAGAAAAACCCATAATCCTTGTAGGGTCCACGGGATTATGAATCTAATTGGGGAAGTTTTCAAGTCATCAAATCTGCCGTCTTTGCCTGCCCGATGGATGCGAATAAAGAGAAAACTCGACAAGCGTAATGACCAGATTATTACAAGTGAACTAATGATTAATTCTCTTAAACTTGGCGTTTCACTTTGTGACCCTGCCCACAGACTAAAAACCACAATTGCCAAATAAGTAAAGCCACCTACTATATCATAAAAGCTTTCAGTTTTTTTAATTGATGCCGGCAACCATGCAAGCCACTGGACGCCAATGGCGATGACGGCACAGTAAATTATAGCCGAATACCCATTTATAATAACAGAGTTTGTCTGAGTTGCCGCTACCATCAATGTGGTAATTATTAGTGCGCTTACCACGACTATAGTACTTAGTCGCATATCTCTACGGCCGGATTCCATATACCTCCGCTAATCTAAGATTATTTAATTAATAATGTTTCTCTAAATTAAAAAAATATATGTATATTTATCTCTTTTATAAATTATTTACATACGTTTATGAGAATAATTTCTTTACAGTGAATGGTTGTGAAGTATATATGGAGCAATTCGGGCAGATTGGTTTTCTAGGAAAATTAAGACCTTCACAGATTGCCTCTTCTAATATAATTCGTAAACAATTAGATTCTAATGAAAGAGATTTGCATATAGTGGCTCCTCCCGGGTCTGGAAAAACTGTACTTGGTTTGTATACTTGGTCAGATTTAGTCAGGCTACCAACATTAGTCTTAAGCCCAAATTCTGCTATTCAAGCACAGTGGATCGCAAGAGCAAGAGAACTGTTCAATTTAGACACCAAGGGGGACTTGATTGGTACGGATCCTAAATCGCCCGGGCTCCTCACTTCATTGACATACCAGTCATTGACACTCCCAAAAAGAGCAGATGAAAATCTAAATGAAACTGCCATAGAATTATGGAAAAATAAATTAATTCTAAATAAGGAGGCTGACAATTTAGAAACTGCTGAATGGTGGATTGGTGATCTCAAAGAGAATAATCCAAATTACTATAATGGAAGATTAAGTTACTATCGTAAAAAAGTCAGAGATGATTTTACAACTCATGGGAATGCCTTATGGATTTTACATGAATCTTCAAAAAAAAATCTGGAAAATCTTGCTAAAGTAGGAATTGGCTTGATTATTCTTGATGAATGCCATCACTTATTGGGGCATTGGGGGCGAATCCTCGTTGAAATAAGAAAATACTTTGGAAATCCAATTGTCTTGGGCCTTACTGCAACCCCTCCGGATATGGGCTCTATTAATCAAAATGATGCTGAAAGATATATGGATTTTTTTGGTAAAGTGGATTATGAAGTACCGGTCCCCGCTTTAGTGAGAGATTCTAATTTATCTCCTTATCAAGATTTAGCATATTTTGTAAGGCCAAATGCTGAAGAATTAATATATATTGCTAATGTTGATAAGCAGTTTGATGAATTAATTAGAGATATTAGTACCGGCTCTGTAGAGTCTATTAATCAGGTTCCAAAACTAGATATTTGGTTAACAAAAGTTTTAGAAAATCTCTTATTACCTGGCGGTCCTGCAAAAAATTGGATTAATTTTGTAAGAAGAGATGAGGTATTAGCCAATAATTCAAGACTATATTTACTTTCAAAAGAAATTAATCTACCTTCCAAAATACCTAAACCAGAACAAAAATTATTGGATCTCAATATGAACAATTATTCTATCATAATTCCTTTATTGGATAGGTATATCAGACATGGATTAATGCGATCTAAGAATGTCAAAGATCACGAATTAGCAGAAATAGCCAAACAAAGATTGAGGATGCTTGGCCATCAAGTAACTGAAACAGGGATTAGGCCTTGTACATCTCCTGTGGGCCGTGTGATGGCCTACGCTTCAGCAAAATATGATGCATTAAAGAATATTTTATCAGCTGAAATGCAAATATTAGGCCCTGATATACGGGCAGTGATTGTTACTGATTTTGAAAAAACTTCTGCCACAGCGATTGTAAAGGGTGCACTTGATAAAAATGCAGGAGGTGCAATTGCAGCATTCCGTGCATTATTGGAAGATGAATCGACAGATATTTTAAATCCCGTTTTGATGACTGGCTCCACAGTGCTCATCGATGATGACCTCTTTGAAATAATCATGCCTAGATTTGAAAAATGGATTAAAGAAAGAAAACTTGATATTAGACTAGAAGATGTAGAAAGAGAAGAATTTCATGAAATAAGGGGCATAGGATCGCAATGGAAACCACGATATTATACTGAGATGGTAACTGAAATGTTTCAAGATGGAGTAACAAAATGTTTGGTAGGAACACGGGGACTTCTTGGAGAAGGTTGGGATGCAAGCAGAATCAATGTTTTAATTGATTTAACAACGGTGACAACAAGCATGAGTATTAATCAATTAAGGGGAAGATCATTCCGACTGGATAAACATAATCCAAATAAGGTTGCTAATAATTGGGATATTGTATGTTTAGCAGAAGAATTTAGTAAAGGATTTGAGGATTATGACCGTTTCAAAAGAAAACACTCAAGATTGTATGGAGTATGTGATGACAGTGCGATAGAAAAAGGGGTTGGTCATGTTCATGCAGCCTTCACAGAAGTACGCCCCAAAGGAATTTCTGAAACTCTAGATGCATTTAATGAAGATATGTTAAAAAGGGCACAAAATAGAGAAAGAACAAGAAATTTGTGGAAAATCGGTGAGCCATTTAATGAAGTCCCAATTGAAGCAATGGAATTTAAAATGAATGGTGGATTTTCTGGAGGCTGGCCCATATTAAGTGTTGCATTCGAACAGCCAGTATGGAATGATGAATCATTAATACTTGCAATTGCGAATGCGGTCTCAGGGGCCTTGAGGACTTCAGGATTCCTCAAAAGAGGCTTTAAAGTATCAGGAGGAGATAGAGGAGGAGGCTGGGTTAGGGCATATCTCGAAGATACAACTGAGGATGAATGTAAGATATTTATAGAAGCCATGGCTCAAGTATTGGGGCCCTTAGATAATCCAAGATATATGATTCCAAGACAAGTAAAAACTCTTAATGATACTTGGATAAGTAAATTACTTCCTGAAGTATTTGGGAAATACTTTAGAAAAAAGAAAAACTCATTAGTAATGTACCATTCTATACCTAAAAAATTAGCTCAAAACAAAGAAGATGCATTAATATTCCAAGAATATTGGAATTTTGAGGTAAGCCCAGGAGAAGTTGTTTACGGGTATAATGAAGAAGGAAGAAAAAAAGTTCGTCAGGCTTTAGAACAAAATCTTTCACCTAGGGGAGAATTGCATAGTAAAAGTGTATTTACATGACTTTAATCTGCGTATTATTTACAATTAATAATTATATTATTGGTGCTCGTGCCGGGATTTGAACCCGGGTCGTCGCCTCGAGAGGGCGACATGATGGGCCGAACTACACCACACGAGCAATACTCTTTCGGAATCACACATGTTTATGAAAACAATGTAAAAAATGATACTGTTCACTTTCACATTCACCATACTCTCTCATACTTTGGTTAATATGTTGAACACATTACATAGTACTATGAATCAATCAAAATATGTACATAACAAAATTATTTACAGAAAAAGAATCGCACCATGTAGGATTGTCCCACTCGAAACATTAATTCAAACTAACAATGTTGATGCTACTTATTTTAATTCTTATGATGGAATTTTAGTCAATCATAATGGATTAATCCCAAAAAATATCGATGATTGTTGGAAACCAATGGAAAAACAAACTTTACCTATTTCTATCAATGCTAACGGCTGGGACGGATTAAGGAAAAGATTCCAGTCTTCAAATATTGATCACGTGGAGGTATTCTGATGTCAGGTACTCGCAGGTTACGAGAAGAAGTTAGGACATTTCTCATGGAAAACGAAACTGCAAATACTGTGGAAATTTTTGATCATCTAAATAGCCGTTTTCGATGGGGGGCAACTATGAATCAAGTAGGAAATATCCTAGCAAAAGATATTAGATTTGATAAAATTGGTCATACGAGAGGGCAGTTTAGGGGTAGCGTATATACTGTTTGCGTTTGGGGATTAAGCAAAATTACCGAACCCATTATGACCCAATAACGTAAAGTTCTCAATCTTCTCCGGATGACTGTGGGAAAAACTAACAATCTTAAAAATTGGGCTATACTTTTCCGTCTAGGAAATAATATCAGTGGAATTATAGGAGTTTTACTTGGCTCAATCATGGCTCTTGAATATTTTCCAACTGGTAATTACCTTTATATAACATTATTACAAGCAATTTCAGTATTCTTTTTTATGGCATCTTGGAATGCTCTAAATGATTATCTCGATTATGATATAGATAAATTGAATAAGCCAAGGAAACCACTACCATCAAATTCTATATCTCTAGATTCTGCAAAAATTGGAATCATGGTGATGATGGCTGCTTCAATATTATCGATGGTTTTAGCATCATATTTTGCAAATTTATCATTAAATGGATTAAGTAAATGGTCTCCTTCTATAATAATCTGGATTTTGGCAGTATTCCTATTAATAAATTATGAATCATCTTCAAAGTATAGTATGAACTTAAAAAATCGTGGATTACCTGGAAATATTGCTATTAGTGCATCAGTTTCATTGGTAGTACTATTGGGCTCTGCAGGAGTGTATCAGCCTTTCAATATCCGAGTCATATCAATCGCAATCATCGGATTTCTTTACAATCTTTCTAGAGAAATCATAAAAGATGTACAAGACATGGACGGAGATGAAGGAAGGAATACATTGGCCATGAAAATTGGCCCAGAAAAAACTAGAATAATTGCATATGGAATTTCATTAGTTACTTTAATTTCCATAATTATGCCATTTGCAATAGAAATATTTAATCCGAACCATCTTATTTTTACTATTCCAGCAATTTTCCTTCTACTACAAGTTAAAACAAAGCTAGCATTATCTCAAGACTTTCAAGCACAACAGTTGTTAAAAAAATCATTATTTATGTGTATTGGGGGATTCCTTGTTTCCTCATTAATTTAATAAAGTTCATTAAATGTATGCCATGCATTTTCATTACACATAAAAGTTAGAAGAGACATTTGAGCCCACATTCTATTTTCTGCTTGGTCAAAAACTACACTATTCTTAGAGTCAATTACATTATTTGTAACTTCTTCACCCCTATGCGCCGGTAGACAATGCATGAATAGGTAGTCAGGGTCAGCTTTAGATACTAAATCATCATTTATTTGGAATCCTTCAAAGGCTTCAAATTTATTTTTCATATGTTCTTCACCCATTGAAACAAATATATCTGTATAAACGACTCCAGCATCTGTAACTGCCTCAATTGGGTCATTAGTACCCAATATATTCGCACCTGTATCTTGTGCAATTTTTTGTGCGCTCTTCAATATTTCAGTATTGGGCTCATAGCCAATAGGAGTCGCATAAGTGACATCATGTCCCATAGATACACTTGCTAATAATAGATCATGAAAAACATTATTTCCATCTCCGACCCATGAAATATGTCCATTTACCTTTTTTTTGTGCTCCGTTATTGTCATTAAATCAGCAGCAGCTTGACAAGGGTGATGGAGATCTGAAAGTGCGTTTATCACAGGTATAGTGGAATATTTCGCTAAGTCTGTCACATCTTCGTGTTTAAAGCATCTATATGTCATGCCATCTAGATAACGGGACAGAACTGCTGCCGTATCTGCTATTGATTCACTTTTTCCTAATTGAATGTCATTTGATAGTAATGTAAGCGGTTGTCCACCTAATTTATTCACTCCTACTTCAAATGAAACTCTAGTTCTTGTTGATGGTTTTTCGTATATTGAACCTATTGTCATCCCTTCTAGAGGCTTAAACTCATCAACTATCCCTTCACCATTTTTTATTCTAATTGCCCAATCAATTAGGTTTGGTAATTCTTCTCTAAAATCATTTATTGATAATAAGTCTCTTTTATTCTCATGATCGCTCATTTTCTATATCTCCTGCAAATCCATCTCTTGTATCGGCCATTCCGCCAAATATGCTTTGAGCAAATGTCAGTACATCAGCCAAACCATCTTCTACCTCACTAGATAATGGAATTAGTCCGGGTTGAATTGCCGCATTCTGCATCATTCTTAATTGACCTATTGCAAATTCCGCTCTTTGACTCCCGGATTTTACATCATGCGACTGTTGTTCGGATTCTTCATACAATGCAACTTCTAAAATATCTAAATTATCTCCCCAATCCAAAATCTTTTGCAATTCATCCGGCTCTAGTAAATCAGTCTTGGATAGAAAGTTTGCAGTTGGAAGACCTAATCTGAAATGAACTATGGAGGATAGTAGCATCTGAGAAACAAAACCACTAGGAGTCCGAGATAGCATAGGATCAAACAAGAAAACTAAACATGCTCTACCTTGACCCAAAACTTCTACTAAATGGCTAGATGCTTCTCTAAATGCGAATAATTCTACCTGACCTGGAGTATCTACTATCAACATATCTCCCGATAATCCTTCTATTTCTTCAAATACATCTTCTGCTTGAGATGCGACTAAGTCTGCAGCTAATATTTGTGCCCCATTTGGCCCTAAATCGTATTCGCTCATGACATCTGACAATGATACTAAATCTCTAACGTCAAATTCTGGATCATAATGGACTCTTTCAGCACCTGGATCTAGGTTAATTGCCATTACATCAACTTCCAAAAATCTCGCCCATCTCTGAAAAGATGTTACCAACGAACTTTTTCCTGCACCTGCAGTTCCTACAACAAATACTACTGGCGGACTTGTACTATCTTGCGCACTCATGAGCACCCGATGTCATTCGTAGTTTCAACTATTCTGTAGTTAGTATTCTTTAGATTATCAACAGGTAATCGTTATACCCTCTTACTATCAGCGGTCAATACCACCAAGGGACGATTAACTATGGCCGATGAAACTCCACCGCCCTTACCGCCTGGATTCACCATGCCTCCTCCTCCTCCCCCTCCTCCTAAATTTAAAGATCGTAAAGATGTAAAAAAAGAACCCATAAATCCTGAAGAAGATTCTAATAACAAACATAATAGCGAATTAATAGTAACTAATAATGATTCTAATTTGGCCTCTTCACCTCCGCCTGGATTTACTCCTCCACCACCGCCACCTCCGCCTGGATTTACTCC
>CAXAFE010000009.1:0-76000 GCA_963968165.1 uncultured Candidatus Poseidoniales archaeon | reverse complement strand
CTATCGTTGTTTCCACTCCTTCTATCGTTGTTTCCACTCCTTCTATCGTTGTTTCCACTCCTTCTATCGTTGTTTCTGACATATCCATCTTGAGGTTTTTTAGCATCGCATGATGAACGATTACAAATCTTTTTACTTGCGAAATTATGATTTTTACATTTTGGGCATAGCCAATCACCAGGTTTGAGATTATCTTGTCTGGAATCACTAAATCTAGAATTTCTTCTGTCGCTTTCTTTCCTGCTGTTATCTCTTCTATTGTTGTCTCCTCTAGTGCCATATCTATCGCCACCATGTCTAGATTTTGGAGTTCTATCTCTGGGTGCTATTTCTATTGGAGAACCTAATGTACTTTTTATATCTATATTTCTTGAAACTGGATAAATATGAATAAACGGTTCTTTAACTGACCCTAGAACTGTTTGTACTCTACCAATTGACTTACCTCCTGATATTCTAATATTTGCACCCAAACGAGGGGGTTTTCCCTCGAAAGAAGCCAATAACCCGCCTTCGAAGGATATCTTTGACACAACTCCGGAGAAGCTCATGCACTAATGGCGACGCCTAGTGTACATGAGAGCACCGGCTGTTGCGATGATTGTGAGCAATAATCCGGGAGATGCTAAACTTTCATCAGAATCTTCTTGATCGAGTACGATATCTTTCTGCTGCTCCCATAAATGAGAATTATTTACCGTAACATATACTTCCGAGCATTTACTTGACGTATCGCACCCAATTATTGATACAATATGCTCTCCTTCTGACCACAGATCGAAGTTTATTTGAGGAGTTTCCCAACTATTTCCGGATACAATTATTGCGCCAATTTCAGAGTCATCAACGGATAAAGTAAATGTCACATCTTCTCCAT
Source organism: uncultured Candidatus Poseidoniales archaeon (assembly GCA_963968165.1). Lineage (GTDB taxonomy): Archaea > Thermoplasmatota > Poseidoniia > Poseidoniales > Thalassarchaeaceae > MGIIb-O3. The sequence goes on along the minus strand of CAXAFE010000009.1, from coordinate 75,123 downwards.
CTGAATCACTAAATTGACCATTGGATATCCATTTACTTCCTAACCAATAAGAATCGCTAATTGAAATATATGGAGGGGTGCTTTCCTTTATCAATCCTATGTCATACAAATTTTCCATTTTATATATATTAACACCCTCTACAATTATGTGTACATAAACAGGACCTGGTATCATACTTGTTGAGGTTAAGTTAATATCAGTAGTGGAATCAATTGAGATGGTAGAAAATTCTACTTCTCCCCCTTGGGTTAATGCCACATATAATGTCACCAGTGGCCACTCTTCAGATAATTCTAATGAGACGATATGAGGATTTTGAAGAATATTATTTGATGTAGATATTTCAATAGGATTTCCCAGATGCCAAGTTCGATTACCAGATGATTGGCCTGCAAAATCTAAGGCTTCACAATTTATATCCAATAAATTATTTAATTTGGCCCAGTATGAGCGATCTGATTTCTGATAGACAGATGATTCAATTGGCCCTTGGCATCTAATATCTAGATTAGATACACCATTTTCATCATTAAACCATGATGAAATTTGAGTCCATGACGCCCACATTATTTCTCCACTAAAGGGAGTAGGGAGCCATGAATCGTTGACAGGAGCGTGTTCGGTCCAAATTGGAGGTAAATCTACAGGAATTGGAGAATTGGTAAAATCTGCGAAAATATCTTCCCCCTCGGGCCAATTATTTTTATGAGAGTTAAGATAAATTGAATAGGTTACTTCTCCGGCAGTATTTGCATTTATTTCATAGCTGGTAGAATTATCGCCAATGCAGCTTCCTCTTAGCGGAGATTGATTATTTTCTTCTGTTGGTTGAATTTCTCCTAAGTACCTCCCTTCGCATTCTTCCCACATATCTAACCTAAGATCTTCGTGATATGGAAATTTAAATTTTAGATCTGCATTACTCATATTTGAGGCATTCAATACGAGACTAAAGGAATCGGGATTGGAGATTCCCGGTAATTCCATTGTAGCATTTAAAAATAAAAGAAATTTACATTCGTCTTTACCTTGAGAATTATCAATCTCTACATCGCAATCTCTGTCGGATGAAGGAATAACAGGTACTTCAAAGCATTGATTTCCTGGCTGCCATGAATCGCATTCCCTGCCCTCGGAATGTCGAAGCGGTATGCCGTTGACGACTGTTACATCTATGCTGCCACTTTCCCATGTAGTATTCCTCCAATCAACACCCACACCCCCTCTGTGAGAAGGACCATCTCTAATTCCAATTCTTGTTAATGTATGTTCAATACAATCAGCAGCTATGCCCAAAACAGCATCTCTCTCATCGGTACTAAGCCATCCATCACCACCAGAAGGAAATATTCCTGCTAAGTAACTATCTAATCTCTCCCTGACTGTGTCGGCCATAGACCAGTTTATCCATGCACTTGCCGAAACAGCAGCAGAATTCCAATTATCGTCTATAATAAAGTTAAAATCTGCCTTCGTGTATTCAAAAATATCCTCAAATGTTATTGTACTACATCTTTCTTCGATACTACCATCACCACCCAATTGCTCCATTCTAATGTTATCATTTTCTAAAAGATAATTATCATTAGGAACCATGGGTGCTAACATAATGACAAAAACTACTAATGAGCCGACAATTTGTTGGTATTCCTTTCGCTTCACGGCCTGAGGAGTCGCCATAGAGTCATTATTATATCGCATATTAGTTCCTAACCTTTTTTTCTAAATAAGAGTTTTAGGGTTCCCTAAATTTCATATATGAACCCTAGTTCGGATAGTTTAGGGCACCCTAAAAAGGCCTTGAGTGGAAGATGAAAAAAATGATAAAAAATAATAAAAATAAAACAATTACGATAATGGCTGTATTATTATTCGCTACATCTGCGTTTGCAGGTTGTACCGGCAATGATGATGCACCAGAGTTAGATGCTGAAGATGGTGGTTATACCTATGTTACAAATGTAGATGTATATCGATTAATGAGTGATGATGTCTGTGATATCAAAGATCTTGCTGAATCTCACAATTGGGATGAAATTAAAGATATTTACCAAAATGGTAAAAATGTTGAGAAGAGTGATGGTTCAATGAAAACATTAGAGCAACACGCTGCAGCATCTGGAAAGAAACACGGATTATCTGAATATTACGGAGTTGATGCTCCATTAGATGATTACTTGATGGCCGCAATAGATGGTACAGGGATGTTCGCAGGTGCTTCTGACAGCGTTAGAGAGCAGGCTGTAGAAAAAGGAGTACAAAATCAAATTATGACTGCATATGCAATTCATGAGTTAAATTCTGCAATTTCTAAAGCCGAAGCAGGTAACTTTGGAGAAAATGATGCCCAACACGCATGGGATGAAGGATGGGGTTTGTATCACGGTACAGATGAATCAGTTTCATGTTCACCATATGCTACTGGAGATAAAAGAGCAGGAAACTTCGCTACTGCAGGAGCAGATGGGACATCACTAGCAAATGCTGCAATATTATTAGCTATGAATGAAGGCCTAGTTGCCCTTCAAGCAGAAGATTTGGCTGGAGCCATTACTGCAAGAGATGAGATTGTAAAGAATCTAGTGATTATTTATTCACAGGCAACAATACGTTATGCTCATAAAATGAATACAGATGATACTGTAGAGAAGGCTCAAACCCACCAAGCTGAAGGTTACTCATTCTGGAGAGTAATTGAATCAACAGTCGCAGCAACCAATCCAACATCAGGTAATGATTGCTACAATGGAGTAACTATGACTGTTTCCTCAGCATTATCCGATGAGTGTGCTGCCTATATGTATGTAACAGATTATGATATGGGAGATGGATCGGATATATGTTACAATATTGAGACACATGAGCTTGCAACAGATGATACAGAAGCTAATTGTGATTCTTATATGTTTTTGCCTAACTATGGCGCTACAGTATATACTGGAGCATACAACTCAGTAACTCATACAATGAATACTAGTTGGAATCAAACAGTTACTGAAGGATGGAATTACTATGATAATGTTGATATGGGAGGTGATGAACTCTTTACTGGATGCTATAATATGGTATCTCATGAAACCTCCACAGATGATAATGCAACATGTGTGGCATATTCATGGCTAGTAGACTATACAATGAATGATGGAGTAGATACATGTTACAACAGTGCAACTCACATGAGTTCGACTGTAAGTCAGACAGTATGTGAAGCATATGGATGGTACGTCAATTATGGTGCTACAATGTTTACAGGATGCTATAATACTGTAACGCATGCAACAGATGCTGAAATGAGCCAGGCTACATGTGAAGGTTTCTCATTCTTAGAAGGCTTTGGAACGGTAGGAATTAATGGAATATATGACTTTAGTAATATTCCTGTAGCTGGAACCGATTATCAATCGGCTGTAAGAGCACATCTCCAACCAACATGGGATATGCTAGGAATCACCGCTGATGATATCGGAGTTCTACAATAAATTTAGCTAAGAACCGTTAAATGCATACTTTACGGCAACGGAGGCGCTTAAAACACACAGATTTCTGGAAGCAGAACAGATATCAACAGACTTCATCAAAGTTTTATTGCAATTCAAATTAAGCGCCTCCGTTGACCCAAATATTAAAAATAAAGAAAATATTATAATATTAATAAAACTCACATTCAATTAGTAAATACTACTCCCATAACTATGTTTAAGATTTTTGGGCCAAATTTTGGGGCTTAAAATAAAATCATTTTGAGTTGGATGGTATGTCTGTTATTATAAAAAAAAATCTAATCATAATAATATTAATCATAGCACCTATTATTTCTGGTTGCCTACAAGATGAGGAAACAGAAAATAAAACAGACTTGGTAATAGCGCTCGAAGTAGATGAGGGAGTAAATACTGATAATTATAATCCACAAATTTTAGCAGACTACATAGAGAGTGTAAGTGATTATGACGTCACCATATACAATGTTAATTCCGAAGGTGCGCTGATTGAAGCATTGAGATTTGGTAATGCTGATATTGCATTGATGGATGCCGGCTCGGGATGGATTGGTTGGCAACAACATGGACTAGAAGTTTTGGTTGCGGATTTAAATGAAGAAGGGAAATCTTACTATAATTCTCATGCATGGGTCAAAAGAGATAGTGAAATAGGGGTCGCTCAAATTGATGGGGATAGATTTAGTGATCCGTATTCATTATTAGCAGGTAAAGATTCTTGCCATACTGGTTGGTTAAAATCTACTGGAATGTTACTCCCCATGGGATTTTTGATTGGACACGGATATGCTAACATAATAGGAGATCCTGATGATGTTGAAACTATTAGATATACCATATATGACTTTTTTGGAGATAATTCCTCCATTCCAGACGTTGGAACGCAATATTATGGATATGAGGGGGCACTAAGATGTTTATCTGAAGGCGGAGGAGAAGTGGCGTTCGGGAATGAAAATACAGTTGATATTTATTGTGGTAATGGTGATAATCAAAATAGAGATTGGTGCGATGATGAAGAAAATTACGTTCAATTACCATCATTCGGAAAATCTCCCAGTAATCCATTGATGTATAATCCAGAAATTTTGGATAATGAATCTTTAAAGAAAATAGAAGAGATTTTTACTCAGATGCATAATTATCCCGAGGGAAAAAAGATTTTGTCCGATATTTTTTATTCTACTGGGTTTGTATCCACAAATTCTTCAGCGCATTTATCTACGTACTCCGCATTAATGTCAAATATTCCAGGTATATCGGCCTATTATAATGATAAATATGAATTAAACAATTCAATATCAACAACTTTGCCAAAGGTACGTATTGGATTTGAAAATAGTAATTTGGATCAAAATAATAATTCTAAGCCCGAACTTCTTGGAGATTATTTGTCAAATATCCTAGGCATAGAAGTTGAAATTCAACTATTCGAATCTGAAAGTAAAATTATTGAATCATTATCAAATGGAGATATAGATATTGGATTCATGGCAGAAAACGCTGCTTGGTATAGTTGGAAACAAAATAATTTAGCCGTAATGGCTGCGATTGTGGATGAAGAAACAGGCACTTCAAACATTAAATCTGTAGCATTGGTTAGATCGGATAGTGATATGGCATATGCACACTTAGATGATGATTTTACAACGGAGCCACTGAATATGTTGGATGAAAAAATATCCTGTCACCCTAGTAAATTAGACTCATATGGAACGCTAGTTCCAATTGGTAAATTGATAAAAGATGGCCATATCGCTACAATAGAGTCAGATATTGTGGAATTCGATTCATTGGAAAGTATCCAAGTATTATTAGGTAATAATTCTTCAATACCTCAAGAAGGTACGAATTATTATGGAGATCTTGGTGCACTAAAATGTCTATCAGAAGGATATGGCGAAATTGCTTTTACAAAATATAATACTTTAGATAAATATTGTCATGAGAATGCCAATAGAGAAGAATGGTGTCTTGAATATGGAGAATATCTGTCTCTTCCTTCTTTAGGAGAAATTCCAACTAAGTCTGTAATGTATAATCCAAATACTTTGGATATTCAGAGTAGGACTGCAATTTTAAATGCTTTAATAAGTCTAAATTATAAAATGTACATTGAGAATTATAGTATCATGGGTAACATATATACAGGTTGTTATGATATATCTGTGCACATAATAGATGAGATATCTCCAAAAAATTCATGTGGGTCGGAAATATTGACAAATATATTTAATTCAGAAGGGATAACTCCAACTAATTCACAGGACCATTTGGGAAAATATTCTGAACTAATTAGTAAAATACCAAATATTTTAGAATATCAAAATGAAATTTTACAAATTTAAGTAATTATTCATTTTTTTATTTCATATAGATTGTAGATTCATTCCCGGCAATACCAAATAATAGTTTAGGGGCCCCTAATCCCTATAGAATGGGATGGGGGCATTATTTATTTCTAATAAATCAAATATTAATGAACCAATAGTACGTCTTGATAATGTTTCAATTGGTTATAATTCAAAAAATTTACTTTGTAAAATTCCAAATTTAGAAATTTTTCCGGGAGAGATTATTGCGATTACGGGCCCTTCAGGAGTTGGAAAAACAACCCTATTACGAACCATAGCAGGAATAGTATCTCCATTAGATGGCGATATTGAAGTATGCGGACAATTACTCCCTCATAAACCAAAAAGAGGAATTGTAGGATACGTCCCACAACGACTCGGGTTAGTAAGACATGCAAGTATTATGCACAATGTTATGTTAGGGGCAAGTGCTGGAAGTAAATCGATACTTCCTTCTGCTGAAGATAAGAAAAATGCCTTTGCAGCGATTGAAAAAATGGGTTTAACAAATAAAATTCGAGAGCCAGTAAGAAAGTTGTCCGGCGGGCAACAAAGAAGGGTTGCGACTGCAAGAACTTTAGCTCAATCTCCATCCCTAATACTTGCGGATGAATTTCTTAGTGAGCTTGATGAAGAAACAATGGAAATGGTACTTGATGAAGTAGTTAATTATGTTAGAAATAGTGAGGCTGCCCTGTTGGTTGTTGAACATGATATTGCAAGAGCGAGGTCGATGGCAGATAGGTTGTTAGTTATCGATGATGGAAGAATAAATCCATTCATCAGAGAAGTGACTGTGATGGAGATAACAGTATGATATCAATACATAACAAAGTATTGCCTATTTTTTTGGGAATAATAATATTTACATTTTGGATATTAGATGGAATGGTTAGTGATTGGGGGAGATTATCTGGTAGTTTTGATAATTTAATAACTTTTTTCAATGAATCTTTATGGCCACCGGATTGGAGTGTCTTAGAGCCGCAGGCCTATCCAGTATGCACAGCCTACCCATTATTTGCCTTTACTTGTTCTACTGCATGGATTGGAATGATTGAAACAATAAAAATAGCATTCGTATCTACAATATTAGGTTCAATAATATCTTTACCGCTATCCATGGTTGCAGCGAGAAATCTTAGTTCCAAAGGTATTTCATACTTTAGTAGATTTATTCTTGCTGGAGCAAGAAGTTTACCTAGCATAATATGGGCAATATTTTTTGTCATATTAGTTGGCTTTGGCCCATTTGCTGGTGTCTTAGCTATGACGATATATACTGTTGGATATCTGGGTAAATTACAATATGAGGCTATTGAGGGCATGAATAGTGCTCCTCTAGAGGCAGCGAGATCGATGGGGCTATCGAAAATTGAAATTGCAGTAGGAGTGGTAATACCTGAAATGGCTAATAACTTGATTTCTCAAATTATTTTTATGTTTGAATATAATGTACGCCATGGCACTGTAATTGGAATAGTTGGAGCTGGAGGGATTGGATATTACATTAATTTGTATCTAAGATTTTTGCAATATGATAAGGTTATGTCATATTTGATCATTATTTTTATAGTAGTACTTTTGATAGATTTTATTTCCATAAATGTAAGGTCTATGTTCAATGAAGAGGGAGATTTGTCCAAACCATCATGGCGAGATATTTTTGTGTCTCCTGGGAGTAAGAAATTATAGATAAGTCATCATATATCTTCCGCAATAATTCTAATTGCACCATTTTTATATGAAATCTGTATATTATCTTTTACCTTGAATGTGAGTGCAGATAATGCTTCATAAACATCTTTTTCATCAACTTTGAATGCTTCTGCAGCTCTTTTAGTTGACCATGGAACTTCAACAAAATCTGAGGAAGAAATCCACTTTAACATCCTAGCTTCGAAATCAGTCAATTCTTTAGTAGACATAAATAATGTTCAACTCCTATATGATTCGACCATTTTTCTAACGGCATCCTCAACTTCTAATTCATCTTCTAATAATGCCCACAATGCTGCTAGGAAGGGAGTTTTTATCTCTAATTTTTCAGCTTGATCTAAGAATGATTTAGTCGCTCTGACGCCTTCAGCGACCATATACATTTCACTTAATGCCTCATCAAGTTTCATCCCTTTGCCTAGTTTTTCCCCCAAGGATCTATTTCTACTACGCGGACTGGTTGAAGTGACGTACAAATCACCTATTCCTGCTGGTCCAAATGCAGTATTTTTCTGAGCTCCCATCTTTTCGAGAAGAAAAATTCCTTCACTATATCCTGCAAGAACAAGTGCTGCTTTGAGATTATCACCTCCTATTGAATCTCTTAATCCATCTACTAATCCGCATGCTAATGCAACAGTATTTTTGTAAGCACCCCACAATTCAGCGCCTACAGGGTCTACAGCAGGAGTTAGGACCAATGAACTTGTGGAGAGTCGTTCAGAAACTCTTTCTGCAACCGATCTGTCATGGCAAGCAACTAGAGCATTCGTTAATACGCCCTGGGCTACTTCTGGTGCTATTGTTGGCCCGGTCATAACTACAACTGGATTATTTTTACCGCACGATAATAATTTATCTTCTAAAACTTCTGAAATTAATCCATATTTTTCATTTTCGGGTGCTAATCCTTTTGCTAAATCAACTATTACATGTGACGGCCGCAAGTATTCCAACATATCATCAAAAACTGATATGATAACTGAACTTGGTAAAGCCATAATAATTAATTCGCATGTTTCAAGTATATCAGAAAGTTCCATTGTGGCTTGTAAGCCAGAAAGGTCATGCCCTGGCAAGTACTTAGAATTCAGACTATCTTCCATTAAAGATTGGTACACATCATGCTCAATAGTCCATCCAGAGACATTATGCCCATCCTCTATCCATATCTTAGCAAGTGCGGTACCCCAGTTACCCAAACCGACTACTCCAATTCGTGACATATCAGTGATTCCAATGGCATTAACTCAAGGTTATCATACTATTGGGAATGGCCCCTTCATACGTTGCATTCTTGACCATAAAGCGCTCGCATCTCAGATAAGCAGGGGTACCCGAGTGGTCAAAGGGGCTGGGTTTAGGTCCCAGTGCGTAGTGCTTCGCAGGTTCAAATCCTGTCCCCTGCACCAATAATTATTCTATATGAATTCTTTTAGAACGGAATTTTGCTAATTTTGTTTTTTGCCAATTTACCAACCTAAAAACCATGAATATTAAGAAAATTGAAATTAAGCTAATTAATAAGTATACATCCTGATTAAATGGCCTAGTAGGATCGTTTGGGAATGGATCATTTATATCTAAAATATTATCTCCATCATCATCTTCATCTAATAGATTTATTTTTCCATCTTCATCTGTATCAAGAAAATCATCAGTTGTAAATATTGGCAATTCAGGTCCATCATCATCATCTATATCCAAGTTGGGATCAGGAATACACCCCAGTATATTTCCTATTGCGAGAAGATGAGTTAAGTCAGCATATGAAGAATTAAGTCCTGGTTCAAAAATGCATCCGTCCGCGTTGTTACCGACTGAATCGCCATCAGAATCTGCCCATTCTAATGGATCATTATCGAATTGATCAAAATTATCCCCCTGATTGTCGCCATCAGTATCGATCCATTCGTCTGGATCTAGTTGGAATGCATCTACGCTGTCATTATACCCATCGCCATCATCATCATCATCTAAATTATTACCTAATGTATCACCATCAGTATCAATGTATTCTGAAGGATCAAGTGGAAATTCATCTCCTAATAAATTACAATTTTCTAAGATTATTTCATAAACGGGGTGACCATTGGATAAGTTTACTAAATCTGAAGCATATATAAGAGGATATGACGATGGAAGATATGCCAAAACGGATGGATGTTCTAGTGAAACTTGAGCCCCAGATGCAGTCATAATAGTTATCTTACCAATATTGTGGCTACTTCCATAATTCTTACCTGATTGATCGATGAAGGAAGTCCCAAGCGAAGTATCGCAAACTCCATCCCCATCATCATCAGCATCAAAGTTATCGCCCAATTCATCTCCATCATAGTCTGACCACTCAAATCTATTCGAAGGGAATGTATCAAAGTTATCTGAACGGCCATCATTATCGTCATCCTCATCAGTATTATCTCCTATTCCATCTAAGTCTGTATCACTCCACTCAGAATTATCCAATGGGAAGATATCCAAGGGCAATTCTTGGATTACAATATTGCCATTAGAATCCAAAGATTGAAGAGTATAAGTATCATTAACTCCATCATTATCATCATCGGGATCTATGATATCAGGTATTTGATCGCTATCTGTGTCGGCTGAAACATTTGCATCAAGTGGATCAAAATCATATGTATCAGGGACCCCATCATTATCATCATCAAAATCACTGATATCTACAATAGAGTCGCCATCAGTATCTAGAATACAGTCTGAAATTGAGTTCGAGGCTGTTCTAATTGTAGATTGTGAAGTAGGGCAGGCAATCTGTTCCATTGCCGTTTGAGTATCAACATAATATCCCAATGATGCTTCAACACAATTAGCCATACCTTTGATATTAGAATAATAACCTGCTTCACAGGGATATTGGATTAATGATGATTCATTTGGTGAGTCGTATCCTTTGGATGTCAAAATACACGAAGTTTGGCCTGGAGAAGGCTGGTATGTTCCTGGTTTACAAGAAGTTTGAAATCCAGACCCATGATTTAAATCTATATTTTCTGGCGTATTTACGTTAGAATATGCACCATTCCCTAGTTGCCCATTCGAGTTTAATCCCCAGCAATATAAGGTGGCATCATCAAGTATTGCACAAGTATGTCTTTGGCCAACTGATATTGACAGTGCGGACCTACCAATTGGAATATCAACTTCATCGGGAATTACCCTATCAATATTGGTGCCATCACCAAGTTGACCTCTGGAGTTATCTCCCCAGCAGGCCGCCATCCCTCCATCTAAAATTGAACAACTATGATGGAAGCCGGATTCTATTTTTGAGGGAGTTTGTCCTTCGGATAAGGATACGATAGTAGGAGTATTGGAGTTTGTATAATTTCCATTACCTAATTGGCCCCCAGAATTAAATCCCCAACAAAATAATGAGTTATTTATCATAATTGCACATGTGTGAAATGAACCGCTACTAATTGACCTTGCTTGATATTGAGTTCCCATTAATATCGGATTTAGACTTTTAAGATTAGTTCCATCACCTAGTTGTCCATGCCAATTATCACCCCAACAACTTATTGATTGATTTTTCAAAATAACACAGGTGTGATATGATCCTGAGGATACAGAATCGACTTTCTCTCCATTGAACGACACCAGAGTTGGGGTGGCTCTATCAGAAGTAGAACCATCGCCTAATTGACCATTAGAGTTTCCTCCCCAGCATTTTAGAGAGTGATCATTTAGAATTGCGCAGGTATGAGTTTGTCCTAAGGATAGACTTAGCGCAGTTCTACTATTTCCTAAATCAACTGTAACTGGAGAAACTCTTTCGATAGTAGTACTGTCTCCAAGCTGACCAAATGAGTTATCTCCCCAGCACCTTAATGAGCCATCATCAAAAATAGCACAAGTATGTGTTAACCCTGTTGATACAGATAGTGCCGTGCGTCCGCGAGGGGTATTGACTACTGTAGGAGTAGCCTTATTTTCTCTCGTTCCATCTCCTAATTGGCCATTGCCATTTTCACCCCAACACCTTATAGCTCCATCATCCAATATAGCGCATGAATGATAACTTCCAGAGTTGATATCAGTCAATATAGGGACATTAAATCCTGCGTCTGAACCTATACAATCTGCAGGAGAGTGTGATCCAGTAGACGGGTTATACATGCCTCCAGAGCAAGCTTGTTGAGTACTTGAACCAATTGAACTGACATAATATCCAGGGTTAGCATCATCGCATTTTTCCATTCCAGATAATTTTTGGAAGCTACCAATTGAACAAGGAGATTGAGAAGTGGCACCATCGATATCTACGTAATTTCCTGGGCTAGCGGGTACCTTGATTATACTTCCCGGAGTATCAACATAAAATCCAACAGTAGCTTCTTGACAATAATAGCGACCATATTCTCCAATCGAACATGTTGTTGCTATTGCTGGATTATTATCATCCGAATCTGAAGAAGCAGGGAATCCATCTCCATCTGCATCACCAAGAATATGAGTATCAAAAATATTCAAATTTGCATCGTCATCAAGGTCTCGTTCTGCAGCATTGACATATGACCATCGAGGTATTGGTAAATCTGTCGGAGATATTCCTATGGAAAGTGATGAGGAATATCCGACTCCCCAACATCTCAACATGTCGTTACTTATTGAAGCACAAGTATATTGCCCTCCAGCAGACACACTAAGAGGAAATTTACCTCCACTAAAAGCAATTTCTGTTGGTATATTTTTATCACTATCGGTACCATCTCCAAGTTGTGATAATGAATTATCTCCCCAGCAATTCAAAGAATTTGTTGCATCTAAGGCACAGGAATGAGAATTACCAAGTGATACTGAGGTTACTCCAGTGATTATATTGGGAATTGGGGAATTGGAGTTGTCATTACTGCCATCTCCAAGCTGGCCTTGGGAATTGTCGCCCCAACAACTTAGTGTAGTATCACTCATAATTGAGCATGTGTGCGAATTACCCGTTGATATTGCAACAGGTGTACCACCAAGGGTTATCGAAGTTGGAGTATATCTATCAATATTTGAGGAATCACCTAATTGCCCATACGAATTATCTCCCCAGCATTTTAGAGACGGAGAATTAATTATGGCACAGGTATGACTACCTCCAGTTGAAATAGCCAATACTAAATCAGGACCTAAATTTACAGACAAAGGAGAATACGCGGAGTTGGTTGTTCCGTCGCCCAATTGCCCATGAGAGTTGGATCCCCAACATTTCATATTGGCCGTCACAAGTACTACACACGTATGCTGGGAACCTGCAGAGATAGTTATTGGAACATCAGAACCTAAATCGACATTTACTGGTAAATTAGAATCTTCAGTTGAGCCGATTCCTAACTTTCCATGCGTGTTATCGCCCCAACATTTTAGACTTGCATCGTCTAGTATGGCGCAAGTGTGAGAATCACCAGAAGCAATTGAGACAGCAGTGCGTCCAACTCCGAAGTTAACCGGAGTCATTGTTTGCCTGTCAATATTTGTCCCATCACCTAATTGCCCTTGAGAATTATCGCCCCAGCAATTTAATGAAGAGTCATCGAGAATAGTACAAAAATGACTATTTCCATTTGAAATAGTTGTTTCCGTAAATATAGAGCCTTCTTGGAATCCCGGATTATTGAGGCTCCCTGAGACAGGTTGGCTCATATCGGTGAGCATATAATTTCCACTTAACGCAATCGAAAAATTCTGCGGTCCTTCGGGGACATTAGTGCCTGTGACTATTATTTCCCAATCACCAGCATCTGGATTATCAACTGTCATTCCGAGTAAATTGTTTATATCTCCATTTTCCTCGCCCCAGATATTCCCGGATGGGTCTTTTAATATAATATCTAAGTCATTTACAAGACATTGTATGGCACATGCCGTGACAGCAATATTTGGTGAATCTGTCCAGGAAAGTATTAATCTAAATTGGGGGATACCTACTGGAATCGATAATCTCAAAGATTTGGTTTCTGATGTTTCGATGGGAATTCTATCCAAAAATGAACTATTAATTGCCCTCGAGACATCAATTCTTCCCCAACCTTCATGATTATTAGGTACGGTTTGGGCTGCTGCATTCGTTGGCACGGAAGAAGTAGGTGGATATTGTCCAATCATATCGATTGAGGTTGCAGAAAATATTCCTTTAATTAAAGCAGAAGAAGGGGCAACGATTCCATTGCCATTGAGATATTCTATTAGTTGGGCAGATGCACCTGCCACTATTGGCGTTGCCATTGAAGTTCCAGATTTATATACATAATCGTCATTAGATGAAATCGGGTCAATTGTAGAATCCTGAGATAAAACGGATATTATACGGGTCCCCGGGGCAACCAAATCGGGTTTTATTCTTCCATCTTGAGTCGGGCCTCTGTTTGAGTTACACCAAACGCCTTCGATATTATCTGACTCAAAATCGCTCCTTATAGGGTCCACAGGGAATTTATCACCCGGGTATAGATCACAATAAATGCTCAACCCAGGCCTGTAATTCTCAGAAGCCCCAATTGAGAAGCCATTTTTGGTAGTAACTTGTGTTTGTAGCCACGAGGTATCAATTTCGCCATTTGCGTTAGAGTCTTTGCCTTCATTGCCCATAGCAAAAAGAATTACGAGATCATCATATTCATATGCTCCTTCATCAATTTGTTTACTGTAGGACGTATAATAATTAGGGCCGTATAGTGTTGTACCTCCTTGTCCGTCATTATAGTATGCTGGAGTGGCCATTGGATTAGTTCCCCAAGAATTGGTCTGAACTCTTGCGCCTGCTTCATATGCTGGAGCAAAAAGTGTGTTAACAATATCATTAGGCGTTCTTAGTGGATTGTCGGAGTTACAAGAACCTTCATCATACATAGCATAAAACCAAAGCTCGGCCTCATATGCCATTCCTTTGTATAGGCCGTCAGAATTAATCCCATCTCCGAGTGCAGAGCCAGTGACGTGTGTTCCATGACCACCGATGTCATGAGGATCTCCATCCGGGCAATCATCATTGTTATCTGTGGATGCAGAAATTATTGTTTTTATCCTACCTTGAAAGTCTGCATTTATGAACGGATTTGCAACATTGCATGAAGAAAGACTGTCGCATTCATTTGCGTTATCTAATCCTGAATCTGCTACTGCAATCGTGACTCCAGCTCCAGTCAAAATATTATGAGAGCCCCCCATGTAAGTTGGGTCCCAAAGTAAATCAGAATTGATAATATTAGCAGCCTGATCATCATAAGTAGAGTCCGGATAGTCTGGTTCAATCCATTCTATGTACTGTTGTTGAGATAACCATTCTATTTGCTTCTCATTAGCGGTTACAGAGGCATATATGCCCGATAACATCCTAATTTCAATACCCTCAGAAATTAATTTATACCCTTCTTCGTCTCCAGATAAAACTAGATTGATATGATATCCATTTTCACTCTTGATATTCCCTAGATCCAATCCATTCAAAATTGGTATTATATCAGGCGCTAATTTATCGGTACTATCAAGTCTAAAGGCGCCTATTACTCCATAATCTAACAATGATGTTGCTGATATTTTCGGAACATTGCAATGATAGCCTTGAGGGGGCAGATATGAGAAACAATAAATTCCAGCATCTTTTAAGCTTTCTTTCCAACCAGAAGGAACTGGATAATCATGAGCAAGAACGTACCACCCGTCCATGACATATTCATCTGTAATCTTAGACCAATCGTTGATAGGGATATAATTCGCTATCCTATTAAATAAAAATGCTTCACCAATATTTTTATTATTATTTTCACCCCAACCATGTGAAGGATCCATTAAATCTGGAGAAATTGTAATTTTATCATGAATATTAGATATAAACGTAGATTTGGAGTCAGGCGAGTATTGGGCCTGATTTGAGTATTCAGATGCGGTTACAGAGATTATTGAAGGTAGAATCATCAATAATGTCAGAAGTATCGGAAGAAGCGACTTGCCCCTGCTCACTCTACCCATAGTTTCCCTACGTAGTAGGGGCACATTAAAACTACTGTTGAAATATCAGTATTGAGTATAAAAAATTATTAATTTAATAAATAAAATTTCATTTAGCAGGGGACAGAAATATACGTCATGCACTCTCTGGTAATGTCGTGGAAAGGGGGGAAGAATCCAATATGGAGCTAGATGTTCCAAAAGAAGATGAAAACCCCATTGATAAAGAGTTAGAAAAGATACGTGACAGGAGACTAAATGCCGATAAGACATTTTTAGTAAACACCATAATTCCTAGAACTAGTGATGATTATACATTAATATTTGGAGTAATATGTGGAGCAATATTTTTTGGAGGAATTTTCATTACATCTTCAGGTTTAATAGCCGCTAATTCCATAAGTATCGATGATACATTATCAGGTACATTTTTGGATTCTGAAGATTGCTTGGATAAAAGATATGAAATATATTTTGAAATTTATGCTATTGATGATGATATTAAAGTAAAAAGTCATCATGTGAACTCGGAAATGACATCAATTATGCTAGTTAACTTTTCAAACAATGATGAGATTAATAATACATTAGAGTATGTATCGGGAGGAATAGGGGACCAAGAAGTCAAATTTGAATCGAAACAAATAATTGACGGCCACTATGAGATAACGGTTGAGATTTTTATATGGAATGAAGACGTAAATATTTCAAATTTATCCAAGGATATTCTGATGAAATACGTAGATTTTGACAGTCATATTGATAATTCTAAGAAAGTTGTTAACTTACACATGGAAAGTAGAATAACTAATGAAATTCCAATCTTAAAGACTTTGAGTCTTGGAAAATATGGTAATTCGGAACTCCAAAAAATACCTGAAATAGAGGATAATGAGCCTAGAGCATGTATGTCAATTCAAGATTTAGGAACATGGGGATGGATATTAATGGGGTTAGAATGGGCAGGTGGAAGAGAAACTGCTATGCTGACCGGAGGCACAGCAGGAGTTCCGCCATGGTGGTTAGCGTCAGTTTCTCTAGGTATGTCGATATTTTTCTTATGTGTTCAATATCCTCTAATGCATCGCCTTTATCATCGAGAAGTGGATGATCTTTTATCTGCAAAACAGATGAATAGATTATTACAACAAGTATTACAAATATCAGCCAATGAATTGAGAATTAAATTAGATTTAGAAGATTTCAAAATGCAAGATAGGTCTCTATCTATAGATGCATTGGTGCCTTACAAAACCACCAGTAGGACGATAGCAACACCCATGGAAGTAAAGACAAGAATGATCACCGATGTTCTGGAAGAATTTGCATTATTTGGAGAAATGAGGCCCATACAATTGAAATCTGTGTGTACTGACATTACGGGCACAGGAGTTTCAAATTTAACAATAAATTCTGAATTAATCGTTGATGATTTAGGTCAGATACCTTTAGCAGAGGATTATTCTGATTTCTTCACATCGGTTAGTAAATTTGGAAAATTAGAAGAAAGATTTAGAGAAATAATGAAAAAATGGTTCAAGAAGAATTACTTGGTTGATTATGGATCTGCAATAATGTCGGATGAAGATGCAGTTTTTGTCAGAATTATTTATCAGCCAGTACAAAGATTCGCATATTTTTCCTTTAAATCTAACTATAATGATTTACAAAATAATTTAAAAGTTCTACTGAAAAGTGAATTGGGAGAGCACATAGGGAATAGATCATTGATTGTAAGTGCTCGTAATGAAAAATCAACTTTAGCAGATTATGCTAATCCAGGGAGAGTTGAACAAGGGACGGACGAGTTATCGGGTGAAGCGATGGTAGCAAAGAGAGGCGGTATTCCCGGTGCACTACTACAAAATCCATTCATGGGAGACATATTATCTTCTGTAGAATATGTAGCGCTAAAAAATCGTAAAAGAATAGATAAATATGGTTTTTGGGGATTGATAGTATTTGTTTGGATTCCTTTTATGGCTAGTGGAGTGTTAGTTGGTGCCATGTTAGGCTTAGTAGCAAGAATGAGATTTGAAAGGGTATTAGCTGCCTGTTTATTCGGAGGTGCAGCAGCTTCGATAACGTGGGCATATAGTGCGAAAGGAATAATAGAATTCATGCATAAATATCATGCTGAAGCATTTATACCAGTCATAATAGTATTAGTATTCTTGTTCACAATATTCCACTTAAGGAATAATAAAAGACGAAGGCGTGAAGAATTATTTAGAGATTCAATGTCATTCTTCGCAGGAAATAATTAGCACATAAAATAGTAAAATTGAAGGTTTTAGTAATGAGAATTGTTACCTGGAACCTCAACGGAATTAGAGCCGCATATAGAAAAGGGCTGGATGAATTTATCGATAAAATTGATAGTGATGTTTGGTTATTTCAAGAAGTAAGAGCTCTGCCAGAACAGATGCCCGATGATTGGACTCCTGAAGATGATTTTGAGATAATTTGGCATCCTGCTAATAAGAAAGGATATTCTGGAGTCTCGAGCTGGTCAAGAATTGGAATTTCAGAAATGCAGAGAGGAATATCTACTAGTGTTGATCCACATGATTCTGAAGGAAGAGTGTTGCATACAAAACATCAAAATCTGCATTGCATCAATATATATTTACCAAATGGAGGTGCAAGTCCAGAACGGCAGAGATTTAAGGATAAATGGTTAGAAGATTTACTAATATGGGCTAATAAATTTGTTAATATGGATGAACCAGTATTATTATGTGGAGACCTCAATATTGCACATACAGAAAATGATATATGGAATCCTAATGGAAACAAGAATACATCTGGATTTTTATCTCATGAGAGAGAATGGTTCACTAGATTTTTATCCACTGGATGGCATGATTTGTTGAGAATGAATACTGGACAAAAAAAGGGACCATATTCTTGGTGGTCTAATCGAGGACAGGCGAGGGCATTAGATAGAGGGTGGAGAATAGACTATATATTAGCAAATGATGCTGCACTTGAGGTATTTGAAGGGATAAAGGTTCTAAGAGAAGGGGGCTTGAAAGTTTCTGATCATGCGCCCCTTATTGTTGATTTGAGATTATGAATAGTAGTTTTGGATACACATTGAAAAACGAGACTTTTCAATAAGGACCTCTTGGCCTTTGACATGGTGGGAAAACTTGAAGGTCGTCTCAGACGTATATTACCAGGAGGAAAGGGAGTTTGGATACCTATGGACCATGGAATATCAAACTTTCCAGAAGAAGGATTAGAGAATACAAATTACATGATCAAAACATTAATTGAAGCCGGCGTTGATGCCATAGTAGTTCACAAAGGAGTATTAAGTCATCAAGTAAAAATGACAGATTGGGATGGTTTTGTTTGCCATATATCTGCATCCACCGTTCATGGAGGAAACAGGTCGCAAGAGAAGGTTAGTATTGCAACTGCAGAAGAGTGTTTGGAGCGAGGAGCCATTGGCGTCTCTGCCCAAATCAATATTGGTGATCCAGGTGAAACTGATATGATAATAGAGGTTGGTGATTTAACTACCGATGCATGGGCACTAGAAATGCCCGTATTGGGGATGATGTATCCACGTGGGCCAAATTTGAAGATTAATTCAGACGATATAACTGAAGGAGTTGCACACGCTGCTAGATTGGCTTGGGAGATAGGTTGCGACGTAGTAAAAGTACCTTGGACAGGTTCCATAGAATCTTTTAGACTGGTGACAGAATCTGTACCGATTCCAGTCCTAATTGCTGGTGGTCCAAAAAATATATCATTTGAAAAATTACTTGACATAGTTGAATTATCCATGCGCGCCGGAGGTAGTGGCGTTTGTATTGGGAGACAGGTTTTTGGTTCCCAAAGTCCAAAATCATGTCTCAAAGCATTGAAAGCCATAGTTCATGACAATTTTAGTGCAAAAGATGCAATTGAATTTTTAAAGTTGTGAGTTTATGGAACTTTGGATAGATAATACGGAATTTGACTCACTCGAGTTATCCGGGAGGGCTGATAGAATTTGGGATGGGGATGCGCCGGATGTAGCAAAAATAAATTTAGATGATCATGAAGGACAAAAAGAAGCGATATCGCTTATAGGATTAGCTCCATGGATACTATTAATATGTTCAAATTGGAAGATGATTCCATTGGAGAATTTAATATCAAAGTCATCAGGTACAGGTACAAAAATTGCAGTTTCGATTACAGAAGAAATCGAAATATTAGGTGTTTCATTTGCCCTTCAACATGGTGTTGATGCGTTATTATTACCTCCGAATATAAAAATTTGGAATGAAGCCGAAAAGGTAAAAAAAATAAAAAAGGATACGAGTAAATCTGAGGTAGGTAGTGAAGTAGTAATGTCAACGGCCAAAATAACATCTATTGTTCCTGGAGGTTTTGGAGAAAGAGTATGTATTGACTTAATCGAGAGATTGAAGATTGGCGAGGGCATGTTGATTGGCTCGGTATCAGAAATATTATGTTTTGTCCACGGAGAAACAATATCTTCAGAATTCGTCCCAAAGAGGCAATTTAGAGTTAATGCAGGGGCAATTCACTCATATATTTTAATGGCCAGTGGTAAAACAAAATATCTAAGTGAATTACTTTCTGGCGATGAAGTTTCGATAATGACCTTTGATGGAAATGAAAGGCATGCCTCAATAGGAAGGATAAAAATTGAAAGGAGGCCTTTTCTAAAAATTGGATATGAAAATAATGATATTAGTGGAAACATAATAGTTCAACAGGCTGAAACTGTACGTATTATTACTGATTCAGAGAAAATAAAATCTGTAACTGATTTGGAAATTGGAGACAAAATAATTGTACGAATGGATCCAAGAGTGAGGCATATAGGTAATCCACTGAAGGGAGATATTAGAGAATTATGATATCATTGGGTAGTGGAGAGGCAAATGGGGGCATTTCAATCCTACATGCTTTGGGAATTGGGAAAGGATGTTCCCTAGGAATAGGATTGAAAACCAAGGTAGAACTACTAAATGAAATAACCGATAATCCAGAAGACAAGCACTCAATTCTAAAATATGTGATGATTTGTTGGAAAAATAAAGGTTTGCCGATGCCTGAAAAATTTGGATGGAAGGTCGAAACTGAGATTCCAATTGGTCAAGGTTTGAAATCTAGTTCTGCATTAGCATGCGCGGCCTTTAATGCTTTAAATTCCATATTTTTTACAAATTTAGATGAATTTGAAATAATAGATTTAGCGGTACAGGCTCAGAGACTTTCTGGTTGTACAAAAAGTGGAAGTATGGATGATTCTTGGAGTTCAATAAGTAGAGATTGGAGGCTAGTTGATCCAACAAAACAGGCTTCTGAATCAGTAATTTCAAAAGGTTCCATAGAAGAAGATTTGGTAGTTATTATATGCACTAGAGGTGAAAGAACGAGTAAAATAAATTCCAAATTATTTCAAACGCAACAAAAATTATTTAAAAAGTCATTTTCTTTTATTGAAAAAAGAGAAATATTTAGTGCAATGACAACAAATGGGCTTGCAGTAGCAGCAATATTAAATGATCATGAGGCTATAAAAATATGTAATATGGCTATAATAAGTGGAGCAATATCTGCTGGAATATCTGGATCTGGTCCTGCCATTGCAATAGTATGTTACGATAATGATGCGGATAAAATTCAAAAAATAATAGATAATGGTGAAAGAGAAATAATAAAGACAACATTCATAAAAAATATAAATAAGTAGGATTAATCATGGGAATGACATTGGGAGAAGACCTACGAGTGACATTATTTGGAGAAAGTCATGGCAAATGCGTTGGAGCATTAATCGAGGGCATGCCAGCGGGTAAAATATTGGATAAAGATTCTCTATTAAAAGATATAGCAAACAGGAGACCAGGTAGAAAGGGATTGTCTGCAAGAAAGGAATTGGATCGCTGCGAAATCTTATCTGGAATTCATAATGGAATTACAACAGGTTGGCCTATTTTATTGTTAACTAAAAATTCTGATGTTAAATCGGGAGACTATGGTTTCCTTCCAGACCATCCCAGGCCGGGACATGCAGATATGGTAGAAAATATTAGATCTAAGGGGGCTAATGATCCCCGCGGAGGAGGATCGCAATCCGCTCGCCTTACCTTCGGACTAGTTGCAGCAGGAAGTCAAATGAGACAAATAATGAATGAAATGGGTTGGAAATGTAATGCGCATTTACATAAAGTAGGCAATATTTCTGCCAAATCATTATTTTCATTGGATAGAGATTTCCCCTTAGATCCTGGAACAGACATGGGTAGATTAAATTGTAGAGATTCCGAAATGGCTCCAGTTATGTCGAAATATATAGAAGAAATTAGAATGAATAGAGATACCATAGGTTCAGTAGTTGAATTACTTATTGAAGGATTACCAATAGGAATGGGTGAGCCTTGGTTTGAAGGGATAGAGCCTGCATTAGCAAGAGGCTTGATGGCGATACCTGGAGCAAGGGCGATAGAATTTTCTCAAGGCATTAATGCCTCGATGATGCTTGGTTCGGAACATAACGATAATTGGACTTTTGAAAAGAATGAGTTAGCACTAGAAGGTTCGGAAACTGGAGAAGCAGATGGCGCACTAGGCGGAAGAACTACTGGAGCTCCAATGAGCATAAAGGTTCATTTCAAGCCACCCAGCAGTATTCCAAGAGAACAATTCACGCTACATTTGCCAAGTAAAGAAAAAAGGCCACTAAAAGTCGGAGGCAGGCATGATCCGGTTCTAGGACCTAGAGCGGCCCCTGTGGTTGAAGCAGTGGCAATGTTAGTTATTACAGATCTCGGAATAATGGGTAAATATATAGAATTATGATTGCCTATCACGGAACTGTTGAATTCTTAGAGGTAAGTTAACCCCGAAAGCCCCAGCGATTATCATAAATATAACCATCGTCCCTAGTGCGACGCCATAAACGCTAGTTAATTCTACACTTTCTCTTAATCTATCTGCAGATACGGGATTTATGATTCCAACAATTGCTGGAATTATCCTATTGATAAACAGGGTCAGTAACGCGACCACACCTGCGATTGAGGGAGCAATTAACAAAGATTTATGATATCTAGATGTAATTTTTTGTATCCCCATGACATAAACCTCTCCAGTTCTAATTGAAGTATCTAACATAGAGAATCGTATAATACCACTAGAAATTTCCATATACATTACAAGGAATATAGCATACAATATTAAAAGTAATTTTTGAGCAATTTCTCCTTCTGGTAAAAAACTTAGTCCAAACTCTACTTTACTGCCTGCAAATCTTATAGTAACAAGTATTAACATCACATAGGAAACTAATAATGCTCTTTGGTCCCTTTGAAATACTCCATACATACCACCTATTAGGCCAATACCGATGATTATGAAGTGTAATAATCCACCCAAAAAACCAACGCCTATCATATTTGATATTGCGAACCATGCAGTTCCGGTCACAGGAGTAATCATGAATGTCAGAAAGCATAATAATAAAAGAATAATAGATGAAGATAATTGTAAAGAAGTTACCATTTTATCAGGAGGTAAAAATTTCATCTTACTAATCACAGGGCCGCCGAATATTGATTCGACCCACCCAGGAATATGTACTTCTGGAATTGCATCTAGCGGAATTTCTGTATTTTGTTTTAATTTGCCTGCCGCTGCCTTTCTACTCGGCGCAGAGGAACGTACAGTTTTACTATCATATAGATGTGCAGTTTCACTCGGTTCTTTTTTTTCTTCTGACATAATCAAACCTCAAAATCCTCTTGCACCCGATAAAGCGGTATTCAACATCATATCTGGCTCCCAATCCATGACAAATGCGCCCAAACCTCTTAATTCGGCCATTAATATATCTCTTTCAGTTTTCAAAACTTCATAACCAGTACGATCTAATCTCCTAGCATCAAATTCAAATTCTAAGCTACTTGGAGACAATATAGTTACATCAAAGTTTCTAGATCGAAGGTCCCTCACGGCGTCAACTATAGTAGGGTCTTCTTCAAGAGGCGTGAGGATAATTATAGGACTTCCTCTGTTAATATGTGGCATTATCCTATTAGTGACTATTTTCATAGGAGTATTGCCTTTTGCCATGGCTCCTGCAAGTTTAGTCAATAGCACATATAGTTGTTTTTTCCCCGTATCTCTATCCACGGAAGTTATTTCATCTCCATAAATTACAAGACCTACGGAATCTCTTCTTGATAGGAAATGTTGAGAGAGACTTGCTGCAGCCCTAGTACTATACACCAAAGAATTCCTACTTACTGGGCCGGTTTCACTAATTTTTCTACTATCTACAATCAGAATTATATCGCTAACAGCATCTCTTTCAAACTCATTGACCATCATTTTTCCATCTTGCCGCGCAGTAGCTTTCCAATTTACTTTCTTCATTGGATCACCAGGAATGTATTCCCTTAGATTATAGAAGTTTGAGCCCTCACCGGGGTTTCTTATATTGACAGCCCCAGTAAATATTTTTGGAACTCGACTTTTGATCATGGCATCTTTTATATCTTCCATTTTCGGAAAGACGAGGAAATCTTCATACAGATGTATTTCTTTTTCATTATGGAATAATCCAAAGGCATCCTGCACTCTCACACATACTGGCCCTATTGTATAGAAACCACGTAGAGGAGTCTCAATAGTGTATGATATTTCTGTTTCTCTTTGTGGTCCCAATTCCATAAGAACATAATTAGCACCCTTCTTTATTCGCATTACTTCGGGTACTCTATCTCTAACCTCCAATACCTTGGAAGTGTTTGATCTATTTTGGAGTCTTAGAGTTACATCTACTTCGCCATCTTCGAAGATCCTAGAAGATGATACTTTTCTCATAGCAAGAATGTTCTGTAATTCTATGCCCTCATCGTTTTGTAAATCATCTATTCTTCTTCCAGAAGAAGATACATCTGCATGACTTGTCCTAAATGCAGCCCAAGTTAAGAAAGAAAGTAATACTACTGCCACAGTAACAAGTTGCTGATTACGTAAAACTAACCCCAATAAGTATAGTGCTATAGCTAGGGATGCGAACATCGCAGATTTTCGACTCCATGCCATATATTCCGAACTCCGTTAGAATATTTTTAGACAGTTGGGACACGGACTGTTCTCAATATTTCTTTAATAATATCTTCAGTACTTGCGCCCTTAATTTGATGTTCAGGTTTTAGAATTAATCGATGAGCTATTGCGAGATTAGCAACTGACTTAACGTCGTCTGGAGTTACGAAATCTCTTCCGCGCATAGCAGCAGCAGCACGGCTGGTTTTCAGTAATGCTTGCGAGCCACGAGGGGAAGAGCCAACGAGAACCTGGTTGTGTTCACGTGTTTGAGTTACTATTTCAACCATGTACATTCTAACTGCAGGGTCAACAAAAACATCCTCGATCGCATTTTGCATTGCAACTACTCTCGCAGGATCCGTGATTACTTCAACTTCTACTGCATCCTTCTTTCGTTGAATCCTTCTGGCAAGTATCTCATCTTCATCAGCTCTACTTGGGTAGCCAACACTCATTTTAAACATGAATCTGTCTAACTGGGCTTCAGGAAGAGGATATGTTCCCTCTTGTTCTACTGGATTTTGGGTTGCCATTGTTAGAAATGGGGAAGGTAATTTGTGAGTGACGGTCCCGATTGTAACCTGCTTTTCTTGCATTGCCTCTAGGAGAGCAGCTTGCGTTTTTGGAGGAGCTCGATTTATTTCATCAGACAATAATAGATTACAAAATATTGGGCCTGGTTTGAATGTAAATTCTCCTTTCTTAGCATCATATATGTTTGTACCTGTGATATCAGCAGGAAGTAAATCTGGAGTAAATTGAACTCTCTTAAAATCGCAGCCAAGGGCATCAGCGAAGGTATTTGTCATCAATGTTTTAGCAAGGCCGGGGTAATCTTCGAAAAGAAGATTACCATTAGCTAGGATATTGACCAATACGTTGTCAATAACATGAGGTTTTCCAATTATTACTTTCTGCACCTCTTGTCCGATTGCCTGTGCGATAGCACCTACAGCAGTTAATTTTTCATTCATTATGCCCCCTCCACGCGCTACTTCTGCTTTCTTAGCATAGGCCGCATCGGCAGTATTTGAGGGCGTTGCTGGGGGTGCATCTACTGGTGGGGTTGCATTCATATTTATTTCTCCATTTTTTTCATTAATTATTTTTGCCCCATCGACGGATTGCCTGCATCATCTGGCGCAACTCTTTGGGTGTGTATGTACGGCTTTGGCTATAAGCCAATTCCACAAGACGTGGGTCTCCGATCATCGACTGGACTTCTGCCGGTGGTTTTGTTGCCATTTCATCTCGAGTCAAATCATGATGTACACGAATTTTTGTAAATAATGCTTGTTGGACACGGGTACGATAGGTTTTGGAATCTAACTTTTCTGGCCTTTCTGAAAATCGCGTCAAATCGAAGACATGCCTCCAATTTTCCTTTTGGGGAACTATCATCATTGCCACAAGTAGAAGCAAGCCTACGTTTAATACAACTAGCCATTTTAGAAATGTATTTGAGGTCAGTAATACTATAGTTCCCATTCCTTCAACAAATGGAGCGGAAATTACTCCAGTTATATGCCGACTTTCGTCGAAAACCACTTGGAAATTTGATTTATCCCCAGCATAATCTCCATTTTTAATTTGGGCCGATAGGTCCAAGTTATCAAATTCCATCATATCATAAATTAGCGTATTGAAATATATATCATTCCCTAACCAATCATTATTGTTATTAATTTCTTGATTCCAGCAGTTTTCAACTATGCATGATTCTCTCAGACCTGTTTTTCTGGCTTCATCCAGAGACCAGAGACGATTTGAAAAGGCTTCCTCGTCAGAGACAAAAACTATGCTACCAGTTACAGATAGTTCGCCAACACCTCCGGAAAATGCGCTTCCTCCGCTACCTGAACTAACTTGATCTAAAGCTGTTATATTTGGATAATCGAAACGCATAATCAGTTTCAAGTCACCAGGAGCAGGATTTAGTGGATCACCAGCATCACCATTTCCTTGGATATCAATAAATGCAGACGTAGATGCGGCCCCCAATGTCATTATTTTACGATGGCCAGGGTCCGAAATATCCTTTGATGAAGGTTCAAACTTCATCCCAGTTGGACCTCTTAACATGACAGGTAACCTGCAATCTACTGTATTATATATATTGATATTAAATTGGGAACATCCCTGTCTCAGTGCCCCAGGATCCATGTTTTCAACATCTTGACCGATGGTGGCGACTGTCCAAACATTCCTCCAAGTTACTATTTCTCCTCCGTTGGCGTCTCTTTTTATTTCCCCTTCATCATCATATTCGACCCAATGTTGATTTTCGTCGAGTAATCCACCAACGGCTTTACCATTATCAAATCCGCTATCAAAATATGTTACTCCAAATTTTTTAGATAGTAAATTTGCATTGGAATTATCCGAAGCCACTATTACTTTACCACCTTTTTCAGTTACAAATTTATAGATTTCTTGGGCTTCAGTCTCATCTATTGGCTTTTCAGGGGCGATTATTAACAACATGGTTCTATGAGGATCTTTCCAATCATTCACTAGCATGGGCGTAGACATAGTATTGGCAATAAAATAATTTTCTTCATCTAATAATTCTTGTCGCATATCTGTTAGTTGCGCTAATTGTAAAACTTCGCCATCACCATTTTCATATGCAGAGTAAGCAGTACTTTTTCCAGCAACGAAAAACATAGGCAATATCAATAGTAGAACGACTGTAACAGAAAGAGAACTGATGACGATAGTAGAAAACTTTTCTTCTTGAGTCTTTTCTAAGGCCACGATAAATCAACTCATAAAAAAGTGTAGGCACTACCTACAACAGGTTTGCGACAATAGAAGTGCAAATATATGTTATTGACTAAAGTTCCATATTAAAATTCTTTTTTGCTTATCTTGGTTTAATTTTTGCATTGATGCAGTATAACAGATTAGTATATATCTGAATGTGTATTAATTAATTTTTTCTTGCGAAAATAAGAGCAGCAAAAATACAACAAAATACAGAAAATAAGTTCATAAATGGTAAACTTGAGCCGATTACTTCCGTAGTAGTCGTAGTAGAATCATCATCACCATCATTAGTATCCGAATTTTTAAGAGGTGGATCTACATCAATTTGAACTTCGGCCATAACCAATGACTGTTTGCCTGTATTCATAGCCCCATTAGATGCAATTGTAATTTCAACTTTACAATTCCTTCTAGGGTGGCTTTCCGAGGCGGATATTTCGAAATCTGTATTAGTTGATTTTCCTGGATTTAAATTTGTTGTCATTAAGGAATCTAGCCCATTGTTTGCGGTAAGAAGTGGGCAATTGTCACTGATTTCAACATCTCCAACTCTGTCTTCAATATTTCCATCATTTGTTACAGTCACCCTTAGGGGCATGCTAGATCCTGCATTCATAGGGCCAACAGGATCTGTTATTTCAATATCCAAAGAATAAATTATTGGAATTAATAACTTACCTTCAGCATCTTTAACAGATGGTGAAAGTTGTGGCGTTCCCTGAATGGATTCTAATGTGGCTGTTATTATAAAGGTTGATTGCTCCCTTGCAGCAAAATTTAAAACATCGATTTTAGAAACTTCTAAGTTCAATGTTTCATTAGAATTTGCAGGAATCGTAATTTCATCGACTCCAGAGTAGGTCCCTGGGAATGCCTTTTCATATTCGATAGAAATATCTAATGACAATAACCCGCTGTTAGTAATTACAAATGATATGCTTACCTTACCTTCATCGCTTAATTCAAAAGGATTACTAGAATCATCATCGGGGTATTCTATATCTAGTTCCCATGGATAAATATCTACTTGAGAATGTACGCTTGGCACTAGAGAAAGAAATAATAAAGCTATAATAAAAACTGTATATAAAAAATTTGAACTCTCTCCCATACTAAGCCTCCAATAACCCCTCGCAGGCCCTCTTTGTTAATACTCTCACCATTTTTCTCCTGTAAGAAGTGCTATACCAAGTATTTTGTACGGGTTTGACTGCTTTTCTTATTCTTTCTGATAAAATTGAAATACTCACTTTTCCGTTCCAATCTTTGATTATTTCTGATGCAATATCTTCATGATATCCTGGAATAGATTCGAGCCCAGTGGTAGCAACCCTTAGTTCAATGAGTTTGTTATTATTTTTCTTCCATAAAACAGCAACACCTGCTTCGGGAAAATCCCAAGATTCTCTTTGTCTTAATTTTTGATAATCTCCATTCCATTTGGCGATATCCTCAGGAATTGTGATGTGAGTGATTAGTTCACCAGATTTTAATTTATTCTTGGTAATTCCGTCTAACTCAAAAAAATCATTCAATAACATCTGTCTTTTACCCTTAGATGAAATTAGATGTATGGTTGCTCCCATGCACATTAGGACTGGTGCTAAATCTGCTTGATAAGTTGCTACACACAATGTATTTTGATTTGGTATTACTCTACAATCAGCACCTGTACCACAATCGCATTTATGGCACCAATCAATTGTTTCTCTCCAATCTTCTGTCTGATTGTACCAGTAACATCTTGTATCCAAACATATATTCCCGCCGACAGTGCCTGATCTTCTTACTAGAATACTTGCAATCGAATTCGCAGATTTGGAAAGTACAACATGAGTATTTACTGAGTCTGCCAGGTCTTGTATTCTGACCATTGCTCCGATATGAGTTGACGTTAATTTCGTAAGTTCGTCTATTTTAGCCAATGATATTACATTTTTCTTGGGATTTAGGTGCCATTTATAGTTTGGAAGTAAGTCAGTTCCTCCTGCAACCCAGTCGAAGTCTTCTCCTTCGGATTCAATTTTTTTTACTAATTCTAAAGCTTCTTCTAAATTAGAAGGAGTGTAAAGATTGAATGGGGGCATCTTCATATTAATCACTCCTATATCTTCTCTCAGTATGAATCCAAGCACTACCCGCTAATCGAGGATTCTGAATATATTCCGGCGTAGGGATAACAGAAACTTTCCAACTTTTATCCACTTCATCTGGGGGAATTGTAGGGTCTAAGCCAAATAAAGCCCCATTATGATATGGCTCAATTTCTGATTCATTTCTTCTTTTAATATCTCTTATGGCATGTTCATTTGCTCTCTTTTCTAATTTGGATTGTAATTCAGATATTTCTAATCTCGGACTAGGTAAGTCTAATGGATCAGAAATTTTTAATTGCCTACATTTTTTCTCTATATTCTTATATAATCTATCAGGAGTAATGGGTAATTCATTACACCTTACTCCTATGGCATCATAGACTGCATTACACACTGCTGGAAGGATAGGTAATAATGGCCCTTCTCCTGCTTCTTTGGCCCCAAATGGCCCTTCTGGATCATTAGATTCAACAATTATTGGGAAGACCTCCGGCATCTCATGGACACTAGGTATCTTATAATCAAGTAAATCTGTATTCATGAGATTTCCAGTTCTTCCATATCTCATCTCTTCTGACAGGACTTGTCCCATACCCATATGACATGATCCGATTATCTGACCTTTGACCGCAAGTGGATTCAATGCTTTTCCGCAATCATGAGCAGCCCAGACCTTTTTCACACTGGTTTGTCCGGTTTCAACATCTACCTTTACTTCAGCAACATAAGCAGAAAAAGAATAGGCAGGGGCTAATCCTGCGCCTGCACCTTTGTGAGCCCTTCCCATTGGAGGAGTCCGATATGCCCCTGATGCCACTAATGCACCAATTTCCTCTTGAGATTTGTGTAATGCTTCTAGGTAAGAAACTCCTACTGCCGGATCGTCCTTTCTAAATATTCTCCTATCTCCAATAACTAGTTTCTCGACTGGTGCTCCCGTTATCTTAGTAGTGGCATGTAATAACTTATTTCTAATTTCTATAGCTGCTGAAATTGCAGCATTGGCATTCATGAATGTCACTCTAGATGAATAAGATCCCAAATCCACCGGAGAAGTATCAGTTTCTCTCGATTTTATCCTTATCATATCAAGTGGTAGCCCTAAAACTTCGGCAACAGATTGTGCCACTACAGTATCTGATCCTTGCCCAATATCGGCAGCTCCAGTGTGTACGGTTACGCCGCCATCCATATCTATTTTCAAGTGGACAGTAGCATGAGGAAATTTATTAGGGTCCCAATGTATGGGTAAACCGCTACCGGAAATAAAGAAACCACAGCCAATTCCAATTCCATGGCCAAGTGGTAGTTTTCTAAATTTTTCTTTCCATCCTGATTCTTCCATCACTCTTTCCAAACACTCTCGCATACCAATACTGGTTACTCTAAAACCAGTAATAGTTGCTGAATTAGGCGGAAGAAGGTTTGCTAATCTAAATGAAATCGGGTCGACATTAAGTTTTTCTGATAAATCGTCAATCCCTACCTCTACAGCACATCTCGAATTAACGGCACCATGGCCACGCATTGCTCCACTTGCGGGCTTATTTGTCCAGACTCTCGCACCAGTATAATGGAACGCTCCAATTTCATATGGGGCAGTGTGTAAAACCCCATTATAGTAAGTAGTTACATGTCCAAATGATGCAAAGGCACCTCCATCAATTAATGCATCTGTTTCAATTCCGCACAAACGTCCTTCCTTATCGGCGTGTAGATTCATTTCAATATGAGACGGATGCCTGCCCCTATTTATCCAATATACTTCTTCTCTATCGAATGTAATTCGGACTGGGCGACCAGATTTACGTGCTAATATAGAAGCACACATTTCATGAGGAAATGGATCAGATTTACCTCCAAAACCTCCTCCTACAAAAGTCCTATGAACATTTATTTGATGCATAGGTATCTCAAGAACATCGGCTAGAGCCCTGTGAACATAATGAGGAACCTGCTGAGGCGTATACAATGTTAGTCTACCAGAAGGGTCCCAATCAGCCACTACTGCATGGGGTTCAGTGGCTGCATGGTTAACACCATTAAAAAACCAATTTTTTTTATGACTAACAATTGAGTTTTTCTCCATTGTATCTATGTTCCCAAATTCTTGAAAAACTCGTTTTTGAATATTTGCTTCACCGATATGATAATTTCCCCTATCATGAATAGGATCTTTAGAATTTTTAAGTCCATCTTTCATATCATGAATGGAGGGGAGTATTTCATACTCAACATCTATCAAGCGTACTGCCTCTAATGCCGTTAACTCATCCTCTGCAGCGACACACGCAATTAAATCTCCAATGTGTCTAACTCTATCAACTGCCATAGCATGTTCATCTTTTGTTACCGGAAGTACTCCAAATTTATTAGTTGCATCTTTCCCAGTTGCTATAGATATCACGCCGGGCAATTCTAATGCTTTGGAAATATCAATTGATAAAATTCTAGCATAATGATGCTGGGAACGTAATATTTTTCCGATTAGTTCATTGGGTAATCTTATATCATCACCATATTTTGCTCTGCCAGTAACTTTCCATTTACTATCTACTAATGGAGTAGATTTTCCAACTACTCTACCAGTAATGAGTTGATCGTGCCTATGGTTTCCCCATGGTTGTTCCTTATTACCACCTTGACTTTCTGGGATTAGTTCTTCATTTCTTGGTTCACTGAATGAGTTTTTACCTCCTGAACCAGGTCTAGAAAAGGATAATTTTCCAGACTGTTGACGGTAGCCAATAATCTCTTTTTTTTCTTTAGGCATAATAACTCCTCACTCGTCAAATCCAGGATTAGGGTTACTTAATGGGTTAGTGGAATTTGAGATTTCGGCCTTTGAAGTCAAAATATTGCTTGCAGACCTTACTGAATCAACTATCTGTTGATAACCTGTGCATCTACATAAATTACCTTCTATAGCATTTTTTATTTCTCTATCATTAGGAGATGGATTATCATTCAATAGTGCTGAAATGACAACTAGAAATCCAGGAGTACAAAACCCACATTGACTTCCTCCGCACTCAGCAAAGGTTTCTTGGATTGGGTGTAAATGATGCCCATCTGCCAATCCTTCAACGGTAGTTATATTACTATTATCAACTTCTTTTGTCAAAGTAAGACATGATAGTTTTGGAACTCCGTCAATCAATACGGCACAACATCCACATGTTCCCATGTCACATCCTCTTTTGACGCCTAAAGTTCCAACTTGATCCCTCAAAACATCAAGAAGTATAGAATTACTTTCTATAGTGGTAGTGAAATCTTTATCATTCACATTGGCCTTCCACGTTACTAGCTCTAAATTTGATATCATGGGGAGGCGGTACTGGGACATTTCTACTAATTCCCATCCACTGTCGTACTTTGAGCGTTCGGGTTTAATTTGCTATTTTGGTAGTCTAGGTCCTCTATTGCTTTGCGCATAATCAATAGTTCTGCCCTTTGCATATGTTCACCAAGAGTGCTGCGTGCCATGCCTAATTCTTCTGCCAACTCCCTCAGAGTTATTCCTGATTCCTTATCGTAGTATCCCCTATATGCTGCATAACTGAGAGTTTCTTTTTGCCTTGTAGTTAAATTATCCGTCCAACTTTTTTCAGCGTATCCTTTTAGTGATTGGACGCTTATTTTATCTGGAGGAAGCACGCCTCTTAAAAGGGAAACAAAATTTCTGACAGATTCGGAAATACCAGAAATTCTTAATTCCATTCCACTTTCTATAGATATCCCATAAGGAGTCTGAACATGAATATTTGATAGTTCTAAACCGGATAATACCAACGGATGTGTGCACAACAGACTAACTAATATGCCCTCCGCATCTTCTTCATATTCCTTTATTATTTTGAAATGAGGAATGTGTGAGAAGTCATTTGGGCCCTTGTTTGGCTTAAATTTAATTTCTGCTAATTGTGTAATACTATCTTTGGAAATTGATAAATGTCCAAGTACTTCGATTTTGTCGACTATTTCTAAAATTTTAGAAATATCACTTGATTGATGTAAAGAACCAAGATTCCAGCGAATCGCGACCTTGCGCATAATTTGTGGAAGATAGGGTGATTTATTGAATCCTACTGAAACTAATTCCAGTATGATTCACGCATTTCTTGATTAACTTCCATGCACATCACTACATCAGAAGGTCGTTCGTTCATTATATTTGAACCATTTAAATGTTCAATTATTGGGATTACATTACTCTCATTGATAACTCCCCAGCCAACTTGAGTACAGGGTGCAACTGGAGATATTGGTGTTGTCCCAGATAGAGGATCCCATGTCGAAAAGGAAGGGTACCATCCAGACATATTTAGGGAATCTCGAATTTGGTCATTGGATAATTTAAAATCTATACCATGGATTATACTTTTATTCCTTAATTGGAGATCAGCTCCAGAAGAATAATCACCGAATTCTCCTCGTAAATTCATTATTATTTTTGATAATAAGCCAGCAGTCCTAGGCGTAGCAAAAGATGTCCCGGATGTTTCATGATAACCGTCAATATCATCATGGTTTGGCAGTACCTGTGTCCAATCTGCTGCTAAATCTGGATATGACCCGCTCATTGTTTCTTTCTGATCATCTCCTTCTTCAGCGTAACCCGATATTCCGATACTCCATGGAGGTCCTGCGGTCGAGTCTTGTACAGCAGGTGAAGGAGAATTGTCAGCTGCTCCAGTATGGATTTTTCCATTTTGAACTACTGCAACCCATGTTGCATCTTCAATTCCAGGCACAGGTATGGAGCCAATGGGTCCAAAACTAGTAGTTATTATATCTACAAGAGGTTGATTTGCAGCAGCGAGGACTGCTGCATCACTGAATCCCTCTACGAAGAATATCACAGCATCAGGGTTTGCATTTAGGACTGCTCCTGTTACTGCCGTACCATGTCCATCTTGGAGGTCATCTAAAATAGGAATTTCTGTATCATCATCTGGTGTAGTTCCAATAATTCTAGTACCTCTAAACCATACTATATCGGTTGAGGTGATAATGTCCCAGCAGGATTCTTTGTCAGATTGATATCTTTCTTCCCATGTGCCATTTGTTGAAATATCGCAAATAATATTAACGCCTAAGCCAGACAAAAGCCAGTCAGGATAGTCTTTTTCCATCATAAAGTGATCATGATATACATTTATCCCAGTATCCACAGGTGCAACAACGCTATAAGAACCGAAATCATTATTTTCTTTTCCAGGCGTAGTTTCCACATCTCCATTATTTTCAAGACAGCCAGTTAGTGGCGCTAACAAAAAAACAATAGCTAACGCCGATGCTACAATTTTCATATCAATCCGTCCAGTCGCTCGCATTTCAGTCTTCGGAATTATTGTGAAGTTTTTCAAGAGCGATTATTTCTGCACATACTGCAATAGCAATCTCTTCTGGAGAGTGTGCACCGATAGAAATTCCAATAGGACATCTAACCAATTCGATCACTGAATTGGATATATTTTTAGAAAGTGCGGCTTTCTTGAATGCAGACCATTTAGATTTAGACCCTATGGCTCCAACTCGGAATCTAGATGTATCTTTTAGTAATGACATAATTTCTATAAGTATTTCTTGGTCAATACTCCAATCGTGTCCCAATAATAGGATATCTGAGAACCTGGATAGTGAGGATTCATTTTCATTTTTTAAGAAGGTACCAACTGGAGAGTTATGAATTTCCTCCGCATTAGGGAAACGTACAGAGTTAGCAAAATCACTTCTAATATCAAAAACGCTGTGTGACCATCCAAGTGTTTCTGTGACTAATGTAATGGCAAGCCCTACGTGCCCACCGCCTACAATTAAGACATGTGGAGTAGTTTCTATTACTTCCAAGGACACTTTTACTTGGCCTCCGCATAGACTGTCCAGAGGTATTGCTTCTTTGCCTTTTCCATCTTTATACAATAAAAATGTTTCAATCTTACCTCCTTTTGTGGACATCGGTTTCGGCTGTTTTAGGAGTTTTATTAGAGCATTTTCTATCTTAAGTTCCAAGCCTGCACCTCCAACAGTTCCAAATTTTTGCCCATTTTTAATTATCGCCAACTTCGCACCTGGTTTTCCGGGAACACTGCCTTTAGATTCTATTATTGTAGCCAAAGCTACGCTATGTCCGTGATTTAATTTTTCCATCACCCATGCAAGAACCGCTCGCGCCATTAAGCCGGAAGGAATCTATCACATATTTGTCATTAATCTAATGAAGTGGAAATACTTTATAAAAAAAACAAAATAAATGAATAATAATTAATTTTCCTTTAATGTATTATAGTATTTAATTAGTAACTTTACATCCTCCTCCGTATCAACATTAAGATGCAAGAATTCATCATTTACTTGTATTTTTGATGGCATAATTAATTTGTTTAAAGGAATATTTGGATCTGAATTAAGAACTTTTTGAATATCGTATCTTGAAAGTAGCAAGGGATGGCCCCCTTTACCATCTTTTATTGGGCAATATGTATCTTCAAGTTTGATTAGTTTTGATAATGTATTATCCGAAAATCCCGGCCTATCAACTGGTACAACAATTACTCTAGATAAAATATCTAATTTATCTTCGAGGAACTTTAAACCGATCTGAAGGGTACCTGTCCTTCCCAAATCCGGGTTGGGATTAATTAATATCCTCACCTTAGGAATAGATTTTTTCAATTGGTCATACAAATCTGAATTAGTGATTACCAGTATCTCTAAATCATACTTTTTTATCTTGTTTATGATGAACTCTATGAGATATTCTCCATCAAGATTAATCAGGGCTTTTGGACGTCCAAGGCGTGTACTATTTCCAGCTGCTAAAATTATACAAAATGGCATTTTGATATTTATCATAAAAACTCCAAGATATTAATTCAAGAAAACAATACGAACAAGTATGCAATATATCCTATTACCATAGTAAAACCTACGCCTCTACCAATTTCTTTGTTATTGAATAACATAGCGCAAACCAATCCTGAAGATGCTAATAAAATCCAAATATCTCTATCTGCGAAACTAGAATCGATGATGATTCCTCCCCCATAGAGAGATGCTATGCCCAAAATTCCAAGAATATTCATAACATTGGACCCCAATACATTTCCTAGTGCGACTCCTCCTTGGCCTCGTAGTGCGGAGATAACTGTCACAGCGAATTCTGGCAATGATGTCCCGAGGGCTATTACAGTTAGACCAATTACAGATTCTGTTAAACTATATTTCAACATTATTCCTTCAACTCCTTCCATCAATAGATTAGCGCCGAACATAACCATAAATCCACCTAATACTAAAGCTATGGATGCAGATAGAGTATTATTGGAAAGCCATGAATCAAAATTCTCTTGAGGAGTATCAAGATTTTTTACATGATTATATGAATATACATAGAATGTAACTAGTAAAATTAACATCATCAATCCAAGAAAAATAGATATATTACCATATAGAGTCGCTAATACAAGAATTAACGTAGCCAAAAGCACTGCAAGCGCATCTCTTCTTATTCCTCTGCCTGGAGATTCTGAAGCACCAAGTACCGCTGCAGTGCCCAAAACCAGCATAACGTTAGAAATATTCGATCCAATTATTCCTCCAACTGCTATATTCGGATCTCCTGCATCTAATGCCTTCAAAACAACCGCTAGTTCTGGTAATGAAGTTCCAATTGCCACAATTGTGAAGCCTACGAGAAGAGGTGGAATATTGAGTTTTACAGCCAATGAAACTGCTCCTTGAACAAAAACTTCTGCACCAGATATCAATAATATGAAGCCGGCAACAATTAACAACTCATCCGACATTTGCATATTGACGGGGAAGACCATCACTCAAGACCATTTGCCAGTCATTGGGTGCATAGACTCTTGATATGCCTAATTACCAAATCATATGTTGGTATTGTGTAGTCTTCTAGAGGCGGAGAAAATGGGACAGGAGTATCTAAAGCCCCTATTACAACAGGTGGCGATTCTAAAGTCCAGAATACTTCTTCTAAAATTCTACTGGAAATTGTATGGGCGATCCCTCCGGTCCATTGTGATTCTTGTAGAATAATTAATTTTGAAGTTCTAGAGATTGATTTAATGCATGTATTGCTATCAAATGGCAATATTGTTCTGAGGTCGATAACCTCGACTTGGATATTCTCCTTTGCCACGGATTCCGCAGCCTTTAATGCCACATGGACCATTGCACCCCATGTAACTATTGTAATATCAGTCCCGCCCCTTATAACTCTAGCTTTACCGATAGAATTTTCACCATTTGCAAGCTTTTTATGAATTAATTCGGTATCCACAAGTTGATTGATATTATCGCCCCAACCTGTCTTTCCTCCGCGTAGTCCATATAGGCCAATGTGTTCTAAAAATATAACTGGATCTGATAATTCATGAGCTTCTATCAGCATATCATATGCATCCTGAGGATTACTTGGAAATAAAACAATTAATCCGGGGTCATTGATGAACCAAGACTCAATAATATTAGCATGGAAAGGCCCACTTCTAGTTTTTCCGCCCAATGGTATTCTTATTGTCAGAGGGACTTTAGCTCCCCACCTCCAACGCAGTTGAGCAGCATTATTGACTAATGCATTCATTGCTAGCGCAGCAAAACCACCAAATTGAATCTCGGCCATTGGCCTCAAACCGCCTAACGCAGCACCAGTTGCTGAATTAATTATTATGGATTCTGATAATGGCATATCCAGAAGTTTGTCGGAGTGACCTTTTGCCTTCAAAGATAGATTCATTCCAAAGGCACCAGCAATTTCCATATCTTCGCCCATAAAAATAATTTCATCAGGAAATTTTTCCGCTAGAGCCACCATAGAATTTTGTATTGCCCTACTGAATGTCCATGAGTTTGATTCATTTGAAAAAGAAATTGCTAATTCTCCTGGTTTTAGAGGGGATTCTGATTTGGAGATATTCGAATTCATTCTCTCAAATTGCTGAGTGTGAGTGGTTGCATCATGGATTGAAGTTATTCCTTTAGTCACGGAGTGTGCTTCAGGCCAGGGCATTTCTTCCATTTCATTTCTTGATTTTTCTACATATTCTTTTTCTTCATTTTGTATTTTATTCAATTTAGCCTCATCTATTCCCAGTTGAATGAGCAAGTCATGATGATTGGATAATGGGTCTTTTAATGCCCAATAATTTAGAAGATCACGTCCTACGTATCCTGGAGGATTACCTGAAGCAGCTCCAAGGTAAAGGTCGTCATGATGATGTGCATGGCCGCACCCCCTCATTGTTTCAACATGTATCAAAGTAGCCCCCCCTCCAGAGAGTGAAAATTCTCTTGCTACAGCGGTGGATGAATAAAATTGACTTGGATCTGAGCCATCGATTGTCCATGATGGTATGCCCATCGCATGTCCTTTGTCACCATATGTTTCTGAACCTGATTGGCCAACTGTAAATGTGTCAAGTGCTATCTGATTATTTTGAATCATATATGCAATTGGTAATCCCCTTGTGCCGGCGAAGTTCATTGCCTCCCAAAATTCACCACTACTACTACATCCCTCTCCCACTGGTGCAAGATGAAATCTATCGATTTTTAGTTTGGATGATGCGAGTGCGACGCCCGTCATTGTAGCACTGGCAATCGGAAGAGGAGCAGTGGGGGGTAAAATTCCTTTTTCCCAATTACCAATATGTAAATCTCTCCCTCCATGACCTTGGTGGCCACCGTCCATGTATGATCCTGATTTACCCATCTGTGCAGAGAAAACTTCTACAGGAGTTTGGCCCATCGCCAAAGCGAGTCCAGTATCTCTAATCATGGGTGCAATAGCATCAGGTTGAGTGATTACAGTATCTTTTAAATCATTAATACTTATCATCGCTGAAGCACATGCAACTACTCCTTCCTGCCAAGTGGAACGGAAACCTTTACCTGTGAAGGATCCATTATCTGGTGCTTTTATCCCATTGGTAAATAAATCTTTGAGATGTTCATCTAATATTCTAGTCCTTAACATCCACCTCTGCCAATCTAGTCTCTGATTAATTGTAATTGATTGATTGTATGCTAATCTTCTCAAACATAGTGAAATATCAATCAAGAATCTAATAGAACGTCTTTTGAGATAAAGATCGCCTTTTCTCATTGGGATAATTTCACTTTTTGTTAAAGTTGATAAAATAGGATTAAATAATCTTTCTTTTAATAAATCGTCTAAATGTTTTATAAATTTTCTCGAAAATGAATGAAATGTTTCACCATCTAATTCATCAGGAATATCCAAAGTATACCATAATTCTGAAATTAAATTTAGGTGGCCGTCATGTCTTTCGGCGGTA
This sequence comes from uncultured Candidatus Poseidoniales archaeon, assembly GCA_963968165.1. Classification (GTDB taxonomy): domain Archaea; phylum Thermoplasmatota; class Poseidoniia; order Poseidoniales; family Thalassarchaeaceae; genus MGIIb-O3. The sequence continues at coordinate 35,301 of CAXAFE010000009.1, read as the reverse complement.
AATCTTAATAATTCATTTATGATAACTTTCTTCCTTAATTTTGTAGCAAATATCAATGATTTTTTAGGAAACCATGATTCTCCCCAAATGATTGGCATATTACCTTGTGGCGACATATGAGATTTTTCATTTTCAAATTGATAATCTTGAGATTCCAAATAATCGGCATTTCTTCGGAATACTTCTTCGAGTAACATATCCTCGGAAATATCTAAAGATCTTTCCCACAAATTTATTTTCCTATTTCTTCCTTGGCCGCTGTTGGACCTATCAATTGTCACCCTTACTCTCTTGCCACATTTCTCACATTGCCTATCTAACTTCAGTGTAACATTATTTCGAGTTTGCCACACTTGAAATGTATTACAGGATTGGCATTGCCAAATTCCGTGCCTCGCGAGCGCCATTAGGCATCCCAAAGTGTATTAATACAACAAATGTTCGGTTAACTGATTAATATAATACCGTATTTGTGTTGAATTATAGTAATTTTCAACTTATTATTTAAAATTTTCATGTAAATACCACAAAAAAACGATAAACTATAAATATTTATACCACAATTAATATTTTTTTATTGTTGAATCAACAGTATCTGACCATCGTAAAATTCCACCTTTAAGATTGAATATTTGATTTTGGTTCCATCCACTGCTGATTAGGAATTTTTGTACTGCTAAGGATCTCACCCCTGACCTGCAATAGATTACCAAATCCTTATGCCTTGGTATCTCTAAAAATCTGGAAGGGATATTGTTGTGTTCTATCCTCATATCTGTAAATTCTATCTTTGCAATTATTTCCTCATCCATTCTTCTTACATCTAATAAAAAAGGATCCCAACCACGGTCTTTACGGTTTTTAAATTCTACAGGAGTTATTTCTAAAAAGTTAATTTCAATGTCACTCATACAATATTCGGCCTCCAATGATAGTGTTGTTATTGGGTCGCGAGTTTTATTAGAATTAAATTTTAGTATCCTTGAGGTCATATTTAGGGCATTGAATACTAATAATTTTTTAGATAATATGTCTCCTATCTCAAGAATTATTTTGATAGTTTCAGCACATTGTATTGAGCCTATGATACCAGGTAAAACTCCAAGAACACCAGCCTCTGCACAATTTGGAGCTAACTCCATTGGAGGAGCTTCGGGGAATAAATCTCGATAATTTACTCCGTCTTCGACATTAAAAACTGAAACTTGGCCTTCAAATTTATGAATACTACCAAAAACCCATGGTTTATTCAAAATTTCACATGCATCATTAATTAGATATCTAGTACTAAAATTATCAGTTCCATCAATTATTACATCGAATTTATTTATTATACTCAAAGCATTGTCAATATTTAGTTTAGAATTAAATGTAATTACTGAAATATCTGGATTTAATTCATTTAATCTCAATTTTGCAGATTCAACTTTTGAATGCCCTATATTTTTTGAACTATGAATAATTTGCCTCTGTAAATTTGTCATTTCTACCACGTCATCATCTATAACTCCAATATTACCAATGCCGGCAGCGGCCAAATACAATAACGATGGCGATCCTAAACCTCCAGCCCCTACAACTAAAACAGATGATTTCTTTAATTTCTCTTGTCCGATTATACCCACTTCTGGTAAATTTATATGCCGTGAATATCTAATCATCTCTGAATCAGAGAATGGATTAACCATACCTACCCCATGGTGCAATCGAACAAATGTTCTTCGGTATATTGTTTAAATAATTCAAATGATAAATATCCTTATTGAGGCGATAATCCATCCAGTTAACCCCCAAAATTTTGTTATTTTGGCTGCAAATAATGCATCAATTTCTATATTTAAAAATCTCTGAAAAATTCTCTTGATAAAATTTTGTTCAATTGGCGTATCTGCCCTAGGTATTTTTCTAAATTTTCTTTCTAAATCTGTCAGAATACAATAGCCATCACGAAAAAACCAACATATTTCCGTAGTTCCATAAATTATGAAAACCCCCCACCACATCCATTCATAGGGGCCCATCCACATAACTGCACAAAAAAGAGTTAAGCAAAGATGGAGTAAATATAAGAAATCAGCAATTCTATTATCTAACCAACTTACTTGTGATAAAGTTGTCACTTAGATATCTCCTAATGTTGATTTTCTAACCACTTCTCTGCATCCATGGCCGCTTGGCATCCCATCCCTGCGGCAGTAATTGCTTGTTTGTATCTGGTATCAACTACGTCTCCTGCAGCAAAAACACCAGCGGTGCTTGTCATCGTATGTTTTCTTGGAACTATATAACCAGACTCATCTGTTTCTATTTGGCCATTTAGAAATTTAGTTATTGGCTTATGGCCAATTGCAATAAATGCTCCCGAACATGAGATTGATTCAGTTTCTCCATTTCTTGAATCTTCCAAGATTGCTCCAGTCAAGCCTTTATCATCAGATAGCCATGATTTAATTGATTTAAATGTCTTAATCTCTATTTTAGAATTATTTACAGCTCTCTCATACATTACTTTTGATGCCTTAAAAACATCCCTTCTATGGATAATTGTCACCTTACTGGCAAATCTGGTTAAAAATGTAGCCTCTTCCATTGCGGAATCTCCTCCTCCTATGACTAATACTTCTTCGTCTTTAAAAAACGCACCATCACATGTAGCACATGTACTGATTCCTCTGCCTTTTTGTTCTTGTTCCCCTTCTGCCTCAAGCCAGATTGATTCTGCTCCTGTACAAATTATTATTGTTTTAGATTGGAAAAGTTCTCCTTCAACCCAGACTTTGAACGGACTTTGGGATAAATCAACTTTTTCGACATTCTTATCTTGGACCTCTAAACCGAATCTTTCGGCTTGTTCACGTAATTGTAACATCATTTCAGGTCCCCCAATTCCTTCAGGATATCCCGGAAAATTTTCTATATCTGAGGTGAGCATCAATTGACCACCTGACATATAACCTGCGAACATTAATGGATCAAGTAAAGCCCTTGCAGAATAGAGGCCTGCAGTATATCCTGCAGGACCTGAACCTATTATAATCACATTACGTATATTGTCAGCCATGTAATATCCAACAAGGATGGTCTTTTGAACATTGACTTAAAAATACTAATTGGACATTGCATGCACAGCATTTACCGCGGCCCTTGCGTGAGGTTCAATCCTAGGTTCAATATGATCTTTTTTTGCCCCTGGCCCGATAATTCCTAAGCCTATCGGCTTACCATATTTTAGTTGTAAATCAATTATTGAGCCTATTACTGATTGCCCCATTGCTAATCCATGTTGAGTTTGTCCATTTTCTATAATTCCTAAGGTTATTACGCCCGTTAGATTTTCAGATTTTAACATCCTATCAAGGGCTAATGGGACTTCCATCGCACCTGGTACCCACACGATATCGATTATCTCTATTCCATTTTTTTTAGATTCGTCTTTGGCGAAAAACAACATTTTTTCTATTTTTTCCTTGTGGAATGATGTACAAATAGCACCTATTTTCATATTATCACCATACTTATTTTATTGCGGGCATTTTTTTCATCATCTTAGATACAGTTGCTACGACCGCCTGAGTCATTGAATCGATTTCAACATTAACTAACTTTCCCCTTTTCTTTGAAGAAATATTAGTTCTTTCTAGAGTTTCAGGAATTAAATGTAAGCTAAAGTATTCATTAAAAACCTCTCCAATTGTCAAACTTATTCCGTCTATTGATATGTATCCCTTTTCCATAATATAAGGCCTTAGTTTATTATTAACTGAAATTTTAATATCAACGCCTTCTCCAATTTTCTTGTAATCAAGAACTTCTGCTGTAGACATAATATGGCCCGATAGTAAATGCCCTCCTAATTCATCCCCAATCTTCAGTGCCCTCTCTATATTAACAATGTCACTTTTTTTTAAAGAAGCCAAAGTTGTACGATTTAATGTCTCTTGGATGACATCAAATGTGATGGTTGTATCTACCTTTTTTACCACGGTCAAACATACTCCATCTATGGAAACACTGGCTCCATTTTTTAAATTTGTACTATTTTCACCCATTTCTATAGACACGCTATTTACAGATTTTTTTTCTTTTATTGATACTACGGTACCAATTCCTTGTATGATTCCCGTGAACATACTAATCTTCCTCGTATAGGCCGTCTTTTTTATTCGACCAAATATCCAATATTTTAGCTATTATTTTTCTTGTTCCATCTAAATCATCTGAATGACCTTTCACTCTGAGAACTTCTATCTCACTGAAACCATGAGTCGACAATCCTGATTTGATTGCTGATATTGAATGTTCCTGATCATAACCTAATACTATCTTATCTGGTTTGACGGATCTAAGTATTTTGAATATGGGAATTTCCGGTGGATTTCCTATAATGGCAGAATCAACGGGTTTCAACCCACTTACCATTTTTCGCCTTAAATCATGATTGGTTATAGGTTCATGTTTCCTTTTTCTTACAGTTTCGTCATGTGCGACTACAACTATTAATTCATCGCCGAGAGATTTTGCTTGTTCCAAATAATGCAAGTGGCCGGCATGTAATAAATCAAAAACACCTACTGCCATTATTGTTACCATTTAATCAAACTCCCAATTTATTTTATCGGCCTATATTTAATGCTTCAATGATATCTTTACCAGTCAGCATCGGAATATTATTGTTTTTAGCATACTGCATAGCATCTTCAACTGATAATGCACCATCACCATCGGGTTGTAACATTTCTGCCCCGATTGTACATGCTGGAAGTCCAGCTAAACGGGCTATTGAAACAGCTAGTTCAGTATGTCCTTGGCGATTCTTTAACCCTCCTGGTGCCTCTCTACAAAGAGGTATATGACCAGGGGTACGGAATTCTTTTCCTAGTGCTTTACGTGAGTCTACCTTATTTGATTTTGAAGAAAGAAGTTCTTTCGATAATTCTCCAAATCTACGTGTAGTAAGCGCCCTATCTTTATCAGTTATGCCAGTAAATGTATCTCTGTGATTTAGCGATAATGTGAATGCCGACTTAGAATCATATCTAAGATCGTCCGTGATTAATTCCTTAAGAACTGGATTTTGTTTCACTAATTCGGCATCAGAATGAATGTCTTGGAGCCAAGGTAATCCAAATAAGTCACCAATATCATTTCCTATTGCTAAGAATAAAAGACCTCCACAATCTTTCCTCAGTCGTCTAATTATGCTAGGAGTTGTGACAGATGCTGGCCACAATAAATCTGTCTCTTGTTCTCTGAATGAAGAATCAAAAATCATCACCGGATTACCTTTTGAAAAAGCTTTGACGGCCGCGCCTATATCTGTTTCCATGCACCTCGGAGGGCGTACTCATACCCATTCTTTTCGGTTAGAAAGTATCAATTCATATTACTGCCTGGGACCTATATGAGAGAACGTGTAGAAGTCAAGGTACCAGTTAGAGTTGACTTAGCAGGAGGTTGGACAGATGTTTCGCCCTACACATCAGATTATGGTGGAGAAGTAGTTAATTTTGCTATAAATAAGTACATCAGATGTTCAATGGAAATTGATGAAAAAGGAAGGAAGAAGGTAGAATATTCTAGCGATGTTCCGACGGGTTCAGGTTTGGGTACAAGTGGAGCAATGAATGTTGGATTAATAGCAACTATTATCGGAGGAGATAAGGAACCAGAAGAAATAGCAGAATTAGCTTATAAATTTGAAGAATTACTAGATAATTTAGGTGGTAGACAAGATCAGTGGGTAGCTGCAAAGGGAGGTTTTAACCATATGTTATTTTTAGGCGAAGAAGTTGAACCTATGCCGTTTGAACCTATGAAATCTTCTAAAAATTGGTTAAAAAAGTATTTTATCATTGCTCATAGTGGAATTAGTCATGTATCTGGAGATATCCATAAATCAATTTGGGAGAGATATGGCAATGGGGACTCAGAAGTCATAGAAGGCCTTCATTGCATAAGGTCGGCAGCCAGAGTTATGGCTAACGGCTTACAGAAAGATCGGAGAGAAATGGTCGTTAAGGCACTTAAAGAAGTATCAAGAGGTGTTGATTTGTTAGATAGAGAAATCCATAATCCTTTTAGAAATATTATGGACCCACTTACAGAAAATAAAAGTGTAATCTCTTGGAAAGCTTTGGGAGCAGGCGGTGGCGGTTCGATAGGGATTCTTTGTTCTTCAAGCGGCAAAGATGCAGTTGTCAAAGCAATTACGGATGCAGGATGGGAAAATATGGAATGGGATTATGATGAACATGGAATACAGGTAAATAGAGAATAAATAAAATCTTCGACTCAGAGATTATGTAACATAAGATACCAAGTATCAAACGTCAGAATATGTGCGTAGCCTTCATGATGCGTCGCTCGGAGTTTATGGCCTCATTATTAATTCTAATAATGATTCTGCCATTAGTTGCATCTTCCATCGCCCCTATGGAAAAAACAAATAGTGGTGGTTTTGATGATGATGGCATTTGGAAAGAGAGTGTAGAATCAGGACTTCATAATCAATGGTGGCTAGAGTGGAGTAGAGATAAGAATAATAATATGATTGATGATAGATTGGAGTGGCTTATTGAACAACCAGATGATATTCAACAGAAGTGGTGGAAAAGAGCTCCAATTGGAAATTCTAGAATTTTCGTAGATTATGACCATTATCCAAGTGATGCGGACGTATTAGCACTTGAAACAATGGGTGCGGATGTAACATTCAGGCCAAAATATCTTGATAGTTTAATTGCCACTGTTCCTTTTGATTTGATTTCTGATAATAATGGGATACGTTCATTACAAGGGGTAGTGATGTTAGAGGACCTTGGACTTGCTGAGCCTAACATGCATGAAGCAAATCCAAATATGGGAGTCAATAATGTTTGGAATGATTTTGGCCTTGATGGTACGGGCTCAACCATTGCAATTTTAGATACCGGAGTCAGGGGTGATCATGAGGGGCTGAATGATATGGATGATGATCCATTCACATGCATAACTGATCCGCCAAATCCTTTGGACCCAAATCCAGAACCTATTTCTGATTGTGATCCAAAAATTATAGGTTTTTTTGATGCAGTTTTTACAGATGAAGAGCAGGAGCCGGGAACATCCTATGATTCAGGAACTCATGGAAGTCACGTAGCAGGTATTGCCGCAGGCACAGGAGGAGGTCAAAATGACCCTGTTAGCGACTTAAGATATGTAGGGACTGCCCCCGGAGCATTTCTAATAAACATATTAGCCTGTTGTGATGGAGATATTGAAGATGTGATTCAAGGTGCACAATGGGCAATAGAGAATAAAGATAAATATGAAATAGATATTCTGACATCTTCCTTAGGAGAACAACAAGTTGAGATTCATTTTGATAATGATGGTAGTTCCGCTTGGAGTAGACAGATGGATTATGTTGTAGAAGCAGGCATAATTACAACGTTATCTGCTGGTAACGAATTCGGAGGAGCCACATTTGCGGGCTGTAATACCATAGACAGCCCAGGAGATGCTGAGTTACCAGTAACAGTTGGAAGTTTAGATAAGAATCTTGGCTTGGCAATCTATAGCAGTAGAGGTTACACTTCGGACTTGCGAGTAAAACCAGACGTGGTCACAATAGGGTCCAATATTATGGCTCCAGATGCAGCAACGACTGATGGTTACACTAGTAAATCTGGTACAAGCATGGCGACCCCTCTGATGGCAGGAATTGCTGCACTTATGATTCAAGCAAATCCAGACTTAACGCCTGAAGAGTTCAAAAATATAATAAAATCGGATTCTATTGAAAGAGAATTAACGTTATTGGATGATCCAGGTTTAAATGACTGTAGCATTCTAGAGACGCGCCCTGACAATGAATTTGGATATGGACAAGCAGATCCAGTAGCATTTGTACTATCTGCTGGAAGTATCGATCGTTCATTGAATATATCCATGAATGTCGAAACATTGCAAGAAATCGGCAACCAGAGTTATGTTAACGGAATTTCATCAGGAGGCATTCCTGGTAAAGGGGAAGTTCAGGTCAGAATAGGTGGCGGGTATTGGAAAGGTGCTGCTGACTTGACAGGAGATTGGAGTGAATGGCGTATTAAATTAGATCCACACGAAGAGTCTGGTAATTCTACAATATATGCAAGATTAGTGATGTCAGAAGATAGTGTTTCACCAGTTGATGCAAAAAGAGTAATACTCATTGATACAGCGTCTTCAAAGAATATAGCCAATGGAGAATTGATATCAATGGGGTCTTATGTTTTCTTTTTTCCGTTCTTAATTGTGGTAGGAATATTATCTTATATTATGATCAGAGAACGCTGGGTTGATAAAATCAAATTAGCTCAAAAGAATGTAGGCTCGGAGAAAGGTAAACTGTCCGAAAATTATATTACGCGGGCTTCAAAAATTCTCAATGTAAGAGAAGTTTTTCAGGATATAAAAAGAGAATGGCTAGACGGTAAATCATTGGTAGAAAATCAATTTAGACGGTATATTTCATTATGTGTTCTGTATGTAGCGCAAGGTTTACCTGCGGGATTTACATATGTGGCATTTGTAGCGTATTTATCTGATAATGGTACGCCACCGGAAGACATAGCAATACTTTTTGCCACGGTGGCACTTCCATGGACTTTCAAATTTATATGGGGGCCAGTCATTGATTTACTGGTAATACCTGAATACGGAATTAGAAGACCTTGGATTTTGTTTGCACAATCTGGAATGGTGATTTCACTGGCTACATTATTATTTATACCGAATATTATTGATGCAATAGCATTAGTTACAATTTTACTTTTCATCCATAATTTATTTTCATCACTACAAGATGTTAGTGTTGATGCCTTGGCAGTTGATGTTTTACAGCCAGACGAAGTAGCCAAAGCTAACGGGTTTATGTTCGCTTCCAAACGTGGAGGGATGATTTTTGGTGGAGCTGTACTGGGCTTGTTGGTTGTACCTTTTGGCATTAAATCCGCGATAATGGTTCAGATACCTATCTTATTGTTAATGATGAGTTTACCTCTTTTCCTTAGAGAAAAACCTGAAAATAAATTATTTCCATGGGAGAATAAACTAATAGTAATTGAAGAAGTAGTTGTTGATGATAATCCAAGTTTAGATCAAACTGAATTGGTATGGGAACAGGATGATAATCCGAGATTTAAAGCGGCGAGATGGGCAGCAAGAAATATTTATCACAATAAAATTAGTATTTCTGCCGCACTACTATGGATTGGAATTGTAACATGGATTTTTGGTGGTGCAATAGATATAATTCATTTAATTGCGCATCCCTTACCAGACGGTGCACTGCACCAACCGCTGGTAACGCTATCATACATCGGCACATTTGGCGCATATTGTATATTATTGTCAATGATACTAATTATTATCGAACAATTTATAATAGGGGTAAAATTACCAAAAATTACTAGTCCTTTGGCATTTTCCAAGCCTAAATCCAAAGAGAATGTCGCAAGTACAGCATATCATATAGTTCAAGGTTTTTCGACAAGATCGTCATTTCTACTAATATTTTTATGCCTTCTTTCTGACTTAGCCTTATTTGTGGATCCAATTGTTATTGATATTTTCATAAATGAGGCAGGTTGGTCTCAGGGCAAATATAACGCTATTGTAGGAGGCATAGTTGTATTATTTATTGCGTTCGGACAGGTTATAGGAGGAATATTAGGCGATAAATTTGGAGTTAGAGAAGTTGCCATGGTTGGATTTACCATTCTAGCATTGGCTAATGCGGGACTTGCATTACTAAGCGGATATTGGACCAATACAACAATTATGACTGTATATCTGTGCATTAAAGCGATCATATATGGGATAGCATGGATTTGTGTGATATCAGTATCCATGCGCCTTACATACAGTAAAGCTGGTGGAACTCAATTTACAGCATATATGTCAATGTTTAATTTATCAGCAGTCTTTGCATATCTCTTTTCAGGAAAAATGATTGCAGCATTTGATTATTTAACTATGTTATACATTGGCGCTGCACTGACTATGACATCAGTGATAATGTTAGTATTTATTGATCCTGATGAGACGGATAGAGTATTAGAAGGTAGATTTGATGATGATGAAAAGGGCGGTGATCAAAAAGGTGGTGACTTAGGAGAGTCTGCTTTGTGGAATGAAATTGATAATAAGCCCGAATCAATTTTGGTTGGAGGTAATTAATATGGTACAGATTGATAAATGGTTTGAAGAAACAGATACTGATTTTATACTATTTTCTCAAACTATCTGTCAATATTGTAGTAAAGCCAAAAGGTTATTGGAATCTAAATCATTGAGTTATACGGAAGTAAATTTAGATGAATATCCAGGATTAAGAACTGCAGTAGTCAAAGAAACGAGACATAGAACTGTACCAGTAATATTTGATTTGAGAGGAGATATGCCATTATTCATAGGCGGATCCGATAATTTAATGCAGTTTATAAAGTGATTAAATTGCTAGAAAATAAATCTCAAAATGGCTCTATTGGAATTGGTGCTATGATTATTTTTATTGCCCTAATTTTAGTCGCTGCAGTTTCTTCAACTGTGATTATTGAAACTATAGAAAACTTACAGCAAAGTGGAGAAAAAACTGGTTCGGACGTAAGTTTGACTGTAAATACTAAACCTATTCCAACTAGTTTGAGGATTATTGGAGACGGAGATGGTGCAACATTTTGTGCTACTGAAGGTGGAGATTGTGAGTTTATTGGGATGCGATATATTCGATATGTATCCAATGATGACTCATCGAAATTTTTTGAATTAGAGCTTAGTGATGGGACTCCTTGTACTAATGATGTATTTGGAGACCCTGATGTTGGCAAACTTAAATCCTGTTTTATTATTGAAAGTAAAGAATTATTGTTAACTTGGCAGATGACGGCCGGGTCTTTGAATACCCAAGCGCAGAATATAAATTACATAGTTTTTTGTAATAACGACGGTAGTTTACAATCTGATTCGGATGATATGGTAAGTGCTCAAATGAGATTTATAGATGGAACAAATTATGCCGGAGATGAGGGGGCGTTTGTAACTGATGACCTGATTGAAGTTGGTTCTAAGTATCGAGTAATTCTCAGACTTGTTTCATGTATTCCTTCAATTGAAGAGGAGATGACTTTGATGATTTATGCAATTGGAGGCGGTGAATCGACGATTACAATGTATTTTGGTACGATAGATATTGGATACAAGGTTTACTAAATTCATTGATAAATGAATTATGATTTTGTCATTTCCTCAATAACTTCTATTAATGTATCAATTTTTGAAATATCCACCATGTGGCCTTTTTCATGGGATAATTTTGTGACGTTCCAACCTGCATTCTCGAATATTTTTATATGCTCCATTCCATCCAAAAAAGGTACCCTTTTATCATTTTTTCCATGCATCCAAACTACTGGTCTTTCCCATGTTTTTGACAAAGCAAGTTCTAGTCCTTCAGAATTTATTGTCATAGTGCCGATTAGAACTAATCCTACAATTCGATCTTGCACATTCCGTTCCATCATCATAGAAGCAATTGCACCTCCTTGTGAAAAACCTCCAACTATCAATGGGCCGTTTGGTAATTCTCGTATTAATTCAGTTAACGAATCATAGGCTTGAGTTACATAATCGAATTCTGAGTGATCTTGTTTTCTAAGCCACCATGCAAACCCTCCTAAAGTAGGGTGGATGATTTTGGCTTCAGGGCATACAACATTCCATCCCGAAGGCACTAATTTATGAGCCAAAGGTAACATTTTATCAGAACTACCAGTCATTCCGTGTAGCATAATTAAGGTGCCTTTCATGGATAGGCCCTCAAATAGTCCAAGATTGAGTTATGCCGCCTGCAACTATTATTCTCAAAAAGCTCTCACCCGTAAATGTGAGAGTCAAAGTATATTCTTCAGAAGGATAAGGAATTGTCCCCAACGTTCCTGATTCACTAGATCCAGGGCCCCATAAACGTTCTAGAGCAGATACCGACATATGATCTCTGAGTGTCATTGATATTGATGATGATCCTCCTCCACAGTTGGCATCTAGAAAATATATCATCTCATCCCATGCGCCATCATTGGGATGATCATTGACAAGAAAAGAGTCTTGAACTTCAAAGTCTGGACCGCTATTTTCCCAAGTATCAGAAAACAGATCGCCCCCTCTAACGAAGTATATATCTCCAGTATGGCCAGTTCCGTGATCAACTTGTATCATCTTTAGTTGTTCTATATTTGATGCATCTGTCCATGTAAAAGTAGAGAAGAATTTTGAATTGGAATCAAAAGCATATACTAATTTGGAACCATCATTGGATGATGCATGAATAACTGCTAGGTCTGAATTAATAGAAACTACATTTGCAGACCACTCGATACTGAATAAAATAAAGTTCCAAGAATTAGAAACTTTTAGAGGGAAATCTAGAACTGGCTGCGGAATACCGTTTTCAAACGCACTTAGATCTTCTATAGTCATTCTTCCAAGAAAAGGATTATGATTCAAAACTGCGTGACGTCTTGCCTCCGTTAAACTTGAGATTGATAGCATGTAGGCAGTACTATCTTCTTCAGTATCTGAAGCTACTACAAGTCTTGCAGTATCGTCACTGTAATCTGGAGTGGAAAATGTGTACAACCAATAATCACCAATATTCCATGTTGGCACATTTATTTCATCATTAGAATTGGAAGAGCTTGTAGTATTTTGAGTACATCCAGTGAGCGGCGTTACAAGAATAAGTATCGCTACTACTCCAATGGCGGCTTTGTTCATCATTATCCCTGTGAGCAGTTATTCAAGAGTGTGACGGTAGGGGACTTACAACAATCCAAACCAGCCGGCAGCAGTCAACTTTCCAGTTCCTGCCAAAACTACTGCTACGATTGACATTAATTTGATTAGGATATTCAAAGAGGGCCCTGAAGTATCTTTGAAGGGATCTCCGATTGTATCTCCAATTACAGCAGCATCGTGAGCAGCATCTCCCTTTGCGGCACCTTCGATGTGACCCTGTTCGATTGCTTTCTTTGCATTGTCCCATGCACCTCCTGCATTTGCCATGAATAGTGCCATCAATACTCCTGTGACTAGAGAGCCCGCTAATAGGCCACCTAAAGCATCCCAGCCTAACGCTAACCCAACAATCACTGGCGCAGATACTGCTACGAGACCAGGGGCAACCATTTCCTTAAGAGCCGCCTGAGTTGATATATCTATACATTTTTTAGAATCTGGTTTAACACCTTCTTTACCTTCAAGAAGCCCAGGAATTTCAGCAAATTGCCTTCTAATTTCTACTACCATTTCTCCGGCAGCCTTACCTACTGAAGTCATAGTCATAGCAGCGACGACAAAAGGTAGACCTCCTCCAATTAAGAGTCCGATGACCACCATAGGGTTCGTAAGGCTAAGGTCTAAAACATCATCACCTGTAGAAATTGCTGCAGTGTAGGCAGCGAATAATGCTAGTGCAGTTAATGCAGCAGAACCTATGGCAAATCCTTTCCCTACGGCTGCAGTAGTATTGCCAATAGAATCTAATTCATCAGTTATTGAACGAACATCTGCTCCCAAACTACTCATTTCGGCTATGCCTCCAGCGTTGTCTGCTACTGGCCCATATGCATCCACTGTCATCGTTACTCCAACTGTAGCTAGCATTCCCATTGCAGCCATTGCTATTCCATATAAGCCCATTTCGCCGCCTCCATTGAATTCATTTGCACCAAGAATACCAATTGATATCAGAATAATAGGTAAAAATGTAGACATCATTCCTACAGAAAGTCCAGCGATTGCATTGGTTGCAGGGCCGGTTTGTGACATTTTACCGATGTGTGATATGGCCGTTGTCTTGATCCCAAATACAGGTTCTATTCCTGTGTAGAACTCAGTAACTAAACCAATCAATATACCGACTACGCTTCCAAGTAATACAGAATGCATTATTCCATATTCTACATCTATCAATCCCTGTTGGATTGAAAGATATCCTCCTATCCAGAATAAAATAGCTGCTATGAAAGTTGTATTTCTCAATGCTGCTGCTGCGTCTGAACCATTTTTTAGAATGGTCATTGAGAATACTCCAATAATAGAAGCTAGGTATCCTATCAGTCCCAGCATAATGGGCATTATGACATAATCAGCTCCCATTTCCGCAGAGTTACTTGCAATAATCATTGCAGCAATTATGGAACCGACAAAGGACTCGAATATATCTGCACCCATGCCTGCGACATCTCCAACATTGTCTCCAACATTATCTGCAATGACTCCTGGATTTCTGGGGTCATCTTCAGGAATTCCTGCTTCAACTTTACCGACTAAATCAGCCCCAACATCGGCTGCTTTGGTATATATTCCTCCTCCTACGCGGGCAAAAAGAGCTATTGAAGATGCCCCCATACCAAAACCTGCAGCTGCTGAAAGGTCTGAATTAGGATCTGCTGCGCCGAGCCAGTATGCAATCAAAGATATTCCAAGAAGGCCCAATCCTCCTACAGAGAGGCCCATCACTGCACCTCCATTATATGAAACTTCTAAAGCCCCGGCTTGACCATTATTTTTGGCTGCCATCGCTGTTCTTCCATTGGCAGAGGTTGCTGCACGCATACCCGAGAATCCCGCAGCTACAGATGCTAAAGCCCCTGCAAAGAACGCTAGTGATGTTTCTACATCATTCAAAATCGCTAAGATTGCTCCAACGATGACTACAAATATACTCAATACTCTATACTCGGCATATAAGAATGCCATTGCGCCGTCCTGAATTTCTTGTGTAATCTCTGCTACAGTTTCATTATCAATCTTAACACTATTCACTTTCTTGTATAATCCAAATGCTATTGCTAAACCAACAAGACCTGAAAATGCTGCAATTAGGGGTATATTATCCATCATATTATCTACCTACGAACCGCCCGACTTATGTCTCACTTATAATCAGAATCCTGAATTAGCATGGTTCAGATTGAATCTTGGTTGTCATTTTTTAAAACGATATTTGCAAATGATGATAATATACTTGCTCCATCATGCTCTCCTTTGAAAGATTTGTACTCTTCTTCGGAAATATGGCCCCACTCATAAGCTCTCTTTATTCTCTTCCTTGCTGCTTCCGGGTGAAATTGGAGGCCCCAAGCAGGCAAGGGGTTTCCTGCATCATCGTTTACGCGAACTGCTGAAATTAGATTATGAGTAGTCTTACCAAGAATACTGCAGCAATCAGAGACTGAGGCTACATGATCTTGATGAGTGTATAACCCCGAAATATTATCATCTTCAGATAAGTGTGAACTCAATAGTTCATCATCTTCTCCAAGATGGGTTAATTCTAATTCCCATATACCACTAGATAATGAGTCTGCTCTTTCGATCTTTCCACCCAATGAATGGCATAACAATTGATGACCAAAGCATATTCCAAGTGTAGGTATCCCTGATTTTGAAGATGATTTAATCAATAGCCCTGCAGGGGACATCCACTCCTCCCATATGCTAACATTTCTTCTTGAGCCAGAACAAACTACTGCATCTACGTCTAATTCTTTTAGCCAATTGCCCATTTTCATAGAATCATTATGCATTGGCATTACTATTCGTCGAAAAGATATATTCTTATTTTCTAGTTCTACATTAATAGAGTTCCAAAAAGGGAAATCTTCATTCCAAAGTGGGACCTCTTCTTTTGTCAAGATAACCTCAGAAATAAAATTTAATTTATCACTATTTTTTAGAGACTGCATTTGAGGGGTGACCAGAAGTACTTCAACATCTGAATACTTCAAGAATGGTCGTACTACTTCCTGGTTCCCTCCATGTCCAAACTCCGCTCGCTCGACGAGTAGGTCCAATAGAAGGATGCGGGTAACACTCGCCACGGACACCGTAAGAGGAAGTGTTTGAAAGCCTCGCCCCTCTACGTGGGCCCTGAGGGTATCAATAGATGGTAGACAAACAAATGATTTTGGAGTCTGTTGGCCCTGTCCAAGCAATACTAGATGCACATGACGGCGTTGTTAATGTCATAGATACAACAGATGGAATCATAATGATATCATTAGAAGGTGGTTGTACAGGCTGTAGCGCTACTCCAATGACTGCAATGCAAATTTACTATTCACTAATGAAGTTAGAAGAAGTACAAGATGTGATCTTCGTAAATGGTGAATTACCTGCTTATATGCGTTCTTTTATCGATGATAAATTAAATGGCGAGAGTAAAGAATAGTTATTCTTCTTCATGGCGCATTTGCATTATCTTGTGAGGATTAATTTCACCTTGAACATCTTTGCCCTTAATATTAAGAGAAGCTGTTAGGGCGACCAAAATAGCTAAGATTGCGAATGGCCTAGCTGCGTTTCGAGAGCCCCATAATTCCCCTCCTAGGTAATGTAATGAGAATAATAATGCTGCTGACATCCAACAAAGTGCTACTATTATTCTTTGAGCGATTATTTCTCCATTCTCAGACCTAGCAAATGAGCCTATTGAAATCCACAAGAAAAGAGCTATACTGCAGAAAGTTAGCGAAACATTCTCAATAATTGATAGTAGTCCCATGCCATTGCGGAACTGCTATCACTTGTTTAGATTGGCTATGGTAGTACACAATTAAGGGACAGAATCAAGTTATATGACTAATTCTTTCAATCATGGCGAATATATCAGGGTGGTCACTTCCAAGGTCAAGAAGAACTATGGCCCCATACATGACAAAAGCACAAGTGGCAACAGTGCTTGAACAATCGGCAGTTTTACATGAGTTAGACGGAGCTAATAGATTCAGAGTTATTGCGTATCAAAACGCCAGTAGGGCACTTTCCTCTTTAGAGGATAATTTATTTGATGTAGTTAAGGAAAATAAGATAACTGATGTTAAGGGCATTGGTAAGGGAATTGGTGGACTGATTTCAGAGGCGGTATTAGACGGGACCTGGGGTGGCTTACTTGGACTCTACGAAAGGGTGCCTAAAGGATTAGTGGAAATGATTGGGATTCCTGGATTAGGAGCAAAAAGGGCTAGACTATTATATGAAAATCTAAAAATTGATTCCATAGAATCTTTAAAATTAGCGTGCATAAATAACCAAATATCTTCACTATCAGGATTTGGGAAAAAAAGTCAAGATAAATACCTAGAAGGTATTGAACTACTTAGTAGGTACCAAGGAAGAAGTAGGATGGACATAGGATTGGCCTATGGTCATGCACTTGAAAAACGCATTATGAGTATTCCGAAAGTTGTGAAGGCCCAGTTAGCCGGAAGTGCAAGAAGGAGAAGAGAAACTATAGGAGATTTAGACATAGTGCTCGGGGCAAATATCGAGGATCAGAAATCAATCATAGAAGAAATTATGAAATTTCCAGGTATTGCAGATGTTAAAGGTCAAGGAAATTCCAAGATAAGCCTAATTTTAGAGGCAGAAATGTTAGTAGAAAAAATTAATGTTTCGGGTATTGATGCCATATTAGCAGGGAATTTAGTTGAAAGGAGCATTGATGCCACAATAGATGCTCAAATACGAATAGTTGAGCCGGGAACTTTTCCATTTACTCTAGCATATTTCACCGGATCAAAGGAACATAATATAAAAATGCGACAAATTGCGATAGATAAAGGGCTAAGACTAAATGAATTTGGATTATTTTCTGAAAAGGATGCTGGAGATAAAGTAGGGATGGAGGCTGCAAAAAATACATTGATTTGCTCTGAAGAAAAAGATATTTATCGCCATTTAGGACTGAAATGGATACCTCCTGAATTAAGAGAAGATATGGGAGAGTTTGAGTCTGCAAAAATTGACGCCTTACCCAAATTAATTACTGTTAATGACTTGAAGGGGTCATTTCATAATCATACAACTGCATCGGATGGAAGTGCTACTTTAGAGGAAATGGGAAATTACGCAATTAGCATGGGATGGGAATATTTGGGAATAGCAGATCATTCAGAATCTCTCAATATTGGCGGTAAATCGATAGGAGTTTCAAGTGATGAAATCGTAAAACAAAAATCAGAGATTGACAACCTAAATCTAAAATGGAAAGATAGTAATGTTAACTTTAGAATTTTTCATGGGTCCGAATGCGACATAATGGCAGATGGTAAACTTGATTATTCCAATCAAGTTAGATCTTCTTTGAGTCATGTTGTTGGTTCTGTTCATGCATTGGGAAGTTGGCGTAATAGAGATGAATATACAAATACTGAAGCATTAATTAATGCTATTGAAGATCCCACATTCACAATACTTGGCCATCCAACTGGGAGAATATTACAAGGCCGAGAAGGATTTCCAATTGATATGCATGCAATATTAAGAAGAATGGGAGAAATAAATCAAGAAGGTACATTAAAAGCTGTGGAAATTAATGCTTCACCATATAGGCTGGATTTGGATTGGAGGTTATGTAAATATGCCAAAGAATTGGGAGTACCGATTTGTATAAATCCTGATGCACACAGTCCTGAAGGATTGAAGGATGTTTGGTTTGGGACTCAAATTGCTAGAAAAGGATGGTTAGAACGTAAAGATATTCTAAATACAAAGACTGCAGAAGAGATTGAGTCATTACTTGGATGATAACGAACATTCATCTATCATTGTTAGAAGTCACGGTCATGGGATTGTTACGCGGCATCATATTTGCAGGTGTTGCTTTTCTCCCAAGTTTGGTCCTAGGACTATTATTGTACATAATTTTAGGGGGAAATACATCAAGTTCCGTAGATGGATCAGGATTCATGTATGGTCCTTGTTATGGAGTTCCATTTCTTTGCATTATCTCGGCATTTATTATGGGAATATCTGCTGATGTGAGAGATTGAAATGCTTCGGTTGGAAAAGGCAAAGAAAATAGGAGAAATGTTAGATAATTATTATCCTAATCAACCTATTCCGTTAGATCACAAAGATAGTTATACTCTTCTAGTCGCAGTAATGTTATCTGCACAAACCACCGACAAGAAAGTTAATCAAGTAACACCTCATTTGTTTGAAATGGCAGATTCTCCTCAAAAAATGAGTAAATTGAGCGTAGAGGAAATTAGGCGAGTTATACGTGAAATTGGGCTTGCTCCAACTAAGGCAAGGAATCTAAAAAGAATGGCTCAACAAATTATTGACGCAGGTGGAGAAATTAAGCCTGATTGGATTTTTTTAGAATCATTGGCTGGAGTTGGGCATAAAACAGCTGGAGTAGTTATGGCACAGTCTTTTGGAATACCTGCTTTTCCAATAGATACTCATATACATCGACTAGCCACAAGATGGGGTTTGACAAATGGTAAAAATGTGAATCAAACAGAAAAAGATCTTAAAAAAATATTTCCAAAAGAGAGTTGGAATAGAAGGCATCTACAGATAATTTATTTTGGTAGAGAGCACTGTCCGGCACTAAGGCACGACTTATCAAAATGCCCAATATGTTCTTGGGCTTCTACTAAAAAAAGAATAAAACAGGAAAGGAAATAATCATGGATATGTTCATTGGAAGAATCACATCTACATCTTTTGCAACGGGTGACAGAATTGTTATTGGAGATTGGGAAGAATCTCCCCTCGGATCATTTACCAACGTAATGTGGGCAAGAAAAGATGGAAAGAGAATTTTGATTTCGCCATCAAAAAAATGCGCTGAGTATGTATCAAAGATTTATTCATTTGAAGAGGTTCGAATATGCCCAATAGAGGTAATTAGAGAAGATAAAAAGTTACAAGTAAAAGGCCCTAATTTAGTACTAAATATGGAATGGGGGAGGAGTTTAATGATACCTATAAAACGTCCAAGATGGTTCATATCCACCATAGAATGTATAGTAGGTAACCTGATATTTGGTTCAAAAACCTATGGAAAGACTAGAGATGGAAGAAAAGAATGGTATATGATAAAGGGGATTTCAAAAGTTTCAAAAGCATATGGTGAATACAACGGTGAAACGTTTGGATCAATGGAAAAAAATTTGAATCCAAGCCTATTTGGATTCAGTGAGCCTCCAAAAATACCTTCGTCGGTGTTAGTTAATTCCATAATTGAAAAAAACTAGACTTGATGTGTGATGACGCATGCGATAAGATATGAGTGAAATCGTAGAACTAGAAATTGGCGACTTGGCACCAGATTTTGAATGCATTATAACCAACGGCACAATAATAAAACTCACAGAACTGACTAAAAATAGTAAGGGATTAATTCTATACTTTTATCCGAGAGATAATACTCCGGGTTGTACTGTTCAAGCCTGTGACTTTAGAGACAGTTTTGGTAGGTTTAAAGACACTGGGTGGAAGGTAGTTGGAGTGTCAACGGACTCGGCCAAGAGTCATGAAAAATTTATCAATAAATTTGATTTACCGTTTGACTTAATTGTTGATGAAGATAGTGCACTGCACAAGAAATATGGAGTTTGGAGAAAAAAGAATATGTATGGCAAAGAATACATGGGTTGTTTAAGATCGACCTTTGTTATATCGAATGAACAAAAAATACTTATTCCAATGTATGGAGTTAAGACCAAGGGCCATGTTGATTTACTTCTAAGGGAATTAGGTGTTGAATAAATATGGAAATTGAAGAAAGAAGAGAGATAGTAGAACGTTTTCTTAATAGATGCATCATATATTCTAATGCATCAATTGAACGGAAGGAAGCAAGGAACGAAAATCATGATGAAGTGATTAAATGGAAAGCGTATAGAGATTTTATGAAGATTACTGTAAAAGAAATAAGGGCAAAGGAATTAGATACATGGTTGGAAGATGGGCCTGTCTCATTTGAACCTGGCAAGCATAAATGATAATTATATTAATTTATACCAGATATACCCAAAATATGTTTATGAGTATCAACCCTCATATTAACTCCTGGAATCATAAGTAGAGTGTCAGTTTCATTTAATGCAAATACATTTAATCCGTTATTTTCTGCTAAATTTTGTAATTCCCTGCTACACTTCGCAGTTTGGCTAGGCATGTGAATTAGGCTTTTCAAATTTACAATAATTAAGTTTCCATTTAATAATTCTTTGTCCATACCAATTAAATCAATACGATGTAAATTATCTGGTTTTAAATATATTACTTTATTTTTCGCTTTGCGAGTCTGCTCTTCTGTCCATTTTGAAAAACGCGCATCTGACAGGTGAATTATTCTATCTTCAATAGAAGAATTTGAGAGTTTGCTTTTTTCAGTTTCCTGATTATCTTTATTTTTCTTTGAATTGGGATCTGGCAAACCCAATAGACGGAAGAGATTTACCATAAAGGGTCGTGAACCTACTCCTCAAAGAGGGCTTCTATGTCTTGTTCATTCAAGATATCATTTAATGAGGATATTTCGTTTTCCATAATATAGGAATCAGGAATTTTATTTATTGAGAGATTTGAGTTAATATTTAGATTTTCATCCATGATATTCATTTTTGGATTATTTGGTAATTTCATATTTTCAGATTTTTCATTTTGTACATCTTCATCACTCTTATCGTCAAATAATTCATCAATATTCAAATTAATAGATGATTTTTTAATTGGTTTTTCCGCCAGATTTTGTTTATATCTAATTGACATAAAAAGTACAATAGATGATATTAAGATTAATAATAAGATTGATGAAGTATTATTTTTTATGGTTTTTTCAAGATTAAATGGGGCTTTTCCAACTTCAACAATCATAGTTATTGAATTACTTTCAATTTCATCATAAACTGTTAGTTTGACTACCTTCTTACCTTCTTTGCTGTACATCACTTGTACCCACCTTCCAATCATATCCACGTCATTCGAAGGATTTCCATCACCATCCGAGTCGAAGGAGGTGTCTGTATCCCAATGGTAAATCATATTCTCTATATCAAAATCGGAGTCAATAGTTCCATTGGCAGATAAAGAGATAAATTCTCCTTGAAGTGGAGAAAGATCATCTAGTTTAGCAATTGCCTTGGGCCTTGTATTTCTGACATCTATATCAATCTCGGCATAGTCCGTACTTCCATCATCATCTGTCACATGAAATACAATAAAATCTGGTGCAGAAGTAGAATCTTCCCATGCATAAGAAAGAATTGTTGAGTTGAAGTCACAATCATCCATATTACTTCCAAGAGAGTCTGCATTGATTAAAGGATTAATATCGAAGCAAGTAATTAGATTATCCATATCATTCAATGTATCTATAATTCCAATATTGAATATTAATTCCTCACCCTCTTCAACTGGAGATCTAGGACTGATTGATATGATTGAAGGATCGACGTTTTGAATTTCGATTGGTATGATTAGAGTATGTTGATCATTAGCAAAAATTGTTGATGCATTGTCATCATCAAAAATTTCTAATGTAGCTAATTGAAGACCTGCAAAACCATATGTGTAATTTATTTCACCCATTATTCCCTGATTGATATATTGTATTTGGGGACTATTTTCTGCATCTGGATGCCAAATATAGCTAAGATTATTAATATCATTGTTAGAATCTAAAGCCCATGCTTTTAGAGTTATTATTTCTCCCTCATTGGCTACATAAACGCCCCTACTATCAGGAATAACTTTATTCGGACCTGCCCAAATTTCGATAGACGGGCTATAGGGGGCAATATTAGTTACTAAGACGGAGGATGATGAATAAGTAATAGCTCCATCATCATCTGTTGCAGACACATCTATGACGAATTCCCCTTCAGTGAGTGGGATAATTGTGCACTTAATACCTATTTGCCCTTCGAGGCATGTTGCATTATTCCATAGTATATCTATCGGAGAGTTAGGAGATTGAGTATCTAAATCTATTCTTTCAGTTATTTCAAACGTCACTTCTGATAATACAGGAATGGAATAATTGTGAGAAGTTATCGTAATTTCTGGAGGTCTATTGATTACTAAAATTGATGATTTTATTGTAGATTGATCATTTTCTTCGTCTATTATAGTTAAGAATATATCATACTCACCGTCGTCTGACCATTCAGTTTGATGAATGCAATCGTCTCTCACATAATTTTCATATACATCTTCAGATATTTCAATTTGGAATTCACACATAAAAGTACCTCCATCTGGATCATTGGATGCTTGGCCGTTAAGAATTACTTCGTCTATTGTCAGTACTTCTAGATCATGATTTAGAACAGCATTCGGCATATCTCCGATAAACAAGGAGAATATTCCATAATTATTTGATTTATTTCCGTCTTCAGTGATAGTTTCTTCTGGATCAACTAGGAATTCCAAATATACTAACCCGAATGATTGTCCCATAGGGACGGTCCAATTAACTTCAACCCTAGATTCTTGGAGACTTGCTAGCGGCATTACAGGGACAGAAAATATATTTCCATCTGGAGAATCTATCCGTAGATTTGATTGAGGAGAGTCAGATAAGCCCCTATTTACTACTGGTACAGAAAATACAAGTTCATCTTCGAATGTAGCAGTAAATCCGACATTGGGGTCTAAGGTAATCGTAGAATTATTTCTAGTTCGCTCTACAGTCACGCCTTCTGTTCTAGTTACTAAATCAATTTCATGAATATTCAAGTTAGTAGTTACGGTAACTGCGCCTAAAATTGGAGAATTTAAATTTGTCCAAACTAATACGCCATTACTAGATAAATCATCTTGAGAGAATGACGTATCAGTATTATTTCCAGTATTAAATTCTAAATGATATGATCCGTTTTCATCAGTTAATACATTGCGTATATCATCTTCAATTTCATATCTAAATTCTAGTTCTAATTCCGATAAAGGGTTGCCTTGATTAGTCACATTTATCCAAGCAGATATATTAATATCAGTTGGAGATAAAGGATATTCGATGTGGATACTTATTTCTTGGTTACGTGATGTTGGCTGATAAGCAACTAACTCATGTACGGCATTAAAACCAAAGCTTTGCGTAAATGAAGATTTTACATCACCTCTAATTGCAGGACAATACCACCTATATCCTGTTTCTATCCCATCTGAATCGTATGTAGTTATATTGTACGATTGGCCACACCCAGTATAACTAACTCCAGAAAATCCTTGAGAAACTATTTCCCAACTAGAGGTATTCTCATCTTCTGAATCATTTGGAATATCTACATAATTACTTGAACCACTGTAAGATGTTTCCATATGATAGTCCGATACCCATGATTCTCCAACATTTAATGGAAAATCTAGACCTTCTAGAGCAGGATAATAAGTATTATTTACTAGTAAATCTGCTACATCTATATCGACACACCACCAGAAGATATTTGCGCAAAAGACAATTTCTACAGTTGCCTCTTGAGAAACTGTAGCCATGTCTGAAGCACGGATTATTTCTATTGTATCCATATTAACTGATATATCTCCAGTTTGGCCATCTAGCTCAACATCCTCTGCCCCATAAGTCCCGATTGACTCAACCTTGTATGTCAGTGAGGATTGATTGTCGATATTAGAAATATAAATCTCAGTAACTGTTTGATCTAAGGTGCCATAGAGATATTCTATATTTGTAGAAATACCTGAAGAAGTTATAAAATCGATAACATCAAGATATCCAGAATACATCCAATTATCATTTATTTGCCATGTTTCTACATCGACTAGTCCAGAATGGGAAAATGTTTCAACTTGGTATTCTTTATCATCATTTAGATAATAATCAATTGGAGTTTGTGAAAATTGGAATAATGGTAATAAAAACATCAAACAAAGCAATATAGCAACACGGCCAGTACTTGTCATGCCCCTAAGTAACGACCATTATGGATAAAACTTGGTTTCTAAGAATATAATAAATCAGCTAATTCGTCTTGAATGAATTGAACTGCTTCTAGTATCTCGTCTTTGTGTCTTGCGCCGGTAATTACCATCTTTCCACTGCCAAATATTAAACAAACAACTTTTGGATAATCTAGTCTGTATATCAGTCCTGGGAATTGTTCAGGTTCATATTCCACTTTGTCAAAAGGTAGGTGGAATGTTAAATTGTTTAGATTCAACTTTCTTGGTAAAGCAGCGAGTGGTTCTCCTGCTTTTACACCACGAATTCTTGGGTCTTCGTCTTTTAATTCTTTGTCTGTGGCAGCCCTTAAAGAGCCATCTTCTTCTTCTATTATTTTACAGTTTATATCATCTCTTTCGGCTATTTGATCGTAATCTTCAGGATAATATAAAGAGTAGGTAGCAACCATATTTTGAACTTCTATCTCGACGTCTTTCAGATCCCAGGTATCTATTCCTGCTGCTTTGAGATCTTCAGTCATTCTTTTGATTCCTGTGTGAATATTGTCTTCATTTTTACCCCCAGTACATACCGCTCTACCAGATCTAAACATCAGAATAGCAAGTTTTGGGTCTACAACTCTGTAAACTACTCCAGGAAATTGTTCGGGTTCATATTCACAATTCAATTGGATGGCGATATCTGGCAAGTCTAACTCTTCCGCAACTCTCGTAGATGCTACAACATTTACAACAGTCAAACGTTCTTCGTCACTAAGCATGTCTACCCCCAACATAATGTTACTTATAAAGGATATTTAAAAAAAAACATCAATTAGAGTCTAATTATTTGAATAAAAAGTCTATAAAATTCTAACTCCTGTTGAACCTAGTTTAGAAATCAAAGGAGTTCCCCCTGCTATTTCTATTTCTTCAGCGACTCTTTTGGGATTTCTAGATAATGCAACCATACAACCTCCGCCTCCTGCACCAGTCATTTTGGCACCGAGCGAATAAGGACGGACTGCATCAACCAAACTATTCAATCTTGGAGTGCTTACTTCTAAATTCTTAAGTTTTTCGTGGCATGCATTCATTGCAATTCCAACAGCCTCAAAATTACCTGCTGAAAGAGCGGTTAATCCGGTGAACGTTATTTTCGAAATTGCTTCCATATCATTTGACTTATTAGGATTAGAATGTAATAATTCTGCAACACCGGATACCATTTTTCCGGTTGGAGATGCTTTGCCAGTAAAACCAAGAATTAGATATAAATCATCATAAATAGAAGGAATATTGACCTTATTTATTGACCAAATTCTTTCTCCCTCTGGAGTAATTAAACTGGATTTAAATACATGATTAGTGCCCTTTATATCCTTATCTGATACTACAATGCAACCACCGAGTGCACTTGTGGCCGTATCAGTAGGGCTTGCCCTTCCTCCCTGCGCTTTTGCTTCTGCAGAATGGCTTATTTTTGCTAACTTTACCGGATCTAAAATATCATCATTCTTCAAGTATGTATGCAATGCAGCACCAATTGCATTAGAAAGTGCAGCAGATGATCCTAATCCGGCTGCTGAAAATAAATTACTCTTTATTTTAATATTAAGGGGCTCACCTTCATAAGAAAATAGATCATAGATTATATGATGAATATGCGGATGACGATTGGCATCAAAGGGTGTCCCTTCAATAGACCATTTATCAGATTTAGACAGAGATACGGTGACTCCCTGATCTATTGCAACGGCTACAGCGGGATGACCATAAACAACGGCATGTTCTCCAAAAAGAATACATTTACCCGGTGCGAAGGCTGTAACCATGTCCATCCGAAGGGTGCATAGGAGATTATCATTAGGGAATTTATCTAAAAATAAATATTAAAGCGATTGTTTCAATAGGTTAGTCAGTTCCCGTTAATATAGGGCTATAACAAATAATGGAGAGACATTAATGAAACATCCTCTTCTAATTCACTATGGGCCGTTTCCAGGTTGGTTGATACTGTTAGTTTTAGGTTCGGTAGCGATTGGCTTTTTTCTTTACCAAGTTATAAAGGCAACAAGACTTGTGTTATTGGGCTCTCCAGATGATAGGTTTGACTCTTGGGGCCTAAGATTCAGAGAGTTATTAGTGGGATGGCTCGGACAGAAAAAAGTTTTGAGAGATAAAATTGCTGGAACTATGCATGTACTAATGTTTTGGGGGTTCCTAATGTTAGCAACGGATATGTTTGATCTAGCAACAGCCAATTTCTTTTCGAATAGCATAATGCCCAAAGTATTAATTGGACCTTGGAACGGAGTCGTAGAATTAGGATATACTTCTGCATTTATTGGGGCTGTAGCAGCTTTAATTCGAAGAGTAGCATTCACACCTGAAAAATTAAAAGGTAAATCTCAGTTAGAAGGGAACTTTATTCTTCTACTAATATTGACTATAACTTCTACTTCATTTATAATTGAATCAAAAGAAGATCCATTGGCATGGGAACCAATTGGTTTATGGATTGAAAGTATGAATATTAGTGATAATTTCGCAATTGCATCATACTGGGCTCATATGATAGCTATACTGACATTTTTAATTTTGATCCCACTTTCTAAACATATGCACTTAGTAATGGCATTCCCAAATGTATTCTTTCATGACATTGAGCCGATGGGCAAAATGAGGCCATTGGCAACTACTGAAAATGGTAAAGCAGTCCTACTTGATGATTTGGATATTGAATCATTTGGAGTTAGTTCTTATGAGCAATATTCATGGAGGCAATTGATAGATGGCTGGTCTTGTACTTCATGCGCAAGATGTCAAGATGTTTGTCCAGCATATGCTTCTGGAAAAAGTTTGAATCCAATGCAAGTTATCCACGATGTCAGAGATTATGCTAATGAGCATGCTCCAATTCTCCTAAGAGGAGAACAACCTGAAGAAACTATGATGCAACGTATTACCGAAGATGCAGTTTGGGCGTGTACGACTTGTAATGCGTGCGTAGATGTATGTCCATTATACATCGAACACGTCCCAAAACTAACAGATTTGAGAAGAAATGCGGTAATGGAAACTATGGAGTATCCTGAAGTTTTAAATGTGGCAATGGGGAACTTGGAATCTGCATCAAATCCTTATGGCTTTGGCAGTCATGAAAGAGCAGATTGGGCAGCAGATTTAGATGTAAAAATCGGTGAACCAGCTGAATATATTTACTTTGTTGGATGTGCAGCAAGTTTTGATGAGCGAAATCAGAAAGTCGCGAGGGCTACTATCTCTTTGATGAAAGAGGCAGGGCTTGACGTCGGCATCCTTGGTATGCAAGAAGGTTGTTCCGGAGATCCCGCTAGAAGAGCAGGGAATGAATACTTATTCCAAATGTTGGCAGAAACTAATCTAAATACATTTCAAGAATTAGGCGTAGAAAAAATAGTTGCATCATGCCCTCATTGTTTTCATACTCTAGGCAAGGAATATGGCGATTATGGAGGAGATGAGTTAGAAGTTTTTCATCATACGGAAATTATGGCTAAATTACAAGAAGAAAATAAGTTACCCCAATTGGACAAAAATGGAAAAAGTATAACATATCATGATCCGTGTTATCTTGGGCGTATGGGTGATATCATAGATGAACCTCGATCCGTAATTGGCGGAGTTGATGTTGAAGTAGAAAGGCACGGTAAAGATTCGTTTTGTTGTGGCGCTGGAGGTGCACAAATGTGGATGGAAGAAGATGCCGATAAGAGAGTAAATAAAATTAGAGCCGAAGAAATTGCAGCGACGGGTTGCGATACTGTGGCAATCGGGTGTCCTTTTTGCTCTATAATGGTAAAAGATGGTTTAGACTCAGTTGGTTCTGAAATGGATGTAAAGGATGTTGCTGAATTACTTTGGGAACAAATTGTTGCCAAAGATGAAGAGATAACATCTGCAATTGGCATAGATTCTCAAGCGAGAGCATAATAAACTATGACCCAGTACCGCTATTATGGATGAAGAATTCAAATTTCTAGGCCTAAAAGTGCCAATGATTGCAATAGTTGGGGGCTCAATCTTGGTCTCATGGGGAATTATTGCATATATTTTACAAGATTCTGAACCAAAATCATTTACTGCAATGATTCCTTCTATAATGGGAATGCCATTACTGATACTGGGTGTTTTGTCTGAGAGAGATGCTAGTAGAAAACATCATTATATGCATATATCTATGTTATTTGCATTAATAATAACGGTAGGCGGGATTAGGATTTTTACTGTAGATTCGCCATCAATATTATTGTTAATTTCACACTTAATGCTTATTTTAGTTGGATCGATATTCCTATTTGCCGGAATTAGATCATTTCGATACAATAGGCTACTAAGGGAAAAGGAGTAGATTTTTATTGAAGCCGATTATCGGAATTACTGCTTCAATAAACAAACTAGACTACGAGACTATGGGGCAATCTGTAGTTATGAGTCCAAAAAATTATTTAGACGCTGTAAATAATTCTGGAGGAGTGGGGATAATAATTCCTGAAAATGAAAATGTCGATGATATATTTAGAATATTGGATGGATTGATCATTGCAGGTGGCAGAGATATATCTCCATCACTTTATGGGCAATATGAAAATAAGAAAACCTCAGATACTCATTTGAGGCAGGATCAATGGGAATTGGATTTAATTAATGGTGCGATTGTACGTAATACACCATTATTGTGTATATGCAGGGGCCATCAGTTACTTTGTGTTTCTAGAGGCGGGAGTTTGCATCAACATCTCCCAGAAACTATTGGATTCGAAAACCATGGGGCGGCCGATGGAAAATGGTCCAATCATAAAGTAATTCTAGATGAAAATTCAGAGATAGGAGCAATATTGGGAAATGAGGTAATTGTAAATTCTGGTCATCATCAAGGCGTAATGGATTGTGGTGATCTGCGAATTGTAGGAAGAAGTGAGGATGGCCTAATAGAGGCTGTTGAATTAGAAAGTCAGTCATTTTTAATATCAACGCAATGGCATCCAGAAATGATAAAACAACATTCAATATTTGATTCTTTAATTAAATCTGCGAGAATTTAAAAAAAAACAATGAGAGGGCAGGTTATGAATAAAAATTCTCGTCCCTTAATAGGAGTGACTTGCTGCATAAGAGAATCTAGCTTTGCAAATTGGAAAATGAATGCTGCGATTTTGCCGTCAACATATATTTCAGCAATTGAAGATGCAGGGGGAATTCCGATACTAATTCCGCCGTCTAATCATTCTAGTTCGATACTTGATTCGATAAATGGTCTAGTGATAGCAGGTGGCCCAGATATTGATTCAAAGGAATATGGTCAAGACCGAGATGAAACAGCAAGTGAGTATTATCCAATGCAAGATAAATCAGAGATGAAATTAATAAATGGTGCGTTGGAACGCGATATGCCCCTATTATGTGTTTGTAGGGGGATGCAATTATTATCAATAATTCACGGTGGTCACCTATATCAGCATTTAGATACAACTCCGGGTTATGAAAATCATGGTGCATATAACGGCCAATTCAGTGAACACGAAGTTTTGACAAAAAATGGTTCCAAAATATCAGAGTTAATGGGCACTAAGATATTAGTCAATTCAACTCATCATCAAGGAGTAGCCAATGCAGGATCTTTGACAGTGTCAGGAAATGCAGAACAAGACGGATTGATAGAGGTTGTAGAGAGGCCTGATTTGAAATTCTGTGTAGGTGTTCAGTGGCATCCAGAAAGAATGAATAAGGAACATGCCATACTATATTCTGAGTTAGTAAAAAATTCACGGAAATAAATCGAATCACGATGGAAGATATTTATATGGTACTAAAAATTTATGATACTCGGGCAAAGAAAAAAAGGGTCTTTAGCCCTATTAAAAAAGGTGAAGTTGGAATATATGTTTGTGGCATAACACCATATTCTCCTAGTCATTTGGGCCATGCAAGGCAAGCAATAGCATTTGATATAATTACTAGATGGTTGAGAAAATTAGATTATAAGGTTAATTATATCACTAATTTCACAGATATTGATGATAAAATAATAAAAGTATCATTAACAGAGAATAAACATTTCTTAGAAATTGCTAACAGAAATATTGAAGATTATTTTGAAGTTATGGATTCTATGAATATTTTACGAGCACAAAGATATACCAGAGTTACAGAAACAATTTCGGAAATAATAGATATGATTTCTATATTGATAAGTAAAAATCATGCATATATTGCTGAAGATGGCATATATTTTGAAATAGATACTGCACCAAATAAATACGGTCTACTAACTGGTCAAACGCTTGAAATGGTAAGATCGGGAGCAGGAGGGCGAGTTAGTGGGACGGGAGATGGAAAACGTGATCATAGAGATTTTGCTCTTTGGAAAAAAGCGAAAGAGGGAGAGCCATATTGGCCTAGTCCATGGGGTAATGGGAGGCCTGGATGGCATATTGAATGTTCAGCAATGTCATTGAAACATCTTGGAGAAACTTTTGATATTCATGGAGGTGGAAGGGATTTGATGTTCCCTCATCATGAAGCTGAAATTTTTCAATCCGAATGCTGCTTAGGAAAGGAATACGTAGTAAAGTATTGGCTACACAATGGAATGATTAATGTTGATGGTGAAAAAATGAGTAAGTCATTAGGAAATTTTACAACAATTTCTGAAGCCTTTGAATCTGTTGAACCCCTAGCACTTAGATATGCATTACTAAACGCTCCTTATAGACAACCAATAGAATTTAATCAATCCATATTAGAAGAATCTCAGATACATCACAATAGACTATTGAATACATATTTGGAAGGCTATAATATTACTGTACCAGGGGTTTGGGATAAAAATAATTTTCTTAATTCCGCTACTGAAAGATTTTTTAGAGGAATGAATGATGATTTTAATACTAGAATAGCATTTGTCGAGGTACAATCTGTAGTCAAGAAACTCAATGAGGAAATTTCTAAAAATGATGAAATTAAAAATATCTCAGCTTATTTGGGATGGTTGGATGAGTTCGCAGGCAATATCTTAGGACTTCTTCCGCATAAAAATGTTCTAAATTCACTATCTAAAAAGTCAGATATAATACGAAATAAATTATCCTCAAGAGTTGAAGAATTACTAATACTACGTCAGAAGGCTCGAGATGAAAAAAACTGGATAAAGGCCGATGAAATAAGAGATGAATTGAATTCCATGAATATTAAAGTCGAAGATGGCGCTGAGGGTGTAAAGTGGAAAATAGAAAAATAATTTAAGATTTTATATAATCAAAAACTTCTGAATAATTAGGCTCTATTCCAGGATTCTCTGCAATCCAGACATATCCGATTGACCCATCTTCTTCTACCCCGAATATAGATCGCTGACTTGCTACATACCCTGGTGCACCAAAATTTTCAATATCGATATCATACGCTTTTATTGCAGTTCTTTCGACATCGCACAATAGTGGGAATTTGATGTTATTTTGTTCAGCAAATATTTTATTTGCAAATACATTATCGGCAGAGATTCCAAATATTTTCACATTTATTCCAGAGAATTTAGTCAAAGAATCAGAAAATGTACACATTTCAGTAGTACATACGCCGGTAAATGCAGCAGGATAAAATGCTAGAATAACCTTTTCCCCTAAGTGTTCACTTAGCGTTACCATCAACCTATCATATGTCATCAAAGTAAAATTAGGTGCTTTATCTCCTACATTTAACATGGTTAACGCAGACCGTCTTACATTTCAATATATATGTATGATTTTTAACTTTGTAAAAATATTTATTGGGCTGATTTAATTTTAACGCCAAAATCGGACCAAAGATTATCTATTATTATCGGGGAGAGGTAGATATGGCCGACGATGCCGTTAACGCATTGATACCAGTTGCAGCAGTTGTTCATATTGCTCTTGGAGTAATGGCGTTAATGTTAGTGAGGAGGACGGTTGACAGAGAATGGAATGAGATATACGCAGGATACGTGATTTCATGGATGATGATAGTTTTGGGACTACAATATACTTTTGCAACATTACTAGATCTAAAAATAGATAACTTTACTGATCAAGATATTTTGAATGGAGCATACACGAATCTTTTTTCTTCTTCATACAAATACAGTGAACAAGCCCTAAATTCAATATTTATAGGGCTTTCTTTCATACTGCCTCTTATTTACCCATACCCATTATTACAAAAAGATAATGCTATCAAAGTAACTACATTTTTAGTAGTTGTAATTTGTATTGTAATTATTCCATTAGATATTTTTTCCGATTTCTCAAACAGAGATATGAAAGGTTCTATAAATTGGATTTGCTATTTAATTTGGATCCCAATATATCTCAGATTCTTAGTTGGAGAGATGTTGTATATGGAAGAAAATGCCAGAACAGTATCCTCTGTTGCATTACTTTTAATTTTAAGTTTCAAGGTCCAATGGATGATTTTTTGGTTACAAAATTTCATAGGCATCGGGAAGGTATATGTTGCAAGATGGTTAGTTGAGGATGAATTGCAAGGAATAGTGTCACAATCAGAAATTAGTAGTAGTATTTTTTACCCAATATCTATGTCATTGTCCTCAGTAACTTTCCTTATTCTTCTAGCCGGAGAATTATGGAGGGCATATCATAAAGGAATTAGTGGATTAACAATCTCAACATTGGTTTTATCAGTTGTGGGAATCATTTGGTTTCTAAGTACACTAGTAGTTATGGATACTGCAGAATCATGTGTTGAGAGTGTGTGCCAATCATGGAATAAATCTTTTGTAGATTGGTATGCTTTTACGTATCAAGTATCTATTTACCTCATCGTCCCTTTGATATTTATGTTCATAATTCTAAATTATAACATTGTCGATACCGAATCCCAATTCAGTAAAGTGGTTACAAGGATAATGGTCCTTCTTCTTTTACTCGTGGCAACATCTAGCATTATCGAAATGATTCAGATAGTCCTTCCAATACCTGAGATGGTAACATCTGCACTTTTTGCAGCAGGAGTTGTATTATTCATCGGTTGGGAAGAAAAAATAATGAAAAAAATGATGTCGGGTTCAGAAAGTGCTGTTGAGAGCATTAAAACTATGTTGCCAATTAATGATTTAAAAATAGATGATAAACAATTTCAAATTTTTTCAATAACTGTCATGTGTCTTGTGATTTATGGTATTCTTCTTGCAGTTTTATTTGATTCAATGGGGCTAAATACTAGGTGAAAAAAATGGTTGATAACAATTCACAAGAGGAATTTAAAGGAGAATTAAAGGAAATTCTTCATGAATTATTTTCACTAAAAGAGTCTAATATAGCTTCTGCATTCTTCTTTTCTTTGATTCTCATTATGAGTGTAATTCATACATTTGACTGGCAGAAAAATTACTATGATGATGCCATAGATGCAAAAACTGAGAAAGATTGGTCAATAGAGTTTGAAATAGAGACTTTGACAAGTGAACACACTGAAGTCTGGCAGGACGAAGAAATAAAAGTAATTGATTTCTTTATGGAAGATTTTTCTGTGAGAGAGGATTACTATATTGGAGCAATTTTTATTACTATAGTTCCGGAAGTGGGTGATGGCGCTGATCTTACTGACCCCTTAGTTCAATGTGATGCTATCGCAGGAGACATAGAAGTAAACGATTTAACTGCCCAATGGAATTATGAGGGTAACAATCTTTCTGGCCAAGACAGTAGTTGTGAAAACATATATTTGGATCTTCAAATTTATCCTGAGTATTCTGGAAACAATAAATCATCAGATGCACCTAATGAATTCCAAGCCCTTATGCCTTGGAATTTAGAAGGTTGGGGCAAAGGAACACTTTCTATTTCAGTGGAGTTAGATGTTAATTCTGTTGATCAATTAGGTCCGGTCTCGCAAGATGAAGATGAAGAGATTACAATTATAGTGGAAGTTCATACATTCAATACGAATGCAGTATTAAATAACTAGAAACGAAATAAGGTGAAATAAATGAAAGAAATATCAAAGAAAAACCCACAAATATTATTTATAAGAGGACCAATAAAAGATGCAGGTAAGACTTCTTTACTGGAAGTCAGAGATAAATCCAAAGTTGAAATGGAAATACCTTGTTCAGAAATCACAGTGAGTGTTGAAAGAAGAATCCAAAGAACTATTTTACACGGAGGAGAAGGAGACGATTTAACTGACCAAGGTTCTGAATCAGCAATTTATAATATAGAAGCACATGTCGAAATAGATGCATATACAACGGTAATGGGACTTTTTAGAGGCGGACAGCCCACTATTGAAGAGCCGTTTGAAGGAGGTCAAGTAAAAGTCGCATTCAAAAGTATTTATTACAGCGCATCTAAAAGATTATTGAAACTGCAGCTTATAGAAGATATCATTTAATCTAAGACCTGTAGTTAGATTTTTTACCTGTAGAAGATTTGTTTCTTCCTGCATTGTTTCTACTTGAGTTGTCATTACTTTGTTTGTTCCCGTCGGATTTTCTAGGGCCTCCACTGCCTCTTCTGTTTCCACCAGAGTTTCTAGGACCTCCAC
>CAXAFE010000008.1:0-79430 GCA_963968165.1 uncultured Candidatus Poseidoniales archaeon | reverse complement strand
GAAGAAGAAGGCGATAGTGTATTGAATCAACTTTTAGAGCAAGCATCAGATTCTGAGGACATAGAGACCCGCTCAACTAGGTTAATCGCCAAGGGAGACCTGAGTGGGGCACTTGAATTATTGAAAAAGGCAACAATTAATGATGGAGGTAATTCACAACGCTGGCGAGGCCTTGCACACATCTTGGATCTAATGGGTGAGTCGGAGAAAAGTAAAACTGCAAAAGATCATGCCGAAAGAATCGAATCCAAAGCAATTGCAGAAAAAACTGGTAGAAAAATGGAAGATATTCTTGCCGATTTACTCGATGATGGAATTCTCAATTTCAGTGCAGGTTCTGATACTATACCTACTAATGCCTCACCGAAATCAACAAAAGATGACTTAACAAAACTTCCCGGGATTGGTGCAGTCAGTTCGAAAAGATTGAATATGGCAGGAATTAATACTTTTGAGCAGGTGTCTAAAATGAGTGATTCTAAAATAATGGAAATAATTAATGCTAAGAAATTAGATGTATGGTCTGAGATGGCAAGAAAAATACTTGAAGACCAATGAAATAGTGTGATTAGCCCAATCTGATTGTTATTTTTGGCCATAGTTAATATAATATAGGCACGTGGTTGTTTATAGGTCTGGATATGGATATTGAATTAAGTGATAATGTTAGAATGATTTTAATGATTTCAACAGCTGTTTTAGTGGTCTTTGAACTTCTAAATATGACTGGCGTATTAGGGGGGGGAGAAAAATTATTCTTGATTGATTTAATTGGAGTAGGAGACATGGATTCATTCCGTCCTGATACTGGTTTCAGTACTCAAGATATTGTTGGACTTTTACTTGCTGCAATAATGGGAGCAGTTTGGTATCTATCGGCAGAAGATGACTTAGATTGGGAAGCACTTCTTGCTGACGATGAGGAATAATTCCTGTGAATTATTTATTATTGAAATCAATAAAAAACTTTCAGTAAATGTGTATTTCAGTAAATGTGTACATTAGGGTATCTCATCAAATTGATAGCCATTTTCCCACTCTTTCTCGCCAAGAGCGACTTCTAACTCATATGGTGTAATCAATGCCTTAGCATATCTAACTGAATCATCGATTGCTATTCTTGGGCAAGCTGTGTTAACAAATGCATCAACAGGATAAAAGTCAATTAAATCTGGACTTACGTGATCTAATGCTAAGAGATACCCTTTTCTATTGTGTTTTTCTAATAATCTCTTCATCCTGATTGCCAAATTTCTTCTCATTTGTCCAGGTTTTTCTCCAATTAAAATTCCGAAAGTTTTACATTTATCTACTGCCATAATTAATCCAAAACGTTGTCTTAGTATCCTTTCTATTCTTTCTAGTGACATTTCACTTGCATCACCAGTGTAAGGATCTAGTAGGGCTAACGGTTTTCCCGTATGCATAACTAATCCAATCGGATGGAAATCTCCTGATCCTAGAAAAATATAGTGACCTATGTCATCTTGATCCCCGGAGTAATTACAGCCGAGAACTTGTCCTGGGAATGTTAATCTTTCTCCGCCTACAGGTATCACAACTTCATAACCAACAGCCTCGAATCTTTTCTTGTAGTCTTCTAATAAATGAAGGTGCTGAATTGAACCAACAAGGCCTAATTTATTCCCAGTTAAGGGCGACACTCTTCCTACTGCATCTAGGAATCTTTCTTTGGCTTCTTCCTCACTTAACTCAGGACTATCTACAGCTCCGATGAGTCTTTTTTCAGACATATTTTTATGTTTTCTTAAGATATCTAATACTGGGTCAATTTTTGGATCTCCTTCGTAAGTCACCGGAATAAAGTGAGTAGGCATTCCAGAATCAATATTCATTTGACTGTGTCCCATATGGGCAACTAATTCTACTCCCATCATTTTCATTTTATCGTGCACTAAATCACATGCCCCATAGCAGGGATCAGCTGCTAAAATTACTTTGGCCGAACTATCATCCTCTATCATGTCCATCATTTCCAATGCCTGCATTTTCAAACCCTCAGGAACCTGAAGTGCAATTAGCCGGTGATCATTTTCTTTTATTTTTTCAACTAGCTCTTCCAACTGAAAATCATGCCTTTCAAGATCCATAAAATTACCTCATTCAACTATTCCTATCTTTCCATCAATAATTTCGATCTTAGATAAACATCTTATTGGCCAATTGGGCCTCTCAAGCTCCAACCTTTCTCTCCCATTACCTTTTTCTATTGCTATTACGATATCTTCTAATATTACTCCCATTTTTTCTAAGGCATCTAGTATTGGCTCTAATGTTCCTCCTGTTGAAATAACATCATCAACTATCAATATCCTTTCTCCTTTATTGATATCATTAATGTAAACAGTGGACTCAGAATATCCTGTTGAAACATCTACTTTTATTTCTCCCTCCATTCCATACGATCTTTTTCTTATCACTACTGTTGGCTTACCAGTTGCATCTCCAACAGCAGCTAATAATGGGAGACCCATCGCCTCAATACTAACGATTAAATCGATTTTATTCCAATCTACAGTAGCGACTATTAAATCCCTGGTTGCTCTTAGAACCTCAGCATTCATCCTGGGTATGCCATCTGATATGGGATGGATGAAGTAAGGATAATCTCCCTTCCAGATTATCGGAGCATCACGTAACGAATCATGTAAAACTTTCAATGACGCTGCATATTCCATTGTAAAACACGACTACACTAAACCTTTCAAATGCTCTGAGCCCTTGGTTACGGAAGTAGTACACGGGGTTGGAAATTTACAATTTGCCTTTCTTAATGCATCTTTTGCTGCTAAGTAATTATCAGGGTCTGTCTTGATTGACATTATCGTCTGACCTCTTTGTACTCTGGCTGCAGTTCCAACATTTTTACCAAAAGATAATCTCATACCTTGCGAAACTCTATCTGCTCCAGCACCGGTAGCTTGTTTATTCTCTCTCAAAATTTGATGCGGGTAAGTATGCATCCTCAATGCATATCCATCTACTCCGGCAGTATTTCTTATTGTAGCATTTGCAACTTGTCTTGCAGCCTCCAATGCACTATCTCTAACTTGGCAAGGATTATCTGCCTTTAATTCGATAGTTACAAAGAATTCATCTGCCTCTGCCTTCTTTCTATTGCCCATATGGTAGCGTAGGATTCTATTATTCGGAACTCCTCCAGTATACTTCCTACGAGTGAAAGATTGTCCTTTTATCCTACGATACATTACTGCGGGTTTACGTGCCATGGAATAACCTCTTTCTTGGCGACAGACCTTTTGTATTTAACAATAAGGCAATTAAATATTATTATTTAGATTTAATATCCAACCTATTACTCTCAATTTGTACACTCCTAACTCCAATTACTACTAAAATAAAACCTAATATCATAGAAGTTCCAATATTTTCATTTAGAATTATCCATCCACCCAATATTCCAAATATCGGTACCAAAAATATGTATGTCGAACTTACTGTTGGGCCTAATTTCTCTATTCCTCTAACGAACCATACATATGCAATCACAGTTGAAAACG
This sequence comes from uncultured Candidatus Poseidoniales archaeon, assembly GCA_963968165.1. Lineage (GTDB taxonomy): Archaea > Thermoplasmatota > Poseidoniia > Poseidoniales > Thalassarchaeaceae > MGIIb-O3. Next base: position 75,888 of record CAXAFE010000008.1, on the reverse strand, counting down.
ATGCTAGATATAATATTGTTATCAATTCTGTAATATTTGGGCTGGGAAGATCATAAAATATTAATTCATAAATCATCCAGGGCGTCAACATCACCCACCCAATTAATGAATACCATACTACTATTTCAGATGGAGAAATATTCTGATAAATATCATTATCCATCGTCCTTTTTGTAATTATTGAACTTATCGCCCAAGATAATGCTGCAATCATTATCATAAAATCGCCAATTATTCGCTCATCAAGGGGGATATTTGTATTAGGACTCCATCCAACTATTATTATTACTCCAATTACACTTAATCCCATGCCCGCAACTATCTTTTTAGTTATCCTCTGTCCTAAAAAAAGATATGCCAATAAAACTGTAAAAATGGGATTTATTGGCATTATTAGTGATGCATCTCCCGCAGCAGTCCATTTCATTCCGTGCATGAAACACAACTGATAAATCATCACTCCAAATAATCCTAACAACATCATGTCATAGAGAGTTCCATTATCAGGGGGTAAAAATCTAACTTTATCTTTATTAAAAAACTTGTAAATATACCAGATATAAAACATAATATTGACTATTAAATATCTTAGCCATGCCGAAGTGGCTGGCCCCATAGATGCCGGATTATCTGCATCCAAACCATTACTCAAAATTCTTCCTGCAGCCCAAGAAGACCCCCAAATTATAGAAACTAGTAGTAATAGAAAATGAGTACCTAAGTCCTTTTTATGATGATTAAACATATTCTCACACAAACTATAAATCTTTAATTTTATCCAAAAATTCAGGATGAGTGACAGCCGATATTTCGGGATTAACTATCTTTCCTCCAGAATATGTTGCCAATACTATTGCTGTCATAGCTATCCTATGATCATTATAAGTTTGGACTGGTTTTTTTGGCATTATCGGCATTTGAGAGCCGGTTATAGTTATCTCATCACCTATTATTTCACAAATCATTCCAAAATCATTCAATAAATTTTTAGTATTCTCTATTCTGTCTGTTTCTTTACCCCTTGCATGACTAATGCCTGTTATCATTCCTCCATTTTTTATGGCTAATAATGCGCAGACAGGAGTTACGAAATCACTATAATCTGTTAAATCTATTAGTTGATATTTTTTTTCCTTTAGCATAGTAATCCCATCGTATAAAAAATCCTTATCTTTGTCATAAGGTAATTGTAAATTTACTCCATGTAATTCTGAGAGAAGTAATGCAATGGGAATTAAACTACTTTCTTGAGGTATTTCAATAATCTCGGGCAATTCAAATCTTTTTGCATTTATAATTATTTTTTGCTTATTTTCAATAATTTCTATTCCACATGACTCAGCTAAATTTTTAGTTAATTCTACGTAGCCACGACTTACTTGTTCGTCATTAATATCGATTTCCATAATCTCATCTAAAAATGGTGATGCCAATATCATTGCTGAAAGCGGCTGACTTGATACTTTACTCTCTAGTTCAAACTTCTTATATTTTATTGGGCCCAAAATTGTGAATGGAACTTTGTTACTAGATATTTCACAACCTAAAGATCTTAATGAATTATTTAATTGAGAAAAATCTCGCGTTCGGAGAGATTCATCTCCATCTATAGTAATTTCAACTCCCATATTTGCAATCACAGCAGTCAGAAAATTAACCGTAGTCCCAGAATTTCCACAATCTAAAACTATATTTGTTCCAATTTTTGCCCTCTTGGTACTCAATATTTTCCAGTATGATGGGTATTCTTCGATTTCTTTACCTAATTTTTTCAAACAATTCTTTGCCGAAATTATATCCCTACCAGGAATTCCTTTAAATTTTATAATAATATCTCTATCTGCCTTTAGAGAGAGAACCAACCATCTTATCATATGACTCTTAGAAGGGGGTAAATCCCATTGAATAGGAGATACAATCCTAATCGGAGATACATCCATCATGAAGCGCCCCATCAGAACTTCATTAATCCCTTTATCCTTATTATTTTCTTATTTGGTCTCCGAAATCTACTTTTCCATCCCATTTTTTTGCCCTATAATCAATGATACTTTTCTCTAAAGTCTCTTCTAAATTATTCTCTATCTTCACTAAATTATTTTTATGTAGAAGCTTCGGACTTAGCCCCGGCAGTAATATTGCCAGCGCCTTAGGCACTCTTTTAGGATAAACTTCGTTAACATGCTTAACGATATTTGTCGTGCAAGTATTTGTTATTGTGTTGTACCATTCAGGTTTATTGTATAGGTCATTTGTTCTATTTAGATATGACTTTAATAACTTTTTTTCATTTCCTTTGCCTAAGACTACAGCTTCAAATAAGTGTGTTGTTGAATTTTTCCTACATCTTGTCCTCACTCCAATTGAATCTCTTTCTGTTGACCAAATGTAAATTAATTCATATTTACGAAATAGACCTTTTATTGGATGATATCGTTCTCCAATTTCTCTTCGTACTTCGATTGAGCATGTTATTCTACTCCCATCATCAAATTCAAAACTCATAATTGTGTGGGCCATTTGTTTCTTTTTAGGATCAAAATATTCCAATATGAACCAAATTTTTACAACACTTTCTAATTCAAATTTTTTAGTTATCCATTTGACATCATAATCTCTAGTAGTCCTCCAATTAAAATCTCTAAGGTTATTTATTATTACTTCCTTACCTTCAAATAATACAGAAGCCAATTCTTTATTATCATCTACCCATAGACGTTCATTTGATGGTTTAAGATTTATAAATCTGATAATTAATACGACAAAATAAATTGTAATTAGAAATATTATTCCATATACAATGGTCAATTCCATGAGTTTCTGCATTCATGGGAGAACTTGAATCTACTGGCTTATTAGTGGCGCGGCAGGGGAGATTCGAACTCCCGCGGTGAAACACCAATGGATTAGCAATCCATCGCAATGGCCAGGCTATGCGACTGCCGCTACTATTGAGTCCACCTCAGATATCCGCTTAAGTCGAACGGTACCTTACTCTTCTTCTGAGTCAATCAATTCTGCGGGCAATCTTGCTGTAAATATTATGCTATCATTATAACCTGTCCTCTTTGCATTCCTCAATTCCATTATCCTAGTTCCCTTTGATTTCTTACCCTTACTCTCTTTAGTCTGAGATGCGCTTAGCCTAATCATCATACCTTTTTTTGTTAATAAAAATAAATTGTCACCTAAATTTGGTATGTGTTTTGCGCTTATTATAGCATCATCATTGTCTACATGCATTGTAAAAACTCCCTTTGCACCAGGTCGAGTTTTCCTATATCCATCTGTTTTGAATAATAATTCTCCCGTATTCTTATCTTCCTTATGATTACCGTCGATATCCAAAGCAGGAATCTTTTCTGAAGTTCCCAGCCGACTCCTCTTGGCCATTCCATTTCGTGTTATAGTTAGTATTTGAGTATCATAATCATCCGTAACTACCATGCTAATGACATTTCCTCCATCAGCACCTTTTCTATTTCCTGTTTTTATTCCCCAAACACCTGCCGAAACGCGACCAGAAGCTCGAATATCTGAACATGCAAATCTACTTGCAAAGCCCGTGCTTGAAATCATTACAATATCACTACTATTCGTTCCACTCCTGACATTGACTAATTTATCTCCTTCTAACTTAAATCTTAAGGCATATTTGCCATTTTTATTAATTCTCACATATTCTTCCAGTCTGGTTTTCTTTACCAGTCCTAAATGAGTAGCAAATAATAAAAAATTTCCTTCTGGATGTTCAATCAGATCTTTACTTAGTGGCATTATTGAAACTATATTCTCATCCTCACGGAGACTTCCTAGTATATTTCTTATATGCCCTCCTTTAGAAAGCCTTGAGCCCAGAGGAGTTTCCCATGCTTTTAATCCATATACTCTGCCTTGGTCAGTAAAAATTAATAATCGATCCTTACTAAAACAAGTTATTATCATTTGTGGCGTATCTTCTTCTTTTGTTATTACGCCCCTTAGTCCTTTTCCTCCACGATTTTGAATTCTAAAATTTTCAGCTGGCATATGCCGAATATAATTATCTTCAGAGAGTGTTATGGCTATGGCACGCTCTTCAATCAAATCTTCTCTGTCCATTGATAATGGCATTGGATCTATGTATGATCTACGCTCATCTCCATGTTTTTCAACTAACTCATCTAGCTCTTCAATTAAGATATCCAGCCTTCGCTTTCTTGAAGTAATTATTTCCATTAGGTCATCTATCTTTATTTTCAATTCTTCAAATTCATTTTGTACCTTTGTTACGTCTAATTGACTCAATTGATATAATCTTCGTTCTGCGATAGCTTTTGATTGTTGAATAGTAAAGTCAAAACTTTTTATATCTTCTATTAAACTTTCTTTTCCTTGGAGAACTAACTCAAATTGCTCACGACTTTTACTTGCCTTTCCAATTGCGACAACATCATCAATTCTCTTTTGAGCCTTTACAAGCCCTTCTAATACATGGGCTCTAGCCTCGGCTTTATCTAATTCAAACTGTGCTCTACGTTCAATTACGTCCTCTCTATGGGATACATAGGTATGTAATATTACAGGGAGCGTAAGTAATACAGGCCTTCCATCTAATATCCCCATCATATTTGCAGAATATGATTCTTGCAGCCTACTCGACTTAAACAATTGATTTAGAACAGCATACGGGTCTGCATTATTTTTTACTTCTATCATTACTCTAATTCCTTCTTTTGAGGACTCATCTCTAATATCTCTAATACCAATTACACTTCCATTACTAACTAATTCAGCTATATGGACCAGCATATCTGCCTTTTTTACTTGATAAGGAATTTCATGAACGATGATTCTTTTACCTTTATTATCATCTAAAACTTCACATTTTGATCGAACATGGAATCTACCTTTCCCCGTAGTATACATGTCATAAATCCCATCGACTCCATGTATGCCAGCCCCAGTTGGGAAATCAGGACCTTGGATATGCTCCATATATTCGTCTATTGAGATATTTGGCATTAATTTGTTTTCTACACCCTGTTCTAATATGTTATTTACGTGTAATTTAACGGCTCCAGAAACTTCTGTTAAATTATGAGGGGGCATCCTAGTAGCCATGCCTACGGCTATCCCATCACTTCCATTTAACAGTAAATTTGGAAGCCGGGAAGGAAGTACGGTAGGTTCGTTTTCTGAATCATCAAAATTAGGTTGAAAGTCTACAGTCCTCTTTTCAATATCTTCAAGCATGTGTTTAGCTATTTTATCCAATCTACTTTCTGTGTACCTCATTGCTGCAGGAGGATCTCCATCTATTGATCCAAAATTACCTTGACCATCCACTAAAGGGTACCTCAGAGAAAAATCCTGAGCCATTCTCACCATTGTATCATAGATTGACGCATCACCATGTGGATGATACTTCCCCATCACTTCTCCAACTGATCGGGCCGATTTACTAAATTTCTTTTCTGATGTATGGCCTCCTTCGTACATTCCATACAAAACTCTCCTATGAACTGGTTTTAATCCGTCTCTAGCATCAGGCAAAGCTCTCCCAATAATTACTGACATTGCATAATTAATATATGATGTTTTCATCTCTTTTGTAAGTGGATGATTTAAGATATTTCCTTCAGGCGTATTTACACTGTCCTCAGAATTATTATTATCTTCTTCAGATGTCAAGATTAGTCACCTCCTTTGCATATTTTTCAATAAAACTTCTTCTATCTGGGACGTCTTCTCCCATTAGAATTTCAAACATCCTATCAGTCTCCTCGGCATCTTTTACAGTAACTTTCAACATAGTTCTAGCCTCAGGATCCATTGTTGTTGACCACAATTGCTCTGGATTCATCTCGCCCAATCCCTTATATCTTTGAATCCCAATCTTAGCATTAGGATTGTCGCCTTGTAATTCAAGTATTACTTTATCTCTTTCATCGTCAGAAAAAACATATTTGCTTACTCTTCCCTTACTAAGTTGGTATAGTGGTGGTTGAGCAATATAGACATAACCTTCTATAATTGCAGATCTCATAAACCTCCACAAGAAGGTCAACATTAATGTCCTGATATGGGCACCATCTATATCGGCATCACACATTATTATTATCTTAGAATAACGTAACTTACTTGTATCAAATAATCCATCTTGTACATCTTCGCCTGCTGGCGTATTTCCAACGCCTGCACCAAAAGCCCTAATCATAGTTTGAATTTCATTATTTTTATATACTTTAACCAGATTATTCATCTGCCTTTCAACATTCAATATTTTACCTCTTAGCGGCAATATGGCCTGAATTCTCCTATCTCTGCCAGTCTTAGCAGATCCTCCTGCAGAGTCTCCTTCAACTAGATATATTTCACACTCCGATGGATCTCTAGATTGGCAATCTGCTAGTTTTCCAGGTAAACCGCCTCCTTCTAATACGCCCTTGCGCCTTGTCAAATCTCTTGCTTTACGAGCGGCTTCCCTGGCCTTTGAGGCCAAAAGCGCCTTATCAACAACTAATTTGGCCACTGATGGATTTTCTTCAAAGAATTCACCAAGTTTTTCATAGACTACTGTTTCTACAATACTTGTAACCTCGCTACTAACCAATTTATCCTTTGTTTGAGATGAAAATGAAGGGTCAGGATGTTTCACGCTTACTATTGCTGCCAGACCTTCTCTAACATCTTCGCCTGACAAAGCATCCCCCTTGAGCAAATTCTTCTTCTTTGCATAGTTATTGACGCACTTAGTCAATGCTCCTCTTAAACCTGTCATGTGAGTACCTCCATCTTTGTTTCGAATAATATTAGTGTAGCATAAAATTGTCTCACTAAAAGCATCTGACCACTGCAACGCTAAATCTATGGTTACTGTACCTTTCTCAGTTTCCCTTTCTCCACTAATTTCAATTACATCTTGATGCATTACTTCTCTTCTGGAATTTAATTGTTTGATGAATTCACTTAAACCACCTTCGTAGTGATGGCGACTTACATGGTCATCATCTGCTCGTTTATCTGTAATTATTATCTCTAAACCAGCGTTTAAGAAAGAAGTCTCCTTTAATCGGGTATCAATTTGTTCAAATTCAAAATCAGTTATATGTGTGAAAATAGATAGATCCGGTTTGAATGTAATTGTAGTTCCTGTATCTTCACATTTTCCAATTTCTTTCAATGGGGCAACCGGTACTCCTGCCTCATATCTTTGGTGGTATATTGTCCCTGAGCGATGTATTGTCATTTCCATCCATTCAGAAACAGCATTTACCGCAGAAACTCCAACTCCGTGTAATCCACCTGAGACTTTATATGAACTATTATCAAATTTCCCTCCTGCATGTAATTTAGTCATTATTACTTCAGCAGCAGATATGCCGTATTCTTCATGAATTCCAGTTGGAATGCCCCGTCCATAATCCCTAACCGATAACGTACCATTTTCATTAATTGTTAGTTCAATTAAATCACTGTGACCTCCAAGGTGTTCATCAACGGAATTATCAACTACTTCCCATATGCAATGATGCAAAGCCGTCCCATCATGAGGGTCTCCCAAGTACATGCCTGGACGCTTTCTTACAGCTTCCAATCCTTCCAAAACTTGAATACTTGTAGCATCATATTCATTGTCGGGCTCTAAGTCTAAGTGGTTATTATTTTCATCCGACATAGTATTCAACTCAATTCACTGAGGGTTCCCTTAGGGAACCCTCATTTGATATCATTTAACCTAGTGTAAAGGGGTTATTCAACCCTTGTGAAAATTGTATGAAAAACCCCTTATTTGACCATTATTATTAAATTCCATGCAAAAATCAATAAATGTTATCACACGACATAATTAAACAGAAAACTTAACTCGCACCCTAAGATGGATATGCCACTAGTCTGTGTTTCACTGAGAGGTTGTACTGTCAGTGATGTCCTAAAAGATGCAGCAAGCGCGACTGCAATTGGTGCTGATCTAGTCGAAGTCCGACTAGATAAATTGTGGACTATTAAACAAGAATTACCTAATATTACCGATACTTTGCCAGAACAATCAGCATCCAAATCAAGAAATAATAGTGCCGATAATAAAATAGATTTTGTCTACTTGCCTCAGCCGTTGGATTCATTAGATTTACCTTCCGTACTCATTTCTCTTAAACAAGGAATAGTACTGCCAGTAATACTAACTTGTAGGCCAATTAACCAAGGTGGTTACTTTCCAGGGACCGAAGAAGAGCGAATTGAAGTCCTTCAAAAAGCTATTGAAAGCGGAGTAAGTTGGATTGATTTAGAATTAGATATAGATGAAGTAAAGAGGAATAAATTAGTCAAATTAGCAAAAAATGGAGATACTAAAATTATAGCATCCTCTCATATACTGGATCAGCCACCAAATTCATCAGAGGTCATTCAAGAAATACAGGACAATAAAGATGCAGGAGACGTTCTGAAGATATGTTATGCAACATCCGGAAGAAATGATGGAATCAATCTTTTTGAAGCAGCTTGGGAATTGAAAGATAATGAAATAAAAACTTCAATCATGGGACTTGGACAAGCAGGAGACTGGAATCGCATCCATTCTCCACTTTTAGGTCAAGCAATAGTCTATTCAACCATGGAAAATGGGTGGCATCTAGCCCAAAAAGGGATGATAAATACTGCAGATTTAAAAACTGCTTGGGAAATGCTAGATTATCAATAAAAAAAAATATTCTTATAATAATGGAATATTTTGTTGATTTTCTGCCAGATTCCTCTTAGCACCATTTTTGTATGTATAATGCATAATTATCGGAATTATGATAAATGAAAGTGGCAATGCTCCAATAGCTAAATATGCTGTAAATATTGGTATGTTAATTCTTTTCTCAACCTCTACTATCACTTCTACATCTATGTCATTTCCAGCAGACAAAGCATCTTTTGTTCGAGTATTATCAAAGCCATCTAGAACTAAGTAGTATCTTATATTTTCATCTTCTCCTCCAAAGACAGTTGACCACGTGGATCCTGATGAATCGATACCAACAGAAAACTCTTCATATTCAATATTTTCATATGCATGAACGTCTCTAAAAGGTAACCATGTAGACATATCCTTCCATTCTACAGGAAGCCACTGTTCAATATCATCAACAAAATCATTATCTCTTAACGTATATTGACCTCTATAGATATCCCAGTTACTTCCAGTCATAAGATACACGTCTCCTGTACTGTTTGTCATAGTAGAACTCCCTTCTAATGTAGGATTTAGGGAAATACAGAAATTATATCTGTAACCAGCAATTAATTCCATGCTCATTGCTGTTGAGGAATCATCTTCAATCTTAAATTCCTTAGAAAAACCTTTTGTCAATGGCGTCAATTTTACGTTATCAGAATTAAGATTTACACTGTGAACTTGAACTGATTTTGAGATATCCCAGTCATTATTCAATGGAGCAGAACAAGAACTTTCAGCCTCAGCATTTGATGAGATTATATTTAGACCAATAGCTATTAATGGGATAATAATAATCATATTTAACACGATAGAAATAAATTTTCTTTTCATTTACCCCGCCTCGTTCTAATTGGCCTAATATACCCTGATTCCTTATTCTTTCGCTCTTCAACTGTTAGGTACTTAGGCTGTGGAGGAGGAGTATGCTGGTCCATTCCTGGCAAACCTCCTTCTAACTTAACTTCCAAGCCATATGCTTCCATCATATCTTGCGCATCTATTTCTTCTTCATTCTTCTGCCTCATTACTAACCATCCCAAAATAGTTACCGCAGCTATTAGTGCCATAACCCCCCAACTCTCTCTTTTTGGAATAAAATCATTCCAAGATAAATCCGATAGCGTCTTCGGCACAGTATCATCACTTACTGATAAAATTGTAATCACGTAATCTCTTGATGAACAGACGCCAACTCCGTCACAAACCTGAACTGAGATCCTAACATCTCCAGGTTCATCCCAGCTTCGACTTTCCCAATTTACCCAGTCATTTCTATAATTGCCATCAAAATTAGAATCCTCAAAAACATTAAAATCCCATCTTATAGATAAGGAATCTGCTAAATTCCTATCTTTATCATTTGATAGATTTCCATCTCCATCTGAATCTTCATCTGTATCTACGTCCATCCATGCAATAATTCCTGAATCAAGATCATAATCCGAAACATTGATATTCAATTCAATCTCATCTCCTACCGTAACATATTCAGTATTTATTGGACTATTTGTTGTTATTTTAGGAGCCTCTGATACATGAACTATCATATATGTAGTATTTGATTCTCCTCCCTCAAAATCATCTAAGACAGTAAAACTAAGCAAATAAATGCCTGGTAAATCATAAATGTGCCATGCAGTAGGTCCAACATGAGTCGGGGACGCATCTCCAAAATCCCATATCCATTTCGTTATCCCATTCCAATCAGGATCGTCCATCATGAGTGACCTTTTACCAATAAATCGTAAATCAGAATCATAACTTTTACTGCCATCAAACATAATTGGTTTATTCGGTGAGATAAATATTCCTCCTCCTTCTAGATTCGGAACTTGCCATGTGACTAAATTCATATTATCTGGGATGAAATCTAAAATCGTATTATTTATACTAGGTTGTTGGAATTCTATGAGGGGTACAGGTAATGGGTTTTTTATTCTAAAATAATAAGATTTAATTGCTGAATCCAGGCCTCTTTCATCTGTAACGACTAAACTAATTGAATAGAGCCCAGGAACGGTAAATGTCCTGCTTATGGATGATATATTATAAATCGGATCAGTCATATCTGAAATATTCCAAATATAGGAAAGCTTGGATGAATCTCCGTCTGAATCAAATGATAAACTTTGGAAAACATATGCGGTATCTGTTGCTCCATCATTAGGACGATTAAACACAGCAACGGGCCGCTGATTGGTTACTTCTACTTGAAAATCATATGTGGAAGAATTACCATCATCATCACTAACCGTTAGCGAAATATTTTTTATTCCGGGATTTAACCAACTAACCTTTGGATTAGATTGCGAAGATGCCTCTATTGTAAAATCTGATATTAGGGTAACTTTAGAATCCGATAAATTTACGCCTCCTTCAAATTTCCATTCATAATCAGTAATAATGCCATCTAAATCGACGAACATTGTTGGCATAGTTAGTGGTGTTAGTGTATTTGTGAACAAGGAACCTTCATAAATTAATTTCGGAACACGGTTTAGAATAATTATTTGTAGACTTGTTTCAGCAAATTGTTTTCCATCATCAACTCTCAACTTTAGTATATAGGACACTCCATCTGAATCTCCATCTGACCAAGAATGATCAATTTCATACAGTCCAGTACCAAAATCAATATTCCCATCCCCCCAATTCCAAGAATAATTCAGCTTATCTAATGGTACGTTATCAATCGTATTTACTGCTGAAAATCTAATATTTTGATTAGTGAATATGGTTAAAGTATCTAATATTTCCACATTATCAATAGAAATTACTGGTTCGGGGATAGATGAATCGTTGACCAATATATCCCATGATTGTAATTCTGAATAATAACCTCCTTGATCTTTTATGATTAGTGTTATTGTATAATCACCTTCTATTTCATAACTATAGGATGGATTTTTTAAATTCGATACTTGGTTATTGCCAAAATCCCAAATATACCCAATTGGAGTTTCATTATGATTAAAAGACCCATTGTTCTCTCCGAAACCCCATACATCATATCCTCCTCCATATATATTCACGGCAGTCCACGTCTGTGTAGCATTGGTCGAAATTGTTCCGGATGCTGTAGGTAACATATTGCCTAATGCCTGAGGTAGAGAGTAGGCTAAATCTTGAGACCTTCCAGTTATGTCATATATTTCCACTCCGAAAGTCCAATCGCCATCATAGGGGGGTGTGAACCATAATATTTCTAATGTTGATTCTCCGTTCCCAGTGCTCACTTCTAGTTGTATGGTATCTTTTAAAGTATTATTGACATAAGCCCTGAATTCAACCTCAATTAATTCATAAAATGCATTTGAAGTAACTTCAAAACCTATTTCTATACTATCGTCAGTTTCATCGAAATCCCTATCAAACAACTCTATTGATTGAATGGAAACTTCTGCTGGCTCTTTTATAAGTCCAGCATATACTGTAAATGCCGCTTCAGGATATGAACCAGGCATAATTCCACAATTTATGAAGTTAAAATCACAATCATCTACAGGCGAATTATACCATACTAAAAGCAAAACTTCACTAGTCAAATTGCCGAAATCGTGAATTAGTCCTGTTCCGATTCCTGTATTAGCATCAACCCTTAATTTGGACATAGCCCATGTTCCAGTTGCCGCCTCCTTTACCAACATAGATCCAGCAAATCCAAATTGTGTTGGCAATACCATAAGATTCAATGGTTCGCCAGTTCCTTGACTAAATTTATATGATCTCATCCCCCATCCTTCAATACTTTGGGAATCGCTTTGCCAGTCTGAGCCCCATTGCTCGTTTAATCCGCTATATTGAGCTCGACAAACTGACCCTAATTCACATTCATTAGATAAATCAATATTTGAAAAACCTAATGCTCCTTGTGGACTATCTAACGTGACTGCAGCACTAAAATTAGCAAAAATATCATTCATATTGTTGCCAATTAGGGTGGCACCAGGCTCTGGGTTAATTGCTAAATTCTCTATCGATATTCCGCCAACATCCGTATCGGCAATTAAGCGTTGTATTGCATTAGCTCCTCCTAATTTATCTGATATATACATCATAAATAAGAATCCAACTCCATAGTCAGAACTTCTATCATTCCACCATCTTAGACTTATGCTAGTATTTTCAGACCATTGATTTACGTTACTGGATATTGTATTTGTAACTCCAAAACACAAATACGTAGCCATATCTGCGGCTCCTTCATCTATCCATAGATATTCGAATGGATCTCTCGCATTATGCAATAGATGTTCTAATTCATGAGCAAGTATGGCATTCCTTGAATTTATATCATCTACATCAAAAAATAAACTTTCTCTAATTGCAGATATGCTGGGTTGAAAATAACCTCCAGTACTTCCCACTCCGTCTATTTCATAGATTACTATCTCTATTTGACAATTATTATCAACATCAGGAGGATTTCCAAAATAATTGACATCTGTTGGAAATATTATGGACTCCCAAGTGGAAACAATATCACTTAATATTATGGAAGATACAACAATGCCCTCTTCGATAAAAATTGCTGAGTTTGTAGATATTCTCTGTACGGTAGCTAATATTACTCCATCCGAGGTAGTTATATTATCGCTGTCACCAACTGTCCAGGCATTTTCACAACTCCTAATGGATGATTTAGTATCATGTTGACTTGAAAAAGGCAAGACTATGTTAGGATATCCAGATTCAATCCATTGTTTCTTCAAAAAACCAGTTGCAGAGTAAAGCGGCAAATCATCACCGTTAAACATGTACTCCTTTCCCTGTGTATTGGGTGTGAATTCTGAGAGGCTATTTATCGTGAATTCTGAAATTCCGTCATCTTCCATTGGTTCGGAACTTACTAATGGTAAAAGTAAGGAAGATAAAAATAAAAAAACTAATATTACTGAAGCCTTAGAAAAATCTTTCTTATTCCTATCTAAAATTTTAGCCACATCCTGTTTAAATATAATTAAATGGGTAAAGATATTTATTTTAATGTCGATGGAGCATCGTTCATACATTAATCATAAATATCTATCAAAAGTAATATATTCAATTATTTTCACATCAATAATAATTATATCAAATTCTAATATAATTTCAGCCGTAGATGCATCATCTTTAGCTCCAAGAATAGTAGAAATATCTGATCATGATCCAAATGCCTTTACTCAAGGATTGGAAATAATCGATGGTAAATTATTTGAAAGTACTGGACTATATGGTTTCTCAAGTTTGCGTGAAGTAAATATTTCATCGGGCGAAATAATACGGCAAATTTCCTTTGAAGATGATATATTTGCCGAAGGCATAACCGCCCTCAATAATTCGATTGTGATGTTAACATGGAAAGAAAATGTAGCACTTATTATTGATATTGATACATTTGAAATTATTGGTAATTACACATATTCTGGAGAAGGATGGGGGCTCTGTAATAACGGAAATTCATTTGTAATGTCCAATGGAAGTTCAGAATTAGCCTTTCGCAGTTTTGAAAATTTTGATCTAATGAGTTCATTGATTGTCAGGGAAGGAAATCATCCAATTTCGAATATTAATGAATTGGAATGCGTAGGCGACTCAGTATTTGCAAATGTATGGGGTGAAGATAGAATAATAAAAATCAATATGTCATCGGGTTTGGTTGAAATGTCAATTCATTTTGATTCTATTGAATTTATTCAAAATAATTCTAATTCTATCCTAAACGGTATAGCTTATTCAGTTACTGAAGATGCCTTTTGGATAACTGGAAAGAACTGGGAAAAGATGTATTTAACTCAATTCGAAATTGAAAACTATTCATATATTGAAAATACAGGGAATGACTTCTTCAGTTCTCCAATAGATAAAGTAATATCTATTCTTATTTTACTAATAATCACAATTTTTATTATGCCTGGTTCATGGCCTGCATTAACTTTTATGTTTTTTAGAATATTTAAGCGACAAACTGAACACCTAAGTCCTCCTCGTGATATCAATACAGTAGGTGAACCTAAATGAATGATGATGCAGAATTAGATAATATGTCTGGTTTGGAAATATGGATCTCCGACATGTCAACTGATGCTGCAACTAGGGTTGCAGGCGCAATCTTGATTATCATTGGTAGTATTCTTGGAGCACTTTTCGGAGGTTTGACAATATCTGCAGATCCAACAGAAATATTATCTGGATCCCTAGGAGGGAATGATAATTTTGCCGATATTGCAGGGATAGTAAATACTGCCTTGATTGATAATAATACTGGCGGAGAGCCATTGGAAGGTGTTAGAATAGTACTCAAAAATGATGATGGCACAACAACTGGAAAGGAAACTTATACTGACTCCAGTGGTAGATTTACCTTTTTTGATATTTTAAGAGAACCTTCAATAATTTATGCAACTTATCCAAATAATATTTCTGTAGAAATTTTTTTGATACCTGGAGATCATGCGCAAATTCCGGTAACTATGATGCCGGGTGACGAATCTAAGATAAATAAAATAGACTGGAGAGGCACAAGTCAACTAGGTGATTCCGCATATCTCGCAACAATTATTGCGATTTTTACCTTACTCTCAGGAGTTGCAGGGATATTCGGAGGTATTGAAGTATTGAATGGCAATAGTTATAGAAAAGCATGGTGGCTTTCTTTTATAGGATTATGGAGTAGAGGTGGACTTTTCATTGGTCCATTGATGATATTAATTGGAATGGGGATATCTAGTTTAACCAAAGACCAATTCAAATATGGCAGTACATGAATGAGGAATTCTATGTATCTGATTAGTGTAGAGGGAGGAGATGGGAGTGGTAAGGGCCTAGCTACAAAGATTGTGGCAGAGATTTTAGAGAAAGAATTCACATTTACTTCTGTAGAAATAACTGCTGAACCACGGCGCAATCACTCATTGGGGCGTTTAGCAATAGATGCGGTCAAACAAAAGAAACTATCTCCAGAATCCGAAGCTGGCTTATTTGCCGCCGATAGAATCGATCATTCTCATTCCTGGATTCTTCCAAGACTTCGAAAAGGTAGTGTAGTTGTAAGTGAAAGAAATGTCCATTCTTCTCTTGTCTATCAAGGGATAGTTGGAGAATTAGGAGTAGATAATGTGGCCATTATTAACTCTGCAGCACTTATACCTGACTTATGCATTTGGGTAGATTGTAATCCAAAAGTAGCCCTTAAAAGAATTAATAGGGGGACACTCAGAAATTTATCAAATAAAAAAGAATATTTTGAAACTTCAGAATTACAGACTAAAATTAGGGCAGGCTATGTAAAATTACTATCCGGAGGTATGGAGATGCCAGTACCATTCGATATGGGCGCACATATCGGGCCAATATTGAATGAGGGGTCCGTATCAGAATTTCGTAACAAAATTTCATTAGTTGTAAAAAATTTTATCCATTCGAAACCAAACCCAATAAATGTTAATCAACAAAATGTAGATATTAATTGTTTACAAAATTTAATTATTTCTAGAAGAAGTCAAGATACTCTCAAAGGAATTGGTTTGAGGCCACTAAGCAGTGATGAAAATTGGCTTGGAAATAAAAAACCTTGGGAAATTTTGAATAATGTACAAATTAAACATATAAAATTACTATCAAAATTAAATGAGGACCCTAAGAATCCTCATCCTAAAAATATTTTGAATCATTCTATTTCATCAATTTGCGGAACTCTATCACTATTAAATTTATCAGATATCTCTGAAATTAGGTCCTCTATGGGGCCAGTTCGTAATGTTTCGGCTAGCCATACTCGAAAAATTATTCGCTTCTTATCAGATGAATCATCTTGGATATATCAAAATGCAACACAAATAAGAAAAGAGAAACAAAAATCACAATTGAAAGAGGAGTATTATGCCTTTGGAAGACTAGTATTAATTATCTGGCCGATTAGAAATAAAATATTTATTTGGCAAAAAAATAATCCTGATGAAGATTTAATGAATTGCATAGATGAATTAATCAAATTCAAAGATCTTGATTCATTATTTCAAAATATTATAAACAGACTTAATTTGATGGGATATGGTACTACCGATTTTAAGAAAATAAAAAATAAGAATGATATTGCGCAGTGGTGGAAGGGAATATAATTTATTTTATCCTCAAAATTGATCCAGCAGGTAGTAAAACATTTTCTGCACTATTAAATTTATTGGGCCTGGCTGCCATCATTGAACAAACCAACCAACCTAATCCGAATCCTGCAAATATGCCTGTAATGAGGCGAAGAGGGTTATTGGATTCATAATTAGTTATTAATTGTAAAAATCCATCTATTCCAATCGGAGTAATGGACAATAATATCATGAAAATAACAAGCATTAAACGACTGTCCTTTTCATAAAATGGTATCAAGTAAGGATCAGGAATTATTGTAAGAAAAGTATCTCTAAGTGTCCATCTGTTGACTCCGTATGTTCTGAAAATTAATGCACCAAATATGAAACCTAACATTATCCCGACATCTCTCACGCAAACAGGCATTTGGTTATCATTAATTTCCCAAGACCTCTCGTGTTTTTGATGACAATTCAGATCTCCAACTGCATATGTAAATGCAAATAATGGATTTAATTCCATCCACGAAAATGTTCCTCCATGTTTTGATTGATCATGTCCAATATTTGAATTTTCATCATGTCCCAAATTACCCCAACTTGTTTTATATGCATAATCTATTGCATTTGCCCTTCCGGATAATTCTGGGACTTCTCCAGTACTAATCATCATCGGAGAGATAAAACACATTAAAAGGTAAAAACCTACCAAACTAACTAGAATTTTAGATATTTTTTTTTCATTTTCACGGTCACCAAGACCATTCCTTGTATTACCCATTATAATATCAACTGCTATTCATGTTTTTAAGTTCCGATGATAGCATTCTACTAAGCCAATCATGCACTTGCGTACTCCCCATTTTGGATAATGTCGAATTAAGGAAAGCAGCTATTAATGCTGATTCAGCATCTTTTGGAGCAAAACCTCTCGCATGTAAATAAAACAGTTGATCCTCATCAATTGGCCCATTTGCAATCCCGTGTCCACATCCAACCACCTCATTCTCCAATACTTCCAACTCTGGAATGCCGTCGGCTTCAGCATTTTTTGACAATAGTAAATTATGAAAATTCTGAGATGCATCAGCGCCCTTAGAGCCATTTGCCACCTTTAACATCCCAGTGCCAATGGTCCTACTCCTTCCTCCGCATGCTGCATGCCACGCTAATCTGCTAAATGTCTGAGGCGCATCATGCTGAATTTCTATATGATAATCAAGATGCATGGAATCTCTAGATAGTATTGATCCAAGGACTCGCAGATCACTACCTTTTTGTCCCATTCTGTATCTCAAATCTGCCTTTGTCCTTTCCGAACCAGAAGATACGGTACCCGTTCTAAATTGAGCATCTCTCCCTAAAGATATCCCATCTACTCTAAGCAAAGTCCCTCCTTCTTGCAATCCTACGGTCATATCATTGATATTGGAACCATCACCAATCATTCCCGTTCTTAAAAGCCCCATCCAATTAGGTTTTCCTTTTATTATCGTGACTATTTCAAATTCATTACTTAGTCCAATATCCAAAGTAAGCTGGATGGCATTGTTCTCACCGTTTGTTTCTATTTCGATAAGTATAGGGTTTTTGGTATTAAAATTTGATTTCGTCTTTAATATCCAATTTGAATTTGAAGAAACAGCCTTTAAGAAATTAGTCGATACTACGTCCGAGTCAGGTAATTTTATTTCCTTTGCTACTCCTTTTGTTAATTCAATTCCTGGTGGTACCATAGTTCCATCTAGATTTAATAATTTTATTTTAGGCTCTGTAATTTCTTTTGGTACGGTATTTACATTCCCAGTAGGATGAACCTTTTTCCAAGGCGTATATCTCCAAAGGTGATCTGCCCTGTTTGGTAACTCAGAAACTTCTAAATATTTATTTTCGGCATTCATTTTAACACCAATTAACCAATACTTCCTTCCATTTCAAGGGCCATTAATTTGTTCAATTCGACAGCATATTCCATAGGTAATTCTCTTGTAAATGGTTCAAAGAAACCATTCACTATTAATGCTAATGCTTCTTCTTCTGAATGGCCGCGACTCATCAGATAGAAGAGTTGATCATCACTAACTTTTGATACACTGGCTTCATGTTCACATTTGGCTGTTGAATTTGAAACTTCCATGGTAGGATATGTATCAGATCTACTTTTTTCATCTAGTATTAATGCATCACATACAATATTAAGTTTACAATTTTCAGCCTTTTTAGATACTGTAACCATTCCTCTGTATGATCCCCTGCCTCCATCTTTACTAATACTCTTTGAAAGTATCTTGCTAGTAGTGTTCGATGCTAAATGGTGTATCTTAGCACCTGCATCTTGATGTTGACCCTTTCCAGAATATGCTACCGAAATAACTTCTGCATGAGATCCTTCTCCCTTTAATATTACAGACGGATATTTCATTGTTAGTTTACTTCCGATATTTCCATCTACCCATTCAATTTTTGATTTTTCATGGGCTATTCCTCTTTTAGTGACTAAATTATACACATTTGCACTCCAATTCTGAACTGTAGAATAACGAATATGGGATCCAGGAAGGGCAATTAATTCTACAACTGCAGAATGCAGAGAATCCGTAGAGTAAGTAGGTGCCGTACAACCCTCTACGTAATGTATACTACTTCCTTCATCAGCAATTATTAGGGTCCTCTCAAATTGTCCCATGTTTTTTGCATTAATTCTAAAATATGCCTGTACCGGCATTTCAACATGTACTCCTTTTGGAACGTAGATAAATGAACCACCCGACCAAACAGCCGTGTTTAGTGCTGAAAACTTATTATCTGAAAACGGTACGACTGAACAGAACCATTTTTTAACTAAATCAGGATATTCCCTCAAGCCGCTATCCATATCTAGGAATATAACTCCCTGCTCGACTAAGTCTTCTCTTATACTATGATATACTGCTTCTGATTCATATTGAGCAGTTACTCCCGATAGCCATTTTTGTTCTGCATCAGGTATGCCCAATTTATCAAACGTGTTTCTGATTTCTTCCGGTACATCGTCCCAATCATTTTCTGTAGCATCGGACGATCTCAAATAATAACAGACCTTATTAAAATCAATTTGTTTTAGCATACTCATATTTCCCCATGTTGGCATGGGCCTATTAACGAAATGTTTGTACGCTTTAATTCGAATATCAGTCATCCATTTTGGTTCCTTTTTTAACTCAGAAATGTCTCTTACTACTTTTTCTGAAAGGCCAGAATCAAACCTTATTGTTGAATTCTCTGTATCGTGCCAACCTGCTTTGTAATCTCCAACTGCGTCTCTTGCTTCTTGTGATGCTTCCATATTATTTTTCTCCTAAACTTATCTTTTCTTCCAGCCAATCATAGCCATTTTCTTCTAATTCATTTGCTAGATTAGCGTCGCCAGTAGCGACTATCTTGCCATCAATCAGAACATGTATTTTATCGGGTTTTACATGGTCTAATATTCTTGAGTAATGGGTTATAATTAAAGCACCAGAATCTGTTCCCCTAATCGCAGAGTTAATCCCAGTTGCTACAGTTTTAATGCCATCTATATCCAATCCGCTATCTGTTTCATCAAGTATGGCTAATTTAGGTTTCAATAACATCATTTGAAGAATTTCGAAGCGCTTCTTTTCACCACCACTAAACCCATCATTGACATATCTAGATAAGAACGAGGATGGCATATTTAATTCCTTCATAGATTCTTTCAATAAACCTCTGAAAACTGATCCCTTTGCTGCCTCTTCACCTCTAATACTGGCTACTGATTTTTTTAGAAAATTACCAACTTGTAAACCCGGTACTGCTTGAGGATATTGAAATGACAAAAAAACTCCTTTTTTAGCCCTCTCCCATGGTTCTAATTCTAGAAGATTTGTTCCATTTAAATTTACAGTGCCTTCTCCAACATCGAAATCTGGATGCCCCATTATGATGTTGGCAGTAGTAGTTTTACCACTTCCATTGCGGCCCATGATAGCATGAATTTCTCCGGGACCAATTTCAATATTAATTCCGTTTAAAATTTGATTATCATCAATTCCAGCATGAAGATTAACAATTTTTAGAAGTGGTACACCGGGCTTCATGTATCATGCTGCATATGCTCTCTTTTGAACATCTCTCTTTTTAGGTCACCCTAAAATTATAGTGTTATTTCGGGTAGCCATGGAACTGCCACATGCCAGCGATCCAAACTCTAAGAATTTAACAGATTCTTACCGTTTAGAGATTGAAAAAACGATTAAAAAAGAGGCTGAAAAGCGAATTAATCAATTACATGCTCCAGAAGATTTGAATAGACTTCAACAACTATCACTAGTGGAGCTTGATAGGAATTCTGATTCAGACTTTATTCCAGCACTTATGGCTCGATTAGGACCAGTCAGGGCAGCACTCGATGGCCATGGTGGCGGAATTGTTGTCGATAATTCTAATGTTGAGAAATTAAATAATGGTAATTATGCATTAGCATTAGTTTTGAATTTAGATGGTGCATGTATATCTTGTGGTGCAGCACCAGGGACACTTCAAGGAATTCAAGATGATCTCTTGATGGATTCAGAGATAATTTCTATCCGTTTTTCAATATCAATGCTAGAATGGTTTAGTGAATTACAAAAAGAATTTTTAATAGAATATGGCGGAGTTACATTCGTTTAACTTTCTATCTTCAATTTAAATCAATTCTATTTTCACATATAGGACACTTCATTGCAGAAACTCCCCTTAATACTTCAAAATTAGCGTTACAGTTTGTACAAATTACTTTTTTATTAATTTTAACATCGCTTTTAGTTTCATCGACTATTATATTAGTTGAGATACCAACATCAAAAATTGTACCTTCTTTTTGTATATTTCTAGACTCCCTCCGCTTTCTTCGAATTTCAGTAGTATTCTGACTGGATTCATCAATTGTTACTAATTCTATAAGGTCGATTTCAGTATTTTGTATCATGATATCATTTTTATCAATAATTTCAACAAAATCATCCTCTAGTAATACTGAATCAGTTATTTTCTTCCTTCTTCTATCGCCAACCCATCTAATTCCCTGTGCTGATAAAGTTATCATTATTATTGCACAAAGTGCCAGTACTGTTACTGAAACCCCTGTTATTAATATCCTGAATTCCTGATCATTATTGGCCAATCCAAGTTTTATTTTTATCCAATCCATGGCAGATATCTCATTACTCTTTGAACTATCATCATCGATTAATGATCTGATTTGCCAGCCGTTTGAGGATGTGTGTAATACAAGTGTTTCAGAACTAGATTGTGCCTTTGATGCGGTGTGTAATAATCCCGAATTTAACCTATTGGAAATTCCTAACCACTCCTCTTCGAAATTAATTAGCCCATACTGAATTTGAGGCCCATTAGGGCCGACGGTATCAAAATATACTTGGATTCCTCTTTCTGTTTCTATTGTATTGATATTTCTCAAACCTCTTGCAGTAAATCTTTCTTGTTGATTATTAATCGCCCTAAATGAGGAGTCTGCTATGATACATATTATTTCTGAATCATGTAAATTCCCCTCTCTCCAAATTGCAATTATTTTTTCTTCCTCATCTTCAATAATTACTACCATTTCGGCTAAACCTGCCTCATCGCCGACAGCCTTCCTAAATGTCCAACTATCTTCATTTAACTCACCGTGAGTATACCAAAGGCCTAATCTTTCAATTCCAGTACTATCATTCCTATTTTCTTGGTACAAGATATGAATCTCATTTTTATGCCCAAATTCTACTTCTAAACTATCAGCATATTTTGTTGTTATATCTAGGTCGCTTACTATTCCTGTTGTTATGCTCCAATCATCAGACGATATTGGATTATCGGCATAAATTATAAAAATATCCGTTTTCTTCTGGAATGTTCCTCCTGTAAAAATATCTTGATGGTAACCAGAGACAATTATTTCTGTTTCTCTCATATCTAAGTCAATTCCCCAATATTTGCCATCAGATAATAATATTGGCGGCATTAAATCCTGTATTGGAGTCATCTGGCAAGCCGAATCTATAGATGAGTAAGTTAGTGTTTGTTTATAGTATCCATTATTATCTAAATATCTTCTAGTCCAAATCATGTGAGCAATATTATCTTCGTTGACCTCAACAGCAATTTCTCCTGCCCACATTTCCTCCAGTATGTTATTACAAGATATCAAATTCTTACTTTCTGTAAGTTTGTACAGCAATAACTCATTATTTTTTTCTGTGATGATTAATCCACCCTCTTCTAAATCTATAACTCTAACTGGTATTTCTCCTACTTTAAAATTCATATTTCTAGGACCTGTTAATGTTGCTTTATCGACTAGAATATTAGTTTTATATACATTATTATCCCAATCTATGTCTGTTATTTCTCCACCAATATCTATTCTTATCTCCATAATTCCAGACTCATTAGGAGTATATCCAAAAGAAACCTGCATGGACCCTTGTCCCACTATTCTGTTAATTTCCTTTGTATCAATCAGCTGCCAACCCTTCTCTGTATTTATTTCTAGCATCGCTTTTATCTTATTTGCATCACTAGAACCAAGATTATCTATTCTAACATCTAGAATAACTTGTTCATCAGGCCGAGGTATTTCTGGTATTGTTTTGAGGGCATTTTCTCTTATTGCTAAATCTACGCCATTAGGTCTAGGTATGATCTCAAATTTTTCGGATAATTTATTATTAGTTTCATCGCTTTCAGTTACAGTGTCTATGGGATCAATTATAATTTCAATACTTCTTTCTCCACTTATGGCAGGATTCCAATATAAAATAATATCTACTATTTCTCCACTATTTATTTGTGGTATTACATATTCATCTCTTCTTGCACCCTCTTCTTCCAATATTATTCCAACATCATATGCCGACATATCTCCAATATTCCTTATTGTTCCTCTTATCTCTAAAAATGTATTCACATATACATCCATGACTGGAATTCCATATTCCTCAAATGATAACGATGTACTTCTAAACATCAAATCCGGACTTGGAGGTATGTTATCTATTGTAATTTGCTGACGTATTTCTTCAGATTTGACCCCATTGCCGCTTAGTAATCGTACCGATATTCGATGAGTCCCATCTTCAATTTCTCTAGTGTCCCATTCAAAACTCCAAACTCCAGAGTTTTTAATCATTCCAACTTTACTTACCTGTTTTCCATTTTCCTCTACGGTATATCGATAACCACCTCCATCAAGTTTTATAATCACATCTTCCCATTCTTCAGTGCCTAATCTCCATTGGATAGTGCATCCATCAACGGACTCCCAATTTCCCATAACATCTACTGTACCAGATATTTCATTTTGCCCACTTGGACTTTCCAATATAAAATCTATATAACCAATACCATAACTACTTCGTGTTATGTTACTCCATTGTCCAAATTCATTTCTAGCCGCCACTCTTACAAATATTTGTGAAGCATCAATTTCGTCATTTGTGAATTCTGGAATATTTATAGTTGTAGTCCAATTTGTTATACTTTCGCCGGTTAAAATTATTTCTGGAACATGCCATCCCAACAAAATTTCTTCCTTCTCAGGTTGATTATCTGCTGGTTTATATTTATAATTTATTTGCACTAATACGTCTTCTATGGTACCATTACCTTCACCTTGATCTATATTACCCCTAATTCTATATGTTTCTCCTTCAATAACCCAAGTCTTACAAACAAGAGTTTGTGAAGACTGTGGATCATATTCACACTCTCCATTTTCAGGACTCTCTATTTCAACCCAATTTCCTGATCCGGACGATGGGCCAGTCTGGTTGCCCCCTCCTGTATCTCCGTCATTATCATTGAGGCCTCCATACATGCCATTCACTATCGCCTTTCCATCTATGATTCCAAACCCATATTCGCTATTCCAAGCATATCCATCTACGGTTTCAGTTGCACTGGATTTTTTTTCTGAATATTTCATTAAATATTCTTTTATAATTTCAGTATTATCAGGACTTCTTTTTTCCATTAAATTTTCCTTGATACCTATTTCAAGCATCATTGCGACGAGGCCCGCTACTGCAGGAGTCGACATACTAGTTCCATCCTTAGAGGTGTAACTATCATCTGCTCTATTATTTTCAGAACCCGGAATTATTGAAGAAGATTGTGCATTTTCGGCCGAAGTAATGCCTGAGCCAGGGGCAACCACCCACGGCTTTAATTCATCCTTTGTATCGCTATCATCATCCGCTTCTCTTGGACCAGAATTCGAATAAGATGCAATAGTATCATCAACCCGATTAATTGTATTTTGATCATCGATTGCACCTACAGTTATCGAAGAGTCTGCAGCCCCGACTGAAGTTACTCTCCGTTGTCCATCATTTCCTATTGCAGCAATACATACAATTCCAGCCTCTGCGGCTTGATTTACGGCTGCAGCTTCTGCACTAGTTCCAGAGTCTCCTGCATCATCTTCTCCTGCAGGGTTTGAACTGCTTCCAAATGACATGGACATTATATCTATTCCATTACTAGATTTATTATTTCCCCAGTCAGTATCTACGTTGTTAGTTGCCCATTGAATTCCTTGAAGGATAGATTGAGAATTCGAACCTCCAGCATCTGTCATAACTTTCACATCAACTAAGTAAGCACCAGGTGCGTAACCTTGGTTAACCCTGTCCTTATCTCCTGTCCCCAATGCAATTCCTGCTACATGCGTACCATGTCCATCTCCATCATCCGGATCTTCCTCTCCGGTTGCAGAGCATGAATTTCCTGAAAATGATGTGGCATCGCATCCTGCTACCCATTTTGGATCATTTATATCATTTGGATCATTTGTATTATCATTATTATTATCTGAAAAATCATCTAATGAAAAATGTTCATTATCAACACCAGTATCTAATATTGCAATCACAATTCCAGAACCATCTGCGTATTTTCGCATGGTATCGCTGTATGAACTTGAAGACCTAATCTTTGAACCTTTAGATGCTTTATCTAAATATGGTATTATTACATTTTGTTGCTCAATTAATACGACTCCTTCAATATTCCATAATTCAATTAAAGAACTAACTGGCACATGGTCGATTACTACATTGTCTAGTATATTCATTGGCATAAACCATGCACCTTCTTCTTCCCATCCATGGCTAGTTAGTATGCTCTTTACATGATTAATATCACTTTCACCCGGATGCCAGGCAAAATGTACTATTATTGCTACAGTATATCTCCCATCCTCTCCAACAATGGCTGTTG
Source organism: uncultured Candidatus Poseidoniales archaeon (assembly GCA_963968165.1). Classification (GTDB taxonomy): domain Archaea; phylum Thermoplasmatota; class Poseidoniia; order Poseidoniales; family Thalassarchaeaceae; genus MGIIb-O3. The sequence continues at coordinate 49,845 of CAXAFE010000008.1, read as the reverse complement.
TGGATTCTGATTCACGTTGTCCATCAATGATAAGTTGCAATCTATCATCCATACCGTTATCATCTGAATCTTGCCAAAATTCATTCCACCATCCAAATTCTTGAACTGGAATTCCTGCATCAAGTGGAGTATAGTTGGGAAAAAAATTCTTCTCTACACAAAAATTATCAATACATGTCATACTATCATAATTGTTTTGATCCCCATTTTCATTAACCTCATTATTTTGTAAATTATATATCTGTCCACCCACGCCTGAGGATATATCGAAGACCAACATTAGGAATACTACAATTATGGGAGTGATACTAACTCGCATGACCATTTAGTGATGCGAAGGTAGTCTACCGTTTAATTCCAACCAGTATTAGTGCGTTAAATTATTCTTTATGGCCAATTTAAATGTTTAATATTTCCAACACATTTTATTACACATTTATGATTTTTTACCTCTGCAATTACTTCTCCATCACAAATAGGACATCTTACGTATTCCGATAATTCTTCAAGCCACGCTCTTCTGGTTTCCAATTCATCTCCCTCTTGTTGTAATCTTTGTAATGTTCTCAAAGAGTTACCGGTTAAAGGAGTGCCATTTCTTGTCCATGGATCATCTAATATCTTATTCTTAATTAGTTTATTTTCCTCTTTGGAAGTTATATTGAAATTACTTACTGGACTTCCTCCTGAATCACTAAGGGAACTTGGCGCCCCTTTGGCGATACTTCTTGCAAGAATATACGCCAAGAAAAAACCACCAAGGTGTGCCATATGAGCAATATTCGTATCACCAGCGGTTGAGATTTGGATTGAATAAATCTGAAATATCTCTATTCCCAACCTAATGAATACAATAATCCATACTGGCCATGCTCTTATCAAAAAAAGAAGTGGAAACTCAATTTTATCATTTGGCCAACATGCCATATATGCCCCCAATAGTCCAAACGCAGCGCCGCTAGCGCCTATTGCCGGAATATTTGATTCAGGGTGTGTTAGTATCCATGCTATGTTGCCGCCCATAAATCCTAAAAAATAGACAATCAACCATCTTTTTCCACCCAACCTCTGTTCTAGTGGTACCCCAACTAAAGCTATAACTATTATATTACTCAAAACATGAATCCAATCAGCATGTAACCAAGAAGAAGTAACAAATCTATGTAGGTGAATACTTTCATTCATAATACTCGGTATCAAACTAAACAAGTGTATGGGATAAAATGAAAAAATACCTCCATTCAATATTTCAAGAAAATACTGAATGAACTTAACCAATAATAGTGATAAAACCATTGCCAATGAAACGCTAGTTTTATCTTTATATGCATAAAAGAAAGGTAAGAATGCAAATACTATCATTAAGAATATCCAAAAATAATCACCTATTTCTAGAAGGTCCCATCTAAAATCATTATCTATACTGTCCGCCTCAGGCACACCCAACAGTTTCTATTGAATAGGAGTTTGTATCAATAGAATTACTCAAACGGTAATCCTTCTTGGCTACACCATGAGCGAGGGTACTCTGCTAGAACTAAATGCTCTGAGTGTTAGTCGTGGTTCTCGCCAAGTTCTTCAGAACATCGATTTCAAATTAAATAAAGGTGAGATTGTCGTTCTAGTTGGAGACAATGGATCTGGAAAGTCTACATTCATAGAATCGTGTGCCGGCATAGTTCCTTTTAGGAATGGCAATTTAATATTTTATAATAAAGGTATGAAATCCGTTATTAGGAATCATGAAGGTCGAAAATCAAACATACCGCAAATTGGCTTAACTCTACAAAATGATGGAATATGTGGAGAAGAGACGGTTGGAGAAAGGCTATTCATTACATCTAATTATTCGCTACCTAATGAAGATAAAAATTCTGATTTTATCCTTTCAGAGTGGGGTTTAAGCCATCGAAGGAATGATAAAGTTTCTTCACTTTCTGGTGGCTTAAAAAGACGATTGTCAGTAATATGCGGAATATCTCCAGCAATTTTAAGCCCAACTCCCATAGTTGTACTACTTGATGAACCAATAGTCGGTTTAGATTCAGTTTCTAGACAAATTTTCATAAATTGGATAAAGACAATTTCTTCCAGAGGCCATGGAATTGTAATCGCATCTCACAATCAACAAATAATAGACAGTGCAGACAGATTAGTAAAAATTGACAAAAGTGGTGTAATTTTAGAATCTAAAGGAAAATCAGAAGGAAGAATAGTGGATATTCCAAAGAATAATATTTCTCAAAAACCAATTTCAATTAGAAATTTAGTTAATTGGTCCATTAAAATGGAAATGAGGAATCCAATTGATACTATTGGAAGATTAACGCCTGCTTTGGTTGCTTTATTATTATCTTATTCGGTGATTCAAAATACCAACATGATAGATGTTAAAATTTTATCATATCTAATCTTACTTCCAGCATTTTTGACATGTATTATTTCACCTGCATTAATCAATAGGTTTAACGAATCTGATTGCGGTAAATGGTGGCATGTCATGTTAGGAAATAAATTCCGTTCCACCAGTACAATTTTGGGGGCATCAATTATTTTACCATTGCCTCTTACATACTTGGCATGGTTTATTTTAATGGGAAGTAGTTCTGAAACTTACTCCTCAAACGTTTTTCTATGGCTATGGATGCCTGCTTTGGCACTAATCGACGTTGCAATAGCTGCCTCAGCAATACATTTTCTAGTTTCAGATTTACGCAGATCAAATTCTTCTACTGGTTCTTTATTACTAGTTGTATTGGTCTGGCCATTTATGGAAATAGCAGACTCTCTATCTATCCTTATTACATCAGGCATGTCATTTTCATTGGATTCCACATCACCTTTATTGGGTTTTATAATTGCAAGTCTTTCTGCGTCAATAATTTGGATAGTTGTAGTTTTTCTTCCGGATTCATGATGGTAGTATTCATCACCTATATTTTACTCGCATAGTCATGCAAGAGGTCAAGGCGGTATCCATGCTTCTGATTATGATTGGATTATTTGGTGCAACAATATCGATTTTGTTAGGTTTTCTTTGGGCCCCAACTGTAGATCCAAATTCAGTAAATGGCCCAGAATCATTCAGAATAATATACTGGCATGTTTCATTTGCATGGTGTTCATTCTTAGCTTTCTCATTATTATTCCTCGGCTCCGTAATGTGGTATGTTAAGAATAATGAGCTCGGATGGAGATTTTTCACAGTAGGTTCTGATATGGGTTTATTATTTGGTTTAGGAGTCATCACATCTGGACCAATATGGGGTTCAGTTGCATGGGGAAAACCTTGGGATTGGGGAGATTTAAGATTGAATTCTTTTGCTCTTCTGACAGCTGTAGCCCTTTTTCTAGTACTTGCTAGGAGGTCCCAACAAGACAATGAACAAACTCGAGATACTCTCTCGATAGTTGGATTATTTGGATTCTCCCTAGTACCAATTACTGCTATGGCAACAACTTGGTACCAAAAACAACATCCTCCCATAGTAGTTGTTTCAAGTGAAGAAACTGGACTACCGAGTGATATGCTATTTGTTTTAATTTTATCTTTTATTTCTTTTTGTTTTCTTTTCGTCGGACTTTCTATTCTTACGGATCGTGTTAATCAATTAGAACTAAAAATGGAGAATAGGCAAAGAGATTTAGATAATAGGTGGTCTAATTGACATCAACCGGCTTGGCTGAATTGGCTGTTGCATACTCTGTAATGATAGGTATTTTGGGAGGATATGTGCGCTACTTGTTCTCAAAACTATATGATTTAGAAAGTCGAATGGATGCATCTGTAATAGAAGACAATCTTAATGAGAATGAATAACTATTACTTATTTATATGGCAACACTTCTAATCTCCAAGATGGCCCGAAGGTAATGAGGGACGTTATGTCAGAAGGAGCATTTTGCATTACATGTGGGGCCGATCCTCCCTTATCTTCAGAAAGAATGTGTGAGAAATGCTTCCGAAAAAGGAATAAACTTTCTAATATTTCAGATAGATTACAACAGTACCGATGCCCCAAATGTAGTCATCATGAAATCCGTGGTCGTTGGTCCGAAATTTCTAATGATGATCTGGCAGATCTACGAATAAGAGAAAATATGGAATACTCCCTTAATTCTAAAAATGTAAATTTAGGATTTTCTATAGAAGAAATTGATGATAGATCTACTAGGCTCCATATTGACGTATCTGGTGATATAGAAGGCTACTATTTCCAAGAAAATCATGTTACTTTGATGCAAACTAGTAATGCGGTATGTCCAGCATGTACTAGAAAAGCGGGCTCTTATTTCGAGTCCATTGTTCAACTGCGTTCAGCAGGTAGGAAATTGAGTCCAGAGGAATTGAAAGAAGTTAGAAAAACTTTGGATAATATGTTGAGTGATATGGAACATGACCCCATGTTCTTTGTGACAAGTGAAGGGCCAGTTACAGGGGGATGGGATATGCAATTAGGATCCAAAGCAATGGCAAGAAGTTGGGGTAAAAAATTAGTCCAATCATTTGGTGGAACAATCAAAGAAACTTCCACCGTAGTTGGATCAAATGATGGAATTGAAGTAACTAGATTAACTATGAGTTACAGAAAACCTGCTTACTCAATAGGTGATGTTGTTAAATTAAAAAATGATTTATGGCTGGTTAGTAGATGGCAAAAAGATGGACCAGTATTAAGACGTTTAAAATATTTCGAAAGATCTGGAGTGTCTTGGAGAGATATGGAAAAAAGTACAGTTATTTGTGCCGTTCCTGATCAATACCTAGTTGAGATATTAAACAGAGATAGTTCGGCGGTTGAAATTATGGATCCTCATGATTACAGTATAGTGACTGTAAAATTACCATATGATGATAATATAGAATCTACGAAACTGCGTATTGGATTAATAGGTGAAAGTTGGCTAGCCATACCAGGAACTCACTCGGAGATTTAGTTATGGATGCCGAAAAGATATCAAAATTAATAGCCGATTTAGATAAAGAAGATATGTCAGGATATACTCGAAATTTCATTAATGATTTAGAAAAGGCATTCAAAACTCCCATTGATGTAGAAATTGATAACGATTGGTCCGGAGTCCTTTGTTTGGGAATGGGAGGCTCTGGTGCGGGAGGGAATTTTCTTTCATCCCTAAGTGATTATGAAGGTGGTCTACCATTCGTAGTATGGAAAGACTATGGGTTGCCTAATTGGTGGGGTTCAGACTGGCTTGTTATCGCTACTTCATATTCCGGCAATACCGAAGAAACTCTCGAAGGCGTCACATTAGCTATAGAAAATGGAGGGACAGTTCTAGGAATTACATCCGGAGGAAAACTTGAACAAATATTGATGAATGATGATAATTCATTATGTTTATTAGTGCCTGGCGGCCAAATGCCACGTTCAGCATTTGGCCATATTTTCGGCACTCAATTATCTGCTTGTTGGTCTTTGGGAATCCTTCAAAAACCCACAGATGAAGAAATTATCAAAATCTTAGGTAGATTAAAAAAATCTTCAAATGATTTTGATTTGATAGATGGTAATGGATCATCTATTTTTATTGCTAAATCAATGATTGGAAAACAGATTGGAATCATATCTCCAACACTTTTAGGTTCTGCAGGTAACCGATTTGCAAACCAATTAAATGAAAACTCCGATAGATTCGCCAGACCAGTTAATCTGCCAGAAATGAATCATAATGAAATAGTTGCATGGAGTAAAGCAGAATCAGTTTCTAACTGCGTAATTTATCTTACCTGGGAAGGAATATCTCCCCGAGTCAGAAAAAGATTAGATTGGATGATAGACGAATTAGACATCAAATCATCTTGGATTATTGAATGCGAAGGGCAATCATTATTGGAATCTCTTCTTTATGCTGCACATGCTACCGATTGGATATCTGTAGCATTAGCATTAATTGAACATGTAAATCCTTCTGAAATGCCCTCGATAATAAATCTTAAAAATCATTTATCGACAATTTAATAAATTGGACCAAGTATTAATCTTGGATCAGGATAATTCATTAAAGCATTATTTCTAAAATTTGGATCTACCACTCCCGGCATGTCGTGAGTCTTTGGTTCAATGAGTGATATCTGAAAATGTAAATGAGGCTCCCATCCTCCATTTTCATGTTTTTCTCCTAGCCAACAGATAACTTCACCACGAGAAATTTTTTGATCGATTTTTTTCCCTTCTATTGATTTAGAATCAAGATGACCGTATAATGCCCAAATCATTACTTCACCAATCATATGTTTGGTGATTATGACATAGCCATAATCGCCATCTGCAGGATTATATCCAAAATGGGAAATCTCACCATCGTCAAATGCCATACAAGGAGTTCCTACGGGCGCCCCGATATCTATTCCAATATGTAAAAATCTGTTATCAGAGAATAAGTCAGTGCTGTACATCCCCGGCCTAAGTTCATCATATCTTCCGATATCATATTCATATTTCGAAGGTGTGTATATTCCTTTAGTAAAATCCCTTATTTCATATTCTTCCGGTAGATGAATCACAGGATGATACTTCCCTGTCTGCCATTGTATCATCAATTAGTCGGAAGTAATCAGGCATTAAGAATCTTCAGACTCAGACCCTGGAGCGTTTGTAAATTCTACAGGCGCAGGCAAAGAACTCTGTAGTGTGTCACTAACTTGCAATTCTTCCAATTTTTTACCTTGTGGCAATATTCTCCTCTGATATGAGGACATAGCCGAATTGTAAGCCTTACCTGCCCCATCTAAATTGCTACCAATTTTAATTACATGCTCCATAAAAACCTGTGTTCTTTTGTACATCTCTCTGCTAACGTCATATATTTCTTTAGCACCATCTGCCAAAGTTTGTTGCTGCCAATATATGGCCACTGTCCTCAACAATGCTAACATTGTAACTGGAGTCGCGATAAGGACAGAATTAGAGAGAGCATACTCATGTAAGTCAGGGTCTGCCGCAAAAGCAGCAGCTAGTAGTGCTTCACTTGGAACCCACATAACTACATAGTCAATATTACCTTCTAGCTTGTCTTGGTAAGATTTTTCCCCTAATTTCTTTGCAGTTTTTCTCATTCCAGATGCGTGTTCCATAATTAACAAGGATTTTTCATCATCAGATGCATTTTCTATCGCCTCAAAAAATTTTTTTCCAATCGCCTTAGAATCTACTGGAATCGTACCGGAGTTGGGTAATCGAATTACAAAATCAGGCCTTGCATTATCAGTAGTTTCCTGTTCAAAAAAATCAACATGCTCCGTCATACCGGCAATTTCTAATAATCTTCTCAGTTTTACTTCCCCCCAATTACCTCTTGTTTGCGATGATCCCGTCAAAGCCTCAGTTAAATTATCTGCTCTTATACCGAGTGAACGAGTATTCCGGTCAAGATTATCCAAGTGCCTTTTGATGCCTTCATATGCTCCAATACGATTATTCTCTAAATCAGAGTTAGATTTTGATAATTTTTCCAATTGTTCTTTTATAGGTGCCACTAGATCATTCACTTCTCGTTTTCTTGCTTCTAAATCCTTTTCTGTTTCCGCATGGACCTTTCCAAGTCGTTGTTCTGCTAAGACTAAAAATGCGGCATTGCTATCTTTTGCAACCTCTACAGCCATCGATTGAAATTCTGCCCGCATAGTATCTTTGCCTTCCATATTGGCAGCAAGTCTTTCTTCAGAACGAATAATTTTAATATTCATTTTTTGGCTAGATAATATCCAACCTATGATGCTTCCAAGAATAAGTCCAACCGCAATATATGCTAGCCCCGTGGGTTCCATAGGAGCATGAACAATATAGAAAGTACTTGAATTAACCGAGAGTTATAATTTTTTTTCTAATCGATAATCAGTTGTTTTTAGGTACTTTGCACTCATCGGCTACTGTATATGAAGACTTTTGGGAAGGTCAATTGTGCGATACTAGGGTCTCGCGGATTGGTGGCCCAAAGATATCTACAAAGACTAACTAATCATAGTTGGTTAAAGCCCGTATCTATAATCGGGTCCAAGTCATCGGTTGGAAAGAATATCGTAGATTTACCATGGTTTTTGGATGAAAATAGGCCTGAATTACCAAACATTATTGTGCAAAGCTTAGATAATTTAGATTTATTAGTTGAACAATTGAAAAAGGACAACGTTGAAATTATTTTTTCAGCATTACCTGATAAAGTCGCAGCTTCAGTAGAAGAGAGTTTAGCAAATGCTGGCTTTTTGGTCATCAGTCATTCGATAATCCATCGTTTAAAAAAATATATACCCCTAATAATCCCTGAAGTAAATTCTCATCATCTTGAGATGCTTCACTATCAGAAATATGGTAAAGGGAACTTAATCTCATGTAGTAATTGCATGGTAGTCCCTATAGCGTTAACATTATTTCCTTTATTTTCGAATTTTGACATATCATTTGTAAATATTAAGACCAAACAATCTCTATCGGGTGGAGGGCGTAAAATGTTAATGAATGGGAGGGCAGGGCATCCATTTGAAATTAATATCGAAGGTGAAGATAAGAGTATAATTAGTGAAATCAGAAGGATTTTTGGAACTCTAAATGAAGGATATATTACTGAAAATCATATCAATATTAATGTAGAGTGTTTAAGAGTTAATACGGATTATGGTCATTTAGCCGAAATAGAAGTTAATTTTGAAAATGAGACAAGTGCCCATGAAATAATTCAATCTTGGCAAAATTACCCATCGAATATTAAAAATTTAAGCCTGCCTTCATCGAGTAATATAATTAATTTTGTAACAGGGCATATGGATGTAGATAAAAATAGGTGGGCAGGCTCAGAATCTAGTGATCCAGTTTTTGATTTAAATGCTGCAATGGGAGTTTCGGTAGGGGAAATTGAAATCAAATCTGATAAGTTAATATTTAAGGTAGTCGCAGATAATACGATACGTGGAGCATCAGGTTATGGAGTATTATTGGCTGAACTAGTTCTGGCAGAGGGCATATTAAACATTCACGAAAATAAAATAAGGCATTGATTTAAAATTATCTATAAATCATTTGAAACGTATTGTTGTCTTGGCGATATTGTGAAAACTCGCAAATTAGCAATGCGATTATCAAATTTAATAGAACATCCATGTTCCAATTTGGATCTAGAACAATATAGCATCAGTGGAGATTTAGCAGCTCGCTGGATATCAGATATTATATCATTTGGTGATCTTTATGATGGATGTAGCGTTACAGATATGGGCGCAGGAAACGGTATTCTCGGCATTGGCTGCCTACTGATGGGTGCCAAAGAGGCTATTTTTATAGAATCAGATTCTGAGGCATGCGATATTTTAACAAAAAATTTGACTTCAGAATCATTGATAGGCTCATCCAAAGTCATCAATGAACATATCAAAAGTACAAATCTATCTACTATGAATACGGATGTGATAATCACTAATCCTCCATGGGGGAGACAATTAGCAAAGGCAGATAGGCCATTTTTTGAAAGTATAATAGCTAGTGGAAAAACTGCTCATATTCTCCATAATTCAAAATCCACACATATACCTAAATTATTCGAAAGTCAAGGTTGGAGTTGTGAAAAATATGGCCAATCAGATTTTGCATTACCTGGAAAATATGCTCATCATATTAGGCAAAGAGACAAGACTAGTGCAGGTTTCTGGCGAGTATCCAACAATTAATTGTAATCATATATTTGACCGTACCGTTCATAGAGGGTCATACAGTCGCAAGTTCAATGTTTGCTGATACAGGAGACTTTGTTACTCCGGGTTCGCCGATACAATCTCAAGATGGCAACTCTATCGGCGATGGAATTTATGATGGTCCCAAGGGCTTAGTTGCACATTCATCGGGGATAGTAACTATTGCCAATGGTATCGTCTTTGTAGATCCAAATAGGCCAAAAATCAACTCTCCCGAAATTGGCGATATTGTAATAGGGCAGGTCAGTAGAATAAATGCAAAAACTGCTGAAATAAAGATTCTACATGTAGAGAATAAAGAATCAGGTCACAGGGATGTTCCCGCACTAAAGCAATTCGCAGACATATATATTACCGAACTAGTTGACCGTTTTATTCCTTCAGCCGGAGATGTGATGAAAATTAGAGATATTGTTAGGGCTAAAATAATAGGAGATAATCCAATTTTAAAAGCCTCTACAAAAGGTGATGATAAGTTTGGGGTGATTAATGCTATTTGTCCATCATGCGGCTTGGACTTAATTGCTAGTAGTAGTGTGCCTGATTTCAACGTTAGTTGTACTCGTTGCGATTACAGTGCCTATAGGGTACTCTCTATCGACTTTTGCAGTGGTCAGGAAAATAATTCTGATGCCAACCTAATTGAATTGAATCGCCAAGGGGAAAGATGGTCTTCTGCTGCCGAAGTAATTCTTGGTCATGATGGTGCTAGGCCATACCTATCTCCATTAGCGGACTTTCGGCGTGGACCTTCTCATAATGCTCCCGAAGCAGCCAAAAGAAACAAAAATTCCTCAAATTCAAATAATAGGGTTCAAAGGAATATGCATTCAACAATTTGTACATTATGCAGTACTAAAACCGAAGTGCCATTCAAACCTACTCCTGGGAAACCAATACGATGCAGAGATTGCATGTCCAAAGTCAAGGATGGTAAGGCTACAAAAGAAGAATTAGCAAATGAACGTAAAATTCTAATGAAGGCAAGGTCGGAGGCAGAATCATCGCAAGGAATAAAATTATTTGTTGCTAGCCTATCTTATGATGTTTCAGAAGATCAATTAAGGGATATTTTCAATCCTTACGGGACTGTTACCGACCTGCATATAGCAAAAGATAAGGAAACTGGCAAATCAAAAGGATTTGCGTTTGTAACCTTTGATAATTTTAAAGAAGGTAAAAATGCAATTGCTAATTTAAACAATAAAGAATTAAATGGCCGTAAAATGTCAATCCAAGAGTCTAATAGAGATAATAAAAGAAACAATAATCGTAATAGAAGGTAAACAAATGAAGGGTTAAAGCCCATATATTATTATTCATGGGAGTTAAGAATGGAAGGATGGTTAGTATTAGATGGTTATGAGGATGAACCTGCAGCTTTCGGTGTGCCAAATTATATTGGATTTCACATTAGATATATTTGCGGAGTCTTAGAATCCAGGGGGATGCCATATACTTACATGACAATTGACCAATGGAGAATTAGAAATAAGCACAAACTAACTAATGTAAATACTAGGGCTAAATTGAAAACAGAATTATCGGATTTAGCGGGCGCTGTTGTCCTGGCCGGCGCTATCGTCCCGGGAAAATATATCAGAGGAACTCCAATAAGTAGAGGGGAATTAGACCAATTTTTATCAATATTTCCTAAAGAAAAACCTGTTTTGTGCGGAGGATGGGCGATTAGGCACTGGAGATATGATGGATGGACACCTTTGCGATCTAATTTATTTTGCACAGTCCAAGATACAGACGCAGCTCTTGATAATTTTTTGTCAACAAATTTATGGCTAAATAAAAAACGTTCAACCGATCAGTGGAAAAAATGGGCAAATAAAGGAGCCACCTCGAAAGCCATAACAAATCATCCAGATCTTTTAACCGATGATGGAAGACCTGGTCCGTTGATATATGAAATTGAATTATATCAAGGATGTGTACGTTTCAAAAGGGGTTGTAAATTTTGTATTGAACCAAAAAAAGGAGTACCTATCTGGAGAGATGAAGGAGATATTTTGGATGAAGTAAACTTGGCTTTAGAAAATGGCGTCGAAAACGTTAGATTAGGTGGTGCAACAGATATCTACACGTATAAAGCCGATGGAGTTTTAGATTTAGAATATCCGATACCTAATCCGGAACCAATTTCAAGTCTTCTCTTCAATTTAAGAGAGAATGATAATCTCAAGATATTACATGTGGACAATGGCAATCCTTCAATTATCGCTGAAAATTTAGAACAATCATCAGAAATAACAAAAAATCTGGTTTCTACATTATCTGATGGAGCTGTATTATCTTTCGGTCTAGAGTCCGCTGACCCCCTAGTTCATAGTACAAATTGGCTTAATTGTGATCCTAAACAGCTTATTACAGCCATTAGCCATATTAATGATTATGGGAGGGAAAGAGGGCCTAGAGGGTTACCAAAACTACTCCCAGGTCTAAATTTTATCGCAGGGTTAAATGGAGAAACTAAATCATCTTATGCTATGAATTTAAATCTATTACAAGATATAATGAATAAAGGATTACTTCTAAGGAGAATTAATATTCGGCAAGTAGAAGGTCAGGGTTTTCAAGAAATACCAGAAAAATCATTTAAAGATTTTAAAGAAACGGTCAGAAATACTATTGATAAGCCATTATTGAAAGAACTATTCCCCTTAGGGACAATCCTAAAGGATGTTTGGTGGGAATCTCATAATGACCGTATCCGTGATCCAAAACAAGTTATAAATTCTGAATATAGGAATATTTCGGTCTACGGCAAGCCCGGAATTACTTTCGGTCGTCAAATTGGGGCATATCCAATATTAGTTGGAATACCATATCTTATTCCATTAGAAACTACTTCAAATATTATAGTAACTGGTCATGGAATGCGAAGTATTTCAGGTGTAGAGATGAACTTAGACATAAATAAAATAAAACAAAACCAGCTTTCAGCAATACCTGGAATCGGACCCAAAGGGGCATGGAAAATAGTAAGTAAAAGGGCAAGTATATTAAGAAAAAATAATAAAAAATTTGACTCAATCTCTGAAGCATTTATATCTTCAGAGGTAAATATGCCAAATTTAGCGGAAATAATATTAGATGTAGAGTAATTTTTTAATTTTTTTATAATCATATTATCTCTAACTTATTGTTTAAAATTGTACCAATTTCTATATTTTCTGGCATCATATCTTTTTTAAATATCACTGCCTTTCCGATTATCAATTCGCCACGTTCTCCATCCCAATTAATCAAAGATCCTTCAAAAAGACCAATAACTGGAGCATCATTATTATAATGAAATTCTTTGATTCTCTGCAATCTCGTCTCACCGTTATGTTTGATAAATTTATCTTTTTGTTTCAGCCAAATATTACCATCATGGTAATGTGCATTTATTTGAAATTTAATCAGATTTATGGCTTCAAATGATTTTGGCATAACAATCGGCATATCATTCGTAGTCATCATAGTCGGACAAGCCACATTGGTACCAGCACTAACTCCTAAGTATGGAACTCCCGAACTAACAACTTCATTCAATACATCTATCAGTCCATGTTTATGTAATAAATGGACGAGTAGGAAACTATTGCCGCCGCCAATATAAATCCCTTTAGAATTCTTAATTGCATTTATCGGGTTTTTATATTCCTCAATTCCTTTTAATTTTACATCACTCAATGGCCACCAAAATTCTCTAACTTTTTTTGTATACTCTTTTTGATTATTTTGCGCGTAAGGGATGAAAATAACTTCATCCATTCCTCTAAATAGATTTTTAATTTGATTATTCAAGATATCCTTTTTTTCCAATGAAAGCGAATTATTTCCTCCACTAGAAAGTAATAATCTCATGAAATTCCTCAAACATAAAAATCACTTGATGAGTCAATTTCATCTGGATTAATCAAATCTTCTATCGAATTTGTAACATTAATTGTATTCATAATTCTTTTTGCAGTCTCTTTAGTAGAATCCAAGTCTAAATCTAATGGTATGTCAAAAGCTCCTTCGATCCATGAAGAAAGCCTATTTGCTGCAAGAATATCTGCGCTTGCACCGACTGTATCTGCTATAAGTCCAATAGCAGGAACTTCATAAAGCGCGGATAGAGAAACGATTAGTCCAGCAATACCTATCATACCTTCTTTTGGTTGTTCACTACTAACGGGAATATCATTCGACTCTAAATTTTTTCTGACATTAGGATCTGCACATATTACATGTATGTCTTTGTCTTCTAATCCTGCGGTTAGTCCGGCAAGCACTAGAAACTGAGGAGTGTTACAACTATGGGCCAACTTTAATATTTCTTCCGATACTTCAAACTGACCTGCAGCAGTAATAGGTTGCACATCTCCTCTGATGACGATTAATGTAGTACTGTCGGGCAATAATATAGAGCATATCTCAAGTCTGGGAGGGACCATTAATCCATTATCATTTAATGTAGCATGGGGAGGTAAATCTGGATGTAAAATCCATCCAAGCGTCTTCGATTGATGCTTCTTTATCAAACCATCAACAACCAATTTCCCTACATTTCCCACTCCTGGTACGGCTTCAATGATGGCAAGGTGTTTTGGTAGACTATTTCCTATCAACCAGTGAATTTTTGTCCTATTCATCTTCGACTTCCCCATTATTTTTTGTACTAGGGAGAGAATCAATCCAATCTACACTTCCTGCATTCACTCTCTTCCTACGCCGATTACCTTGTGGGTCTTCTGGAGAATACTTCAGTGGTGCAACCACTTCCATATTTTCTCCACATTCTTTACACTTATCTCCTAATCCATATTCATTACATGGTATACATTTTTTCAACTTGCTTCTTACCATGTTAATTCAATGTCACCTATCGTAGTTAGGTACATGAATTATCGGATGATTTTGATAAATTTAAAGGCGTTCGATGGTGATTGAGCCATTAACCGAAGACATGTAATTCTTTACAGCTTCTTGGGCTGCTTCCCAGACAGACTCAGCAGATGGATAATCTGGAGCCCTTATGTCAACTCTGTAATGAGGAGCACCCTCATAATGACAAGTTAAGGTAACTTCTTCAATACCTTCAGCACAAGATTCAGCTTCAATGAGTGCATTTTTTATGGCATTAACGCCTTCTGAACTCCATACTTCGATGTCAAAATTACCTCTAATTTCTACAAATGGAGGTACGATATTATCTATTGCAATTTTAGTTGCAATTTCCATCCAATTCCCTGAAAATCCTGCTTCTGATAACGCATTTTCTGAAATAGCACATTCTTCAAGAGCCCCATATAGAGATCCGAATATGCTTACCATTTCATCAGAAATAATCTTAGTTTTTTCCTCTTCCCATTCTACTTTCTCAGCAACTAGCCTCATCATCTGCTCGGCTCTTTGTTGATTTTTTCTTTGTTGTAATGTATCTCTTCTTCGCTCCTCAGACACCGCTTTTATAGAGAGGTTAACACTCTCCTTACCTTTTCTTATTTCAATTACCTTTGCAACAACTCTCTGTCCTTCTCTTACATGAGAACGGATATTTTTTACCCATCCCGCTGATACCTCGCCAATAAATACAAAACCCTCTCTTCCATCATATGAATCTAAAGAAAGATATGCTCCGTTTTCACGAACATTCTTTACAGTACAAACTAGTAATTCACCCTCAGAAGGCCAATTATCATCTTTATTCGCCATTCATGTGCCCCCCTTTACTCGAGGGCATCCATAATTGTACAACCGCTAAGGTCTGCCTTTCCACCAGCAGGACTAGCTAAAGTGGATCCGCAAACCGAACAGGATACTAAAGTAGCAGCCCTATCGAATAATATAGCTTCATTCCCGCAATCACGACAACTTACCTTTAAGAATTTACCACTCATTTTTACAACCTCATTTATCTATAAGTTCAAATTTTCTTGCACGTTGTCCAGCAGGAGAATGAGCCTTGCCCGTTTCCGTACATCTAAATATTAGATTTACTCTCTTTGTTGGTTTTTCTCCAGACGGTTTTGGCCGTGGGAATCCACGGTAACCGGAAGTAACTCTTCGAAATCTTCTTTGACCCCATTTTAATTCACTAGCTCTTCTCTTTTTTACGCGTTCTACTGTATGCTCTGTATGCTTGCCAGCGGATGGACTATATCTCATTACTTTACGAGGCATTTTTACCATCTTAGTCACTTATCCGTCTTTCGACGAAGCGGGCCACCGATGGTCCGTATATGAAGTCTATCGATATACAATCGGATATCATCTTACATCAATTTAGCAAAAATAAGATGTACGTAACGCCTTCAGCCATCTACATGCAATTACCAGACTTACAATTTTGGTTTGGAATTTTTCTATTTTTTGCAGGCATATCTTTGCATAGGATTGGGCCATCGTTTAAGAGAAACATGTTTGGTATACCAATTTTTTTGATAGGTTTTTTATTATTTTTAATTCCATCTGGCGACCTCTCAACCATTGAAAAAGAATTATATTCTATAGCCATTGTAAATATACCTTGGATTTTAACCATGTTTCTAGGCCTATCGTTATCTCTTTATGGGGCTCCAATTTTTTGGAAAAGAAAATTAAATATCAACATATTTGGAATACTTGTACTCTCTCTATCTTGGATTTTATATTTTTACACAGCATTTTCAACTAACCTGAAAATTATCAATATTCTAGCAAACTTATTTGGCATGTTTATTGCCTTCCTAATATTAATTTTAATAATTAAATCAATTGAATCGAATACTCCTAAAGTTAAGGAATCTGAACCACTAGATGAAAATGAGAAAAAATTCATAATAAGTATAATCAAGCGTAACATTGGAGGTGAATGATATAAATTTGGATTTCCACACTACAGTAAATTCTTTTTTAGAAGGTTTTTCATTTGTATGCATAATTTTTCTTATACATTTAATTATTTCATTTCATCCATACCATAGATTCTTTGCATTATTTTTTTCTACTAGTATTATTATCATATTATGTATGACTTTAAATTATTATTTAATCAGTCCCGAAAGCAATCTATTAGAAATAATAAAATCATCTTTCTCAAATTCACTAACATCTTTTTTTAGTTTCGCCCCCTTATTACTATTATTTATTACTATTTTAATATTAAAACTTAGCACTAGGTCTAGGCCATCGGATCCTTTGCTTGAACTTTTGGACTCAGAATTAAACTTTGAATAAGATTTACTTCAGGGCAACTCTCTTAACAAGCCGGCGGGTGGGCGCGTTGTCTTCAAGGAGTGTTATGTATGTCCAAGGGTACACCGAGTATGGGAAAAAGGCAAAAATCAACTCATATCAGGTGCCGACGATGTGGACGTCATTCATACCATAAACAGAAATCTGTTTGTGCTTCATGCGGGTATGGTGAAACCGCCAGAATGAGAAAATATAGGTGGAATAAGCGCAACAGATTCATGTCACAGCGCTGAAAATAATCATTTCACTAGAAATGGCTAAGTCCTTTATGCTAGAGGAGATATTGAGAATCGATGTGCGGTATCATCGGAATAGTTGGCCATCCTGAATCTCACGTTGCTCCCCTAATTTACGATGGAATGCTAGTCTTACAACATCGTGGACAGGATGCTGCTGGAATAGTAACTAGTGATTCTGATAATATTTCTCACAGGAGAGCTAATGGATTAGTTCGTGACGTTTTCACAGAAAAACATATGCAAAAACTCACCGGTTCGATGGGAATAGGTCATGTGAGATATCCTACCGCAGGTTCAAATTCTGCTGATGAAGCGCAGCCATTCTATACCAATACTCCTTTCGGAGTAAGTATAGCGCATAATGGAAATCTCAATAATAATGATGATATAATAAATGGACTTCTAGAATATGATCATAGAAGAATCAATACAAGTTCAGATTCTGAAGCACTTCTAAATTTGTTTGCAGCAGAAATTCAAAGATCTCTCAATGGTAGGCCAGGAGGGATGGATTCTTTATCAGAAAATGATATTTTTAGAGCGATTGAACGACTACACCAAAGAGCGGAAGGAAGTTACAGCGTAACCTCATTGATAACTGGATGGGGGCTAATTGCTTTCCGCGACCCTCATGGTATTAGGCCGTTATTTATGGGTAAAAACAAGGTAAATGATTTCACTGAGGTTTTAATCGCATCCGAAAGCGTTGCATGTCATGCATTAGGATTCAGCCATGATAGAGATATTCATCCAGGTGAAGCAGTTATTGTGAGACTAGATGGAAGTATTTCTACAAAAATTTGTCACCCAGAACCAAAACATACGCCTTGTATTTTTGAACATGTATATTTTGCGAGACCAGATTCCATAATTGATGGAATTTCAGTCCATGAAGCTAGATTGCGCATGGGCAGATCACTTGCAAAAAGAGTCTTAGAGTATTCATTTGACGAGCCCATAGATGCTGTAATTCCTGTCCCAGATAGTGGAAGAATTGCTGCTTTGGATATGGCAAAATATCTTCAAGTTCCATACAGAGAGGGGTTTGTAAAAAATAGATACATAGGTCGAACTTTCTTGATGCCAGGACAATCAGTTAGGCTAGATTCTGTAAGAAAAAAACTCAATACAATAGAAGGTGAATTTAAAGATAAAGTAGTTTTAATTGTTGATGATAGCATAGTTAGGGGCAATACATCAAGGAGAATAGTGCAAATGGCTAGAGATGCAGGAGCCAAGAAAGTATACTTCGCCTCTTGTTCTCCTCCAATAATTCATCCCAATGTGTATGGAATAGATATGCCTGCAAAGAATGAGTATGTTGCTTATGGGAAAAGTCATAATCAAATTTGCGAAGCCATAGGTGCAGATGTATTATTTTATCAAAAACTCGAAGATCTCATTGAATCGTGCATCGCCTCAGGTAAAAATAAAATAGTAAATTTTGATTGTTCGTGTTTCGATGGTGTTTATGTCACCGGTGGCGTATCAGAGGACTATCTGGACAGACTAGAACGGACTAGAAGTGATAAAGCTAAAATTAATTCTGAAATGTTCTAGAGTTTACTCAATTCTTCTCTGAGTACGGGCAATGCTTCTTCCCATGATGAGACAATTCCATAATCGGCCACATTGAATATAGGTGCATCAGGATCTTTATTTATGGCGACAATATACTTGCTCGACCTCATTCCTGCTAAATGTTGTATTGCACCGGATATTCCAACTGCAATGTACAAAGATGGAGTTACTGTTTTACCAGTCTGCCCAACTTGCATAGAGTGGGACATCCCCCACTCATCTACAACCGCTCTACTGGCTCCTACGGCAGCATCGAGCATATCTGCAATACTTTCCAACTCTGAAAAATTATCAATTGAACCCATGCCTCTCCCTCCAGAAATAATTATATCTGCTTCCGATACATCAAGTCGTTTACTTGCTTTTGCAATTGCTTCTTTGATAGATATTCTCACATCAGAGGAGAAATTAACTATATTTATTGGAGCAGAATTACCTTCAGCTACTGATTCATATACATTCGGTCTAACTGTAATGACACATTCTTGAGGGGCCGAGACCCTTTCAATTGCCTTTCCTGAGTATATTGCTCTTGTAACTTCAATTCCAGACTCTAATGCTATGGCATCTTGGATAATTGGTATTTTCCTTTTAGCGGCAATCATGGCTGCAACTTCTCTTCCTTGAGGAGTTGCAGGAGCAATAATCGTAGTCGTTTTTTCACTTATTGCTGAATTTATTGAATCTGCCCACGCTCTACCATCAAAATAATTGAATGATTCTCCCAATAATGATGTGACTCTAGTAACTCCAGATAACGTTGCTGCTACTTCTGATCCTATTCCTGCAGGGCAAATTATTTGAATATCTTCATCTATTTTTCTAGCTACAGTTACCAATTGAGATGTAACTACGTGCAATGTATTTCCTGAACTTTCTGCTATTATCGTTAACATTCTTTATTTCCTCCTTCTAAATGACATTTGCTTCATCACGTAATTTCGCAATTACTGTTTGAATAGACGATGCACCTTCATATTTTTTCCCAGGGGCTTTTTCGGCTGGTGGGGCATGTGATATTATTTGTACTTTCGAATCTGATATCGATATTCCTAAATCTTCAGGACTAAATGAAATTATCTCTTTCTTTTTAGCCATCATTATTCCTCTGACGTTGGGTCTTCTAAGCTCATTAAGGCCCTTATCAAATGCAAAAACACATGGTGACGAGATTACAACTTTTTCCGAGCCCGAAGAACTTAGTCTAACTGCTGAGAATTCTCCATCCTCAAATGATACTTCGGTAACATGAGTGACACATCCGGCTTCCAATAACTCTGAAATGCCCGGCCCAGTGGATCCTGAATTAGTATCTGCAGCCTGTTTACCGCATAAAATCACTTCACCGTCAAGCTTTACTATTGCGGCCGTCAAAAGGCTTTGAATTTGCATACTATCTAGATATCCTTCATGAACAATATGGATTAAATTGTCCGCTCCAACTGCGGCCGCATCGGTAAGCATTTTCGAACTCCTCGCCGGTCCACATGTCAATGCTATCAAACTCCCATTAGTTATATTTTTGAGTTTTAAAGCCGCTTCTAGTGCATATTCATCATATGGACTCATAGACCACTTTGTTACTGAATCCTGATCAACCGCTCCCGAGGATACAGATATTTTCGCGGTTGTATCCGGAACTTGTTTTAGAAGTACTACTATATTCATATTATTCCCAAACTTTCGGAATGTAAACACATCTTTGAATATTCCCATTCAGGCTTCTCTAGTAAATGCTTGAATTCCAGTTATATGCCTGCCAATTATCAGATTATGGATATCATGGGTTCCTTCATATGTTTTTACAGATTCAAGGTTGGCCATATGCCTCATTACTGGATATTCATCGAGAATTCCATTCGCCCCATGAATATCTCGAGCCACTCTAGCTATTTCTAATGCTATATCTACATTATTCATTTTAGCCAAGGATATGTGTTCAGGTATCCAATCTCCTACATCTTTCTTTTTGCCTAAGTGATATGCTAGCAATTGTGCTTTGGTAATTTCACGAAGCATCCATGCTAGTTTATTTTGTACTAATTGATATGCTGCTATGGGGTGATCAAATTGTATTCTGCTCATTGCATAGTCTTTCGCAGAATGGAAACAGGCTTGGGCAGATCCCACCGCCCCCCATGATATTCCGAATCTAGCATTATTAAGGCATGAAAATGGTCCTCTTAAACCCTTTACTCCTGGTAGAATCCTATTCTTAGGAATTTTACAATCTTGGAAAACTAGTTCACTAGTGACACTAGCTTTCAAGGAATGTTTACCTTTCATTTCAGGGGCAGTAAATCCAGGATCATCTTTCTGAACTATAAATCCTCTGATGACGCCATCTAATTTGGCCCAAACTACTGCAACTTCTGCTATAGTTCCATTAGTTATCCACATTTTAGCACCATTTAGTAGGTAATGATCTCCCATATCTTCGGCTTTAGTAATCATATCACCAGGATTTGAACCATAATCTGGCTCCGTAAGTCCAAAACATCCAATCCATTCTCCTGATGCCATTTTAGGTAAATAATAGTTTTTTTGTTCTTCGCTGCCAAAATCCCATATTGGGTACATTGCCAATGACCCTTGCACACTTGCAAAAGAACGAAGGCCACTATCTCCCCTTTCTAATTCTCGACATATTACGCCATACGCAGTGTAAGATAAACCCGGGCACTCATAACCCTTGAGGGGTGCTCCTAAAACTCCCATTTCCCCTAATGCAACTCTCCATTCATCTGGAAAAACACCGTCTCTACATGCATGTTCGATATTAGGAATTACTTCTTTATCAACCCAGTCCCGTACCATATCTCGCACCATACGTTCTTCCTCGGTCAATAGTGAGTCAATTTCGTAGAAATCTAATGCTTCGTATGCCATAACTTTCAAAACGTCCTGTGAGTATATTACAAATGAAAGTATGCTTCCAACATTTACTTTTTTTCTTTATAGAATATTAATTTATTTTTTAATAATCGAGTAAATTATTGCTCCTGAAATACTCATAATCAAAATCATAATGAATCCATCAATGATCTCATTATTTTTATTTGATTCAATTAAGTCGTAATTAATAATTTTTCCACTACTAGTCAATATCCAGCCACTATGTTCATCAACCCCCCAGGTCGAGACTATTATTTCATCAGAAATTTCTGCATTAAATTCTCTCACATCTAAATTATCTAGCCATGAAAATGCTTCGCCAGTTGTTGAGTTGTATTCTATCAATGAAAAAGGAATTAATGAAATTATATTACTATCCCTGTTTTGATAATTTGTATTTTTCATCTTTCCCTCTATTTCACCTAAGTAAGTTACAGAAATATCTGATTCTTGAGGTAGTTCCAAATTTAAATTAATGGAACCAAGATTATTCTGACTTGATATTGCCAAACATGCATCTCCCAAAGGGCAAATAACATCAATCCATGGATAATTAAATCCTCCTATCCAACTTATTTTATGAGTTGCATCAATAATCCCAATCCCATTTGACAAAGTTGCAATGACGCAAATATTCACTTTCCTGTGACAATCAATGCCAGTAATTTTACTCAAACTACTTTCAGTCATCAATATGACTTCGGACGTATTCCCCAAATTTCCTCTAAATCTCCAAATATTACCTTCTTCTGAACCTATGTATGCCCATGAGCCATCATAATTCCAACTTATCGTTTCTAATCTGTTTTTTTCAAATTGAAGAAAATTACCCACTTGTTCAATATCTTGATTATTCTTAGAATATCTCAGGACAATTCCCTTTTCACCCACTATTATGGCAGAATTGCCGCTTGGATGGTAATCAGCATCCGTTAAATTCAATTTGCTTTCTGTTGAAACATTAAAATTATTTCCAGGATTTACAGCATCAATTATTATTATCGTTGATTCTGAACCAAATGCTAAAACCTCATCTAAGCCATCTATTGTTGATCCATAAAGGCCTAAGTCAGAATCATCTAAATCTATTACTCGGCCCAACTGAACTATCGAATCAGCACTTATTACTGGCAAGAAAAATAGCAATATTATCGTATATATGATTAATTTCATGTATGCCACTGACTCATCGGAAGTGGATTTACTGTTTATGCAGTTCGATGGTCTAAATTTATTCACATTGCCCGGCAGTATTGAATAGCAAATTAGTACTCGGAGAGATATGGAGAGATTCGACGTCAAGCGAGGACTAGTAAAGCAGATTACAACAGATGGTGGATTAGCAGTATTGGCGAAGAAATATTTTGAAGTTGTAAATGATAATGGAAATAACTCATTTTCCGGCTCACATGACATAATGACCTCAATTGAAGCAAACATAGACGAAGGGGGAGCCTTGGTTGTAAATGTACAAAATGTTCCACCAAATTTCGATGATCCTGAAGCAATGAAAATTGCCCAAGATAGCCGGCGCCGTTGGACACAATTTCTTGATGATGTAACAGGATACAATTCAAAACAAAGGGGAGACAAAGCAAAAGAATGGGCAAAAAAAGCAAGTAAGGCCAAGTCTGCAGTTTCTCAAGCAAAACATTTCATGAAAATATCTTCAAATGTTACCGAAGAAACAAGGATTAAAGCCTCGGCATTAATCGAAGAAATTGAACACGCTCTTGAAAATAATGAAAATACTAAAGCCGCTGGTCGTGGCGAAAAACTTGGTAAATTATTTCAATAAAGGGGATTTTTGATGCCCATAAAAGATTTTACCTCTGATTTGGAAGGTGAATTTCGTGATAAGATAGTTTCTATGTTCAAGGGATGTGAAGAGGTAATTGGAGTTGATCATGTGAATAAAGTTTTACAAGGAATGCCTAGCCACTCGGGAAATAATCAATTAAATGCATATATAGGATTGGAACCAAGTGGAAAAGCTCACCTTGGTTGGGTCATTTTAGCAGATACTATCAGAAATATGTTAAATGGTGGTGTAAATGTAACAATTTTACTGGCCGATTGGCACGCGTGGGTGAATGATAAATTTAAGAGAGATATGGATAAAATTTCTATTGCGGCAGATTATATGTCGGAAGTATTTAGAGTTCTATTAAATCACCCCGAAGAGGGAAAAGGCCCTAGCCAGATTCGATTTATTAGGGCGTCTGAGGTTATGGATAGTGGAAAATATTGGGAACGCGTTCTAAGATGTTCAAAAAATATGAGTCTTTCTAGGGTCAGACGAACTTTTACAATCATGGGAAGGGACGAGGAATCATCAGAACACGATCTTTCTGCATTTTACTACCCAGCTCTTCAGGCAGCAGATGTATTTGAATTACAGGCCGATATAGCACTGGGAGGAATGGATCAAAGAAAAGCACACATGTACATGAGAGAAGTTGCAGATAGAAATAAGTGGACAAAAGCTACATGTATTCACACACCTATGCTTTCAGGATTAAAAGGGCCATCTGGACGAATGGATTCATTTGATCATAAAATGTCAAAATCAGATCCTAATAATGCTATACTCATACATGATAGCCCTAAAAAAATAGAAAAGAAAATGAAAAAGGCATTTCTTGAAGTCGGCAATAACTCATCTGCCATATTCGAAATAGCGAAATTAATAATACTGCCAAAGATAGGAGAAATTGTAGTGTCTCCTAATCCAGAATTCGGACAACCATCCACTTGGAAGGATATTGAATCATTTATGGCTGCTGTTGCTGATGGCACGATCCATCCATTCGATGCTAAGATGGCGGTTGCCCGAGGACTTTCAATTATTTTATCGCCATTGAATGATTATTTCAATGAATCTTCTAAGTCATTGTCTCTAATGAACGATATTACCGGGCAAACCTGAGGCTGCACAAAGTACCTATCACTATCTGGTTTGATGCAGAGGAATGATAACCTATCGTTCTGCGCTCGAACCCTGAAGTGGTATTTTGACTGATGTGGGTATCGACGATATTGCAATTTATTTTCCAAAACTATATTTCGATATGAAAGATTTTGCTGAGTTCCGCGGTGCAGATTTTGGAAAATTGAATAAAGGCTTGGGACTGGCAGCAATGGCAATTCCTGATGCTCATGAGGATACTGCTACAATGGGTGCAAATGCATGTGTTCGTTTAATCGATAGAAATAATCTTGATCCTCATAAGATAGGCAGAATATATTTGGGAACTGAGTCTTCTTTAGACGGAGCTAAACCTACTGCAACATATATTATGGATATGTTGGAACAAAGATATGGAGAAACTTATGGTAAAGATTGCTTTAGAAATTGCGATGTAGTAGATTTAACATTTGCATGTATTGGAGCAGTAGATGCAATGCACAATACTCTGGATTGGGCTGCAAGAGGGGGCATTACTCAGGATAGAATCGGAATAGTAGTTTTTGCTGATAATGCAAAATATGATTTAGGTTCAGCAGGAGAATATACTCAAGGTGCAGGAGGAGGAGCAATACTCATTCGTCACAATCCTCGTTTGATTTCTATACCAGATAACTGGGGAGTTTCTACGATGCCCGTCCATGACTTCTTCAAACCACGAAGAGAAGTTGAAATGAAAACTGTGGTCAAAAATGTACTTGATTTAGCAGAAGAAGCAGGAGAACCCAAAAAAGATGGATTATTGGAAAAGATTCTTGCAATTCTCCCAAGATCATCAAAAAAAGATGATGTCATGTTCGACTCTCACACACTTAAAATACACAAAGATACTCCAATTTTTGATGGTCAATTTTCGAATAGATGTTATTCTGAGTCTGTAAAATCTGCATTCGTAAATTTTAGAGGCAAGGCAATAAATAGTGGTAGATATGATCCCAATATCGATCAAATACTAACTGAACAATGGAATCGAATTATTGTACATCTTCCATATGCGTTTCAGGGTAAACGTATGTTTCCTGATGTATTTAGGCATGATAGAAGGAACTTACCCATGTGGGATAAAATCGTTTCAGAAATTGGAATGGAACCTCTTCCTGAGGATTTCCCTGATACTCTAGATGGAATTGAGGATTTTGAGAAAGCTAATGATAAATATCGAAGATTAATATCAAAAACTGAAGAATTCAAACTTTTTTCTGAAAGTCGAATTGAGAAAACACAACGCGCTTCTAGTCTGATCGGTAACCAATATACTGGCTCAATTTTCTTGGCATTAATGTCTACTATGGAATCAGACTTTAATGAGGGCATCGAGATGGATGGCAAGCGTGTAGGATTGTGCGGCTATGGAAGCGGTGCAAAAGCTAAAGTTTTCGAAGGAGTCGTCCAATCAAAATGGAAAGATGTAGCAAAAGAATTTCATCTGTTCAAAAGATTAGATGAACGAACACCATTGAACAAGGAAGTATATGAAAAATTACATCGAGGTTCTCAAAAAACATCAGTATTGAAACCAGAATCTGAATTTGCCCTCGTTGCCGTTGGCGGTGCTAATGTTCTCGAAGGCCATAGAAAATATGCCTGGATGCCGTAAATGCCATATTAGGGCTTAATTGCCCTGTTTATGACAATTCTTTGAACCTCTTGCGTCCCTTCATAAATCTGAGTGATTTTGGCATCTCTAAAGAATCTCTCAACTGGGAAATCAGTTGTGTATCCATAACCTCCGAGTACTTGAACCGCCCTTTCAGAAACCCACATTGCAGTATCTCCAGCAAATAGTTTTGCCATACTTGCTTCTTTAGTATGTCTTGGCATTCCTTCTTCATAGTGTTGCTGTTTTGACCATGCAGCTTTGTAAACCATCATTCTTGCTGCTTCCGTTTGTGTTGCCATGTCTGCTAAATAATTACCAATACTTTGATGATATGCTATAGGTTTTCCGAATGATTGTCTTTCATGTGCATAATTTAGCGCAGCTTCATATGCTCCCTGAGCTATTCCTAATGCTTGTGCAGCAATGCCTATTCTGGAATTATCTAATGCATTCATTGCTATTGGAAACCCATTTCCAGAGCCTTTTAGAATATTTTCAATAGGAACCTTGCAGTCATTTAATAGTAAAACACAAGTATCTGAAGATCTAATTCCCAGCTTTTCTTCCTTTTTACCGACAGCAAAACCCTTCATGCTGGAGTCGATTATGAATGCAGTTGTTCCTCCATGATTTTTCTTCCCATATTCTGGATGATCAACATCTTTTGCAAAAAGAACATATATATCAGCACTTTTTCCATTCGTTACCCACATTTTTTCACCATTCAAGAGGTAATGAGTACCATCTTCACTGAGTTTGGCACGGCAACCCATTGCCGCCGCATCGGTTCCTGCACCAGCTTCAGATAACGAATAGGCACCTATTTCTCCTGCTGATAATCTATTAAGATATTTCTTTTTTTGTTCATGATTACCATGTAATGATATTGTTTTAGCACACAGGCCAACATGGACACAGTACATGACTGAAAATGAGGGATCAACACGTGCCAGCTCCTCAACAATTATTGCTTCAGTAATATCGTCAACAGGATTACCTCCATATTCCTCAGGAATAGTAATTCCTTGTAATCCATATTCACAGAACTTCTCCCACTCTTTTATTGGTGGGGTCGCAGTTCTATCTCGTTCAAGACATGTTGGCCCCAATATATCTTCAGCAAAACTTCTTACCATCCCTCGAATCATGCTTTGTTCTTCCGTTTCTTTAAAGTCCATGTTATACCAAAACATCCGAAGTAGTTCACGTTGTTAATGTCTTGTAGTCACTAGTTACCATTTTCTTCCGAATAATTAAAACGTGTAACGGTTGCGCCGGGCAACGAAAGCAACATGTCAGACGGGGATTTTTTTGAATTCAGCATTGCACACGACCGCAGATATAGTAAAGATCATCTTTGGCTAAAGGTCTTAGATGAAAAGAAAGAGGAAGATATGACTGTAAAGATTGGAATTAGCGAATTCATTAGGGCAGAGTATGGCGATATTGTTAGAGTAGTATTGGCTAAGCCAGAGGACGATAGTGAGTTTAGATCAGATATCGACGAAGAAGAAGCCGTTATTGATGATGATGCAGAAACAACTCCATTAACAAGCGGGGATGAAATTGGTGTTGACGACCTCATGATTACAGTTAGGACGGCAAATGAAAGATTGTTGATAAATGCACCCTTTCCTTTAAAGATTGTTGAATTAAATGGAGATGTGGAAGATAGTCCAGATCTTGTTAATGATGATGCATATGGAGATGGGTGGTGTTTAATAGTCAAACCTCATGAATTCGATTATGACTTTTATTTCGATCTAAATGAATATATAGAACATCTCAATGAATTATAATTAGGGCCAAACTAAGCATTCCCAATCATCGGGGTCACCATTTTCCCATTCTATCTCATTGAGTAGTTTAAGAATATTATTTTTAGTGTCTATGTCTTTTTCTATTTGTTTTCTATGTAACAAACTCTTTAATTTACCTAATCTTTTACCTGGGGGCAAACCAGTCTCCTTTGCAAGGAGGTTTCCATCAATTAATGGCTCATTTCCAGCTTTAAGGGGGCTCATAGTATCTAATTTTATCATTAAATAATCTACTTTCATCCCTATACCATGATAATAATCAAACAAACATTTTTTTTGCTCTTCAGTTAAAAATGCTCTAAATCTTCTCAACTCTTTTACTTCATCCTGAAGCACGTTCCTTCTATTTTTTATTAAAAATCTTATCATCTTTTCATCGCTGTTTGATATTTTTAATATTTCTTTCAATAAAATTGCCACATTTTTATTATTATTTTTTTCATCGCTGAATAGCAAAGCCAGATTTACTCTGTAATCATTTGTGAACTGAACATTAAGATTTATTTCCAAATTTGGAAAAATTATTTTTATTATTCCAAAATTTTCCATATAAGATATTATATTAATGGCATTTTTAGAATTCATTATTTTTAATATCTCAGAATAAATTCTTTCTCCTGAGACCTTTTTTATCATGTTCGTATTATTACTAATTGCTTCTTTCAATTCATCATCAAATTCCATCACATGATTATTCTTTAGTCCGATAAATCTGAATGCTCGTACGATTCTTAAACCATCTTCCTGTATTCTTTTATTTGCATTTCCTACGGTACTAATTATGTTATTTTCAAGATCTTGCACTCCTTTTCCTTCAAAATCTATTAATTCATTTTTATCATTTATTGCCATTGCATTAATGGTAAAATCCCGTCTTGATATATCCGCCAAGATACTATCTCCAAATTTTACACTATCTGGCCTTCTTCCATCACTATATTCACTCTCAGTTCTCAATGTTGTTACTTCCCACTCATTCGGAAACTCTCCAAATTCTTCATTGAGTCGAACTAATACGGTTCCAAAATTTTCATTAATTATAATCGATTTAGGAAATATTTCCATTATTTCCGAAGGAATTAAATTAGTTGTAATATCTATATCTTGTTTTTTACTAGCTATTTCTAATTCTCCAATGATAGAATCTCTGACCCAACCTCCGACTATCCATGCATCACCACTTTGACGTATCTTTTTGAGGACTTTTTGAGTATGGTTATCAATTTGCCATGCAAACTTACCCGATTGACCATCCATGTTACTACGAGAAGCCAATCATGCATGATTGCTTCGGCAGGCAGGTATATGCAATGGGTACTGTTGGAAGCTCCATGATGGTCGAATTAGTTCCCCTTGAGTTATTGCTATCACATGAAGAGATTATTTCAAAAAAAGTAGACCAACTAGAAAAAATGACTATAAGATGGAATGCATATGTTCTACCTTTAGTAGTCGATAGAAATACAGGGACTATTCTTGATGGGCACCACAGATATAACGTTGCAAAAAGATTGAATTTACTTTGCCTTCCATGTGTAATGGTCGATTATATCAATGATGAAACTATAGAATTAGGACTTTGGCCCAATTCTGGCAGAGATTCCATACAAAAAAAAGATGTGATAGAAGCAGCCCTTTCCGGAGAGTTATTTCCTCCCAAAACCAGCAGGCATAGATTGCCTGATCACCTCCCGCCTATATCTATACCATTATCGAGACTTATGCTGCCCGCAGTCAATTAAAATATCACAATTCGTTTAGTACTTGCTTACATGCCATTGTCAATAAGGATTCTTCTCCTTCACATATTTCAAACATTATTTTTTGAGTAGATAGATCTATTTTTCGACCTATCAGGTCTTGAATAACTATGGCCTTAAGATCTTCACTTCTGCTGGATTCTATTAATATTTTATTCCTAATTTCGGTAACTTTTTTTGAATCTGAAAATCTTAAAATTTTCGTTACAAAAATATCGCTCGATTCACTAATAATATATGATGCCAATTTAGTATTATTCCACCATGGTATTTTTCTTAACGATCCTACTATTGATATTATAAAACCTATATCTTCATCTTTAGTCCACCCCAATATAAGATCTTCAATACTATCCGAATCTCTTTCAATTAATATTGAAGCTGCCATATTTTTCTCTTTTCCCTTTTTATTAAATATAATATCCAATAAGTAATTATCAAATTTACCACTTTTATTTATTTCTGGATTATTTTTTATTATTTCTAATCCAATATATCTGACAGACGATGATTTATCTTCCAGAGATATTTTTAAATTTACTGGATTTATTATTTCCATTTTTGATACTCTAATCATACTGATTTTTCTTATAGATTTATCCTTTGAGGATATTCCAATATCTATCAGATTTCCTATATCTTTATCTAAAACATCTAATTTTTCTTTCCATGAAGAAATCCTGACTCTAATATCACTATCAAAAGAAAGTTTTTCTAATATTTCCTCTCGTTCCTCAATCAATCTGGTGGCGAGCTTCGATGCTAACAATCTTTGAGAAAAATATTTTGATTTAGCTAATTTACGTACTATTTTTTTATCATTTTTACCGGACCATTTCATTGCAGCTTCCATAGCCCTTTCTCTAAACCAAGGCTCTTTATCATCTAAAAGATTTACAAAATCATACAAATTATCTGAGTCATTTACCTCAAATAACTTCCTTATAGCCCTTCTCCTTTGCCTATCATCTTTGTGATATAAACGGGACGTTGCGGGATGTCTCATAAATCTCCCAACTAATGTCATTTGAAGAATATGCTGATGAAATATTTACGGAATCAAGTCACTATGGCCGCCATTATTGGAATAATTTTGACTTGCAATCTCACCAATATCTACTCCATCTAAACCTGTAAGTATTGGCCACAGGGGACCCAACCATTCTTGTTCTGAAAGTAATAATTCCATTAATGGATGTTCCAAAATCTCATCTTCAGTAGCCAACTCATCTAGAATTGGAATATCTTCAGGTAAATTCTTTATCGCAGAAATTAGATCGTAAATTCTTTCTAATGATTCATCTTCAATATCTATGACCTCCAATATCAATTCTAGTGCAACTTCCATATGTTCAATTAAATTAATAGGGTCAAATGGATTTTTTTCTAATTCAGATAAATCCATTGGCCCAAATACGACTCCTCCAAGGTCTGTATCTAACCATTCCATGTCTTGTTTTTCCTTTTTTACCAATCTTTGATGTATACTACTGCCCAAAGGACCCAAAATAAAACCTCCTTCTTTAATATGATATTCTATATCTTCTGAAATTTCTTTTAGGTAGCCTGTCATCAAAATCCTATCATACTTTCTATCACTTTTTATTAATTCCTGAGGCGTGTAAATTTTAACAGAACCCTTCGGCTCAAATGATTGGATTTTTTCATGCGTATATTTCCTTACACCTTCATGTGACTCCAATATTGATACTGTCCCCTCTTCTCCAATAATGTAGTCGCAAAGTGCAGCCAAATAACCACCCTTTGAACCTATAATTAGAATATCTTGTCCTTTAATTAATTCTAAATGATAAAGCATAGTCATAATCATGTGCGGAGCAGATATAGTTTTTGAAACGCCAAACTCAGTAACAAAAAATGGAATCGGCTTATCATCCCAAAATAAAGCAAGATCAAAACTTGTAAACTTATCGGGATTTATATTTTCCATAGCGATTCTGATATTACTATTCAACGGAACTCCAGACTTTTCTAGTCTTGTCAACAATTCTATCATCGGACTCATCTGTTTCCTCCGATATGACGGTTGACATGCAGAGGTTTTGAATACATTGTTCCTCTGGTCTCCCTCAGGGTCCGTGGTCTAGGGGTTATGACGTTGCTCTTACAAAGCGAAGATCGCAGGTTCAATTCCTGCCGGACCCACCATTAAAAATACCAAAATAAGTGATAGCTTATTTCTGATAAATCATATTTTGCGTTATGAAAAGGTCAAAAATGAAGTCATAGCCGCACCAACGTGGTTGAACAAACTGCTGCTCTGGCTGCCCGACTCTCACGCCGATTAAAAAAGAAGAATTGGACCATTTCTACAGCTGAATCTTGTACTGGAGGTCTAATCGCTTCTCTATTGACAGATATGTCTGGTGCCAGTAACTGGTTTAATCAAGGGTGGATAGTTTACTCGAACGAAGCTAAAACAAAACAACTCGGCGTAGATGAATCATATTTCAAAGACAATAGTGTTGGAGCAGTCTCTCATGAAGTAGCTATCCAACTTGCCAGAGGGGCTCGATACAAATCAGATTCCGATGTCGCGATCGCTATAACTGGAATAGCCGGACCATCTGGTGGTTCAGAAAATAAAGAGGTTGGTAGAGTGCATGTCGCAATAATAGCACGAGATTACTATCTAGTTAGAAGAATGGACTTTGGTGAAAATGACAGACTTGACAATAAACGTTCTTTTGCTGCATTTGCATTAAGATTAGCTTTAGAGGCTATGGATAATGTCGATTTAAAGGAAAATATCACAGAGGATTTAAAGTCCGTTACGCCCAAAGAAAAGCACAAATCTCTAGATATATCTGATTTAGATAGCTTATCAGAAGAATGGGAAGGCAAACTATCTTGGCATTCTCATAAAAAAACTGTAGTTCAAGATATTACTAAAGTTGATCTTGCTTCCTCGACAGATTGGAATACTGAATAAAATATATTTATTCTTCCGATATTATCATGAGCGTTATCGGGTGTGAGTGGAAGGATGCACTCTGAAAGCTGGTCTGAAAGATCTCGAATTCTTTCTAGTGCAGGATTAATAGTACTTGGAAATGATGCGAAGAATAAATTAGAAAAACTACCAAGTTTACTACCTATAATAGAGGCAGCCCATTCTGCTGAAGTCATACTATTGGATTCTAAAAGTGTAGACAATTTATTATCTATAGTTCCCGATGCCGTAAATAGGGAAGAAAATGAGCCAACTAAGAGATTATCTCAGGCAACACTTGCCAAATCTAATAATCCATCTCCAATTGGGCGAATCATTGCCTCTTCTCAAACTAATTTGGAAGTAGCACCTAGGCCACACGGCCTCCCGCACTTTAGTAAACATGATTTCCCTTTGGATGCACGTGAGGTTGATTCTGATATCGAAATTCATTTCGATATAACTGGAAAATCCATAACAGAAGGTAGCCTAATGGATATTCAAAATTGCTTCAATAGCAGATTAAAAAAAATTAGAACACTTATGTTAACAGCAAATATACTGCCTAGAAGGCCAATTTCAAATTCCGATGCTTGGAGGAATAGACATAGTCATTCATCATCAGACTATGAAATAACTTTAGTCGGCTTAGTTGGAGAAACTAGATGGTCTAGAAAAGGTAATCTCGGATTTAACATAGAAGATGAAACGGGAAAAATTCGATGCTCTCTTAAAACGCCAACTAATGCTTCTGAATTTCATGCATCTATGGACGGCCTTATGGATGACGAAGTAATAGGCGTAACTGGATTTTTCATTGGTGATCGTGATCCAATTTTCTTAGCTCAAGACATCCATCATCCTCCATTACAAGATCATATAAAAACACCTGCGGGCGAAGATAGAGCCGTTTCCGCTGCATTCTTATCCGATATCCATTTAGGTAGTAAGACTTTTTTAGCATCACCATGGGAAAAGATGATTAGTTGGTTCAAAAATGATGAAATGGCCCGAACTATCAAGTATTTTGTCCTTAGTGGCGATGGAGTCGATGGAATTGGAATTTACCCTGGGCAAGATAGACATTTAGCAATCAAAGATTTATACAAACAATATTCAGAATTAGCCAGACTTTTAGAAGAAATTCCCGATTGGATAGACGTCATAATATTGCCGGGAAATCATGATGCAGTAAGGCCCGCTGAACCACAACCTTCACTTGATCCTGAAATTCAACAAGACTACTCAGATGCTGTATTCGTCGGAAATCCATGTGATTTCAGTCTGCATGGCGTCAGAGTACTCTCATATCATGGAAAGAGTATTGATGATTTTGTAGCCACTCTCAGATCAGTAACTTATTCTAAACCAGAATTGGCTATGAAGGCCATGTTAGAAAGAAGGCATTTAGCACCTTCGTGGGGAAATAAAACTCCCTTATCTCCAGAACCTGAGGATAATATGGTGATAGGAACAACACCTGATATTTTTGTTACTGGCCATGTGCATGGGCATTATATGGGAAATCACAAAGGAGTCACATTACTACATAGTTCTACTTGGCAAGATCAGACTGATTTCCAAAAAATGCTAGGCTTTCAACCAAAGCCATGCATACTTTCTATAGTAAACTTACATACATTTGCAACATTTGCTATACCCTTTGTTTGATTATAACTTTTCATTTTCATAGAGATAAGGCCAAATTTTTCTGAGATCTCTCTCTACTACGACTGGAACTCCCGCAGCATCAAAGGCTTTCACTGCTCTTTCTCTAGCTGGATTAAATCCTATAAATCCAGATTTATCAACTTTCATGGATAAATCAGTACTTGAATCTCCAACCGATACTACATTTTCTGGATTCAAATTTTTTATTCTAATTAATTTATCAACCATCAATCCTTTATCGTGGGAATGCACCCTAGTTGGCAATCCTCTGACTAGATGATTATTTTCATCCCATTCAAAACCATTAGCTGCCCAATCATCAACCTTTAACATGCTAGCAATAGTGCCAATCAATAAATCAACGCCAGATGAAACAATTGCAACAAATACTCCTCGAGATTGTAATTCCTCAATTACTTCTCTTGCACCTTCCATCAGTTTTACTCCAGAATAACACCTCATTATGTCATCACGATGTATTTCAGATTGCACCTTTTTCCATTCTGCAACATCATGATTTACGAATTCTTCTTCTGTTATCTCTTTATTCAAAAATAATTCAAGCATTTCTTCATTTCGTGTTCCGAAATACTCATGTATTGCCCACCACGAAGATATATTGTCAATCAAAACTCCGTCGCAATCAAAGACTACTGCTTCCAATACCATGTTATATCATACTCCGCATCAACTCCCCCCTAATGAATAATAGGTGGTTTGATGTCTACGTCGCTCTTGGCTATTCCATGGAGGCAGCAAATCATAGCACTAAATCTATAAAAATTGATATACTTTTTTTTGGTCAAATTTCAGAGACTATTGGACAAAGGCGTATAGAAGTAATTCTAAAAGAAGGAACTAATTTAGAACAATTAATTAAAAGATTTCAATTAATGGAATTCATAAATTCTGGAGTAAAAATTTCAATTGACGATTTGTTTTGTGATGATTTTAATACAGTTTTACAAGATTCTTCTGTTGTTGCTTTACTCCCTCCTTTTTCGGGTGGTTAACAATTTTCTTCCGAAGCATTTGAACGATAAACCCTTCTCGTTGTATACAATATGGCATTGGGATCTACTGAACTAGTCATTTTAGCCGCAATCTTTGTTTTTCTATTTGGGGCCAAGAAACTACCTGAATTAGCGAGGAACGTAGGCAGGGCCAAAGGAGAATTTCAGCAAGGACTTAGAGAAATATCTGTTGTATCAAAAACCGAAGAGGATTTGGATAGAAAAGGCATCACACAAGATATTTCCGATATGAATGTTGGAGAAGAATGATTACTTCTTCTTCCTTAATTTAACATCTGAACCACAATCAGAACATACCTGCGAATCTTTTTTATTCTTGTACGGTAAATTAGGAATTTCTTGGACCTTTTTACATCCTCTGCATACGATTTCCCAGATCCATACTTCTTTGATTCCTTCTGTACTAACTGATTCCCAATCAATTTTCATATATTTAGCTAAATTTTGCATTCTATAGTCATCAGTAATTAATTTTGCATCTTCTTCATAAGCAAGAGCCAAAATATCTATATCTGTAGATGATAAGCCGGATAAATCTCCAGTAACTTTGCCGATTTCAATGATTTTATCAATTGATTTATCCGAGGGATTCTTCCATATTATTTCTAGAGCATCAATAATTATTGCTCTATCTGGGTGTAAATTATAAATTTCTTTTTGTTGTTTCGGACTAGCTACAGCTCCAGTCAATCTTTCAACTGGCCAGAAAATCAACGCCCCAGTATCTACAACATAATTTATTTCCATGTTCTCCCGATCGGTGGCGTGCATATCATAGGTCGGTTACGTCATACTAATATGAAGATTTTAAGTAACTTATATCGGTAAACTCGAATACGGCTTATCATGATAGGTGAACTGATAGATTCTATTATTGATTGGGCCGATAATTTTGGCCTCGTCGGTCTAGCAATAATTTCATTTACTGAAGCCATCATTCAACCCGCACCTCCTGATTTATTAGTTATGCCAATGGCTATATCTGCAAATGGCTCCATAATCGAAATTATGGCCATTATCTTAATCGCAACTTCGTTTAGTGTTCTTGGCTCTTTGGGAGGTTATGTATTAGGAATGTATGCTGGAAGGCCGATAATTGAAAAAATTATCAGCCCTAATAATATGTCTAAACTTGACTTTATATTTGAAAAATATGGATCAATGGGAATATTTATCGCTGCAGTGTCTCCAATACCATACAAGGCATTAGCCTGGGCTGCAGGTTCAAGCAAGATGGATTTGAGACTATTCATCTCTGCAGGAATTTTAGGAAGAGGGATAAGATTTGGACTTGAGGGAATCATTTTAGGCTTCTGGGGCCAAGAATTCTTAAATTTACTAGAAAATCCTTTCTTCTGGTTAATCGGAGGAATTCTTTTGACTACCTTATTTTTACCTCTTAATTCTTGGTGGGCTAGCATGTTATCTACTTCAGATAATGATGTTTGATAATACTTTTAATCGAACCGATTATGTGTCATGCGCTTCTCGCGGGCCCGTCGCTCCTGTGGTGTAGTACGGTCCATCATACCGGGTTTTCATCCCGGCGACCCGAGTTCAAATCTCGGCAGGAGCACCATAAAATATCAAAAAACCAATTCTGAACGTTTAATTAGACCTATACTTCATAAATTTCAATAGGGATTTTTCTATTATTTGCTTCATTAATAATTACTCTAGTCCACTTACTAGTTGAAGATGGCATAGCAAATACATGACTTGATGAATTTAGTATTTTTTCTGTTAAGGTATTAGGCGCTTCACCTCTTCCCCTATCTATCAAGCTCCTTGTCCTATCTTCCCATTCTTCTGAGAATACTGCTATTGGAATTATATTGCCATCAGCCCATCTTTCAGCCATATAGTCTACGCCGCTAGCACCTCCGACAATTATTAAGTCTGGATAGCCATATTTTTCTACCCATCGTTCTATATTTTTCTCGAATTTAGCATAATCATAATAACGACTGGAACCAACTATTGCTAGATTAATAATTGAACCATCTCTATTCAAATCCATATTGCCGAGAGATTCGACAGTTTGCTGACCCGAGTAACCCGCCACAAACTAACCAAAGAGGTGTTCACCCATAACTCCTTCTCTCATTTTATACAATCTTTCAGTACGCGCCTTGATATCATACTGTTCATTGGGCCAGTCGAGGATAAAGAGTATGGCCCTTAATCTACAGCAAATTAGATCAGATTTTCCTATTCTTGAGCGTAAGTTACCAAATGGTAAGCAATTGGTCTATTTTGATAATGCTGCTACTTCTCAAAAACCTAAATGTGTGATAAATGCGATGACAGATTATTACGAACAATATAATTCAAATGCCCATAGGGCGAATCATACATTAGCAGATGAAGCAACCACTGCGCTTGAAGAAGCAAGGAAGAATATAGCTAATTTCTTTGGTACCAGCCCCTCCCAACTGATATACACGAGCGGTGCAACTGAAGCTATCAATCTAGTTGCCTTTTCATGGGCGAGAGAACATTTATCAAAAAATGATATTGTTGTTTTGACTGAGATGGAACATCATGCTGATATTGTGCCATGGCAACAACTATCCAAAGAAATTGGGATAGAAGTCAGATATGTGCCTATAGATACCAATACTTTTACGTTGGATATGGAGGCCTTTTCAGTAGCAATTATTGACGCTTCACTTGTCTGTGTAGTACATACCAGTAATGTTTTGGGAGTTAGGAATCCTGTTGAAGAAATTATCCGACAATCCCAGGAGGTTGGGGCTAAAGTATTGCTAGACTGTGCTCAAGGAGCTCCTCATGAAAAAATAGATTTTGATTCTTTAGGTGCAGACTTTATTGCAATTTCAGCACATAAGATGGCAGGTCCAACTGGAATCGGGTGTCTGTTGGTAAAAGAAAATATCATGAGTAAAATGTCCCCATTCATGACCGGAGGGTCAATGATAAAAACAGTGACAACTCATGGCTCAACTTTCCAAGATGGTCATGCCTTATTCGAAACAGGAACTCCAAGAATAGCCGAAGCAATAGGGTGGGGAGCAGCCGTTGAATGGCTCAATCAATTCGAAATGAAAGAAATACATTCCCATGTGCATGGAATAGCGTCATGGACAGCAAGAGAGATGCAAAAAATTCCAGGAATAAAAGTCTATGGAGATCCTGAAAGAAGTGATAGTAGCGGTGCTGTTTCATTCCTACATGAGACTATTCAGTCTTTAGATTTAGCATTATTATTGGATGAAGGTGGATTTGCAGTAAGGACTGGTCATCATTGTGCTCAGCCTCTAATGGATGCATTGAATGTACCTTCTACAAACAGAGCTTCTTTTTGGATATATAATACAATGGAAGAAGCCAAATCGTTCATTAAGCATTTGTCTTATATTGTAGAAAGATTTTCGTAAATGATAGGAAAAAGTTGATTTTCATGCCTGATGATAATATATGGTCAGAAAATTTAATTTCGATTATAGAAGAATTCCAAGATTGTTTCGACTCTATGGAGCGATATGAATTACTTTTTGATTATGCAAAAATGCATCCAAGCCCTTTACCGCCCGATGAATGGAAGGAATCAAACAAAATAGTTGGTTGCCAATCTAGGGCACATGTAGACTGTAATCTAGATAGTAATGGAAATTTTATGTTAAGAGGAGGAGCAGATGCACAGATAGTCCAAGGTCTTATGTCTATAACTGCAATTGCTGTAAATGGTATGACTCCCGGGTCCGTCTTAAAAATGACACCTAACTATGCAGAAAAAATGGGAATCCAATCATCCTTAACGCCCAGTCGGGCCAATGGTTTCCTAAATATGTTCAGAAGGGTTCAAGAAGAGGCAAAAAATCTAATGGAGTGATAACATGGTCAATGAGTCGGAAATCAAAAAACTTTTAGCAAAAGTAGAAGATCCAGAAATGAAAATATCTGTCATAGATTTAGGTTTAATTTATGGCATAAAAATAGATGCAGAACATGTAGAGATAGACATGACTCTCACTAGCCCTGGTTGCCCTATAGCGCCAGAATTAATGGCTGCAGTGCACAGAGCAGCACTCGGAGCCGAAGGAATCAATTCAGCACATGTCAATCTTACTTTTTCACCTTTATGGGATCCTAGGAAACATGCTACAGAAGACGGTAAGTTAGATCTAGGAATCTTTTAAATCAACCTATTTCAGTGCAGCTTTTACAGTGTTAGATAATAACATTGCGATTGTCATAGGGCCTACTCCTCCTGGGACCGGGGTCATATGACTTGCTATTTTCATGACCTCTGAACACACATCTCCAACTAACTTTGATTTTCCTGTTTTTGGATCAACAATTCTTGAAATTCCTACATCAACTATTACAGTTCCAGGGTTTATCCATTCTGATTTTATTGCTTCAGGTTTACCTATGGCTGCAATTACAATATCAGATTGAAGACATAATTTAGCTAAATTTTTACTTTTTGAATGTGCTATTGTTACAGTAGCATCAATGCCTTTTTGAACTAACATTAATGATAATGGTATTCCAACAATTCTACTCCTCCCTATGACTGTCACTCTCTTACCTGACAACTCAATTTCTGATTTTTCTAATAATTTCATAATTCCTGCAGGAGTGCAAGGGAGCAATCCTCCAACATCTCCTTGAATTAATTTACCTAAATTGTATGGATGGAATCCATCTACGTCTTTTTTAGGAGTGATTCTTTTGGTTACTAATAATTCATTTATCGTTCCTGGCGTCGGACTTTGTACCAATATTCCATGGATTTCCTCATCATTATTCATTTTTTTAATTATATCTAAAATTTCATCCTCTGAAGTAGAAGAGGGCAATACTAATTTTGTACTTCTTATACCTGTCCTTTCACATGCCATTTCTTTATTTTTGACATAGACTTCACTCGCAGGGTCATCTCCTACCAAAATTACGGCCAAATGTGGATATATATTTATATTATTTAATCTCTTTACGCTCAATTTCAAATCTTCTTCAATCTCCAAACTGAGTTTTTTACCGTTTAATAATATTGCATCCATATAATAACCTACGCATAACCACTCTTTCAACTTTACATTTGGAGCCCCAGGAGGGAGTTGAACCCCCGACCGTCTGATTACAAATCAGATGCTCTACCGGGCTGAGCTACTGAGGCTTATATCTTCGCGGTCGCCTTTTACACTTGAACCCTACAGTATATGATTGTTATTTTGTACGTCAAATTGATTTCACATCACCTCTTGGCTGTAGTGATGTCGACTCAGAGAAAGGAATATTATTCTCGCCTTAATATGGTGATTTCGGCATGGATATGCATCGCACTTGGAAGTACAATAATTATTTCTTCAGGCGGAACTTCTTTTTCATTTGCATTAGCCGCTCCTCTTTCGATTGGAGGTATAATACTGTTATTAATTGGATTAAGGATGACTTCGGAGAAACCTATTGATCCAATAGATATTGCAAATTGGACACCAGATGCCTCTTTACTCCCAGATGCAGGAAGAGCTATGTACAGGATTGATACAACATTACATCAACCAATCAGGACTTCAGTTCTATGTGGCAGGTGCGGAGAGATAAATTGGCTTGATGGTCCAAAACCTAGAAAGTATTCTTGCCCAAAATGTAATGTCTTTCTCTGGGAATCTGAGGAAGAGTAATTTTTCCTATCTAGTATCGGTAATCATCAAGTGAACATCTCCCTTCGCAGTAGGTGTAGTGAACACATGAACCTAGGAAATAATGAACGTAAAATGTTACGTCTAATGCTTTCTGAACCTAATAAAATATGGATAATGAATCAATTACTGGAAGGTACAGGTTTAAAAGATCAAGTTCATATTGCTGGCGCGGGAGAATATCTAAATCAAGAAGGTCTAATTACAATTAGTGAAATAAGATATTCCACTGTAATATTAGGCCCAGAAGGTGAAAAATCTATCGTTAATGGGCTACTTGAAGAACGTTTGTGGAATTGGCTATTATCTTTAGAAAATGACCAAAGAACAATGAAAAATCTATTAAATTCAGATTTTGAGAGATATGAAACAGGTCCAGGAGTTGGAATTTTGAAAGGTCTCGGAGTAAATATCACGGGAGGAATTTTTATTTATGATAATGAATCTAGTGTTTCTAATGAAATAGAAAGAAGAATGAATTTCTTAAAATCTTTAGTTTTGGAAAATAGTTTAATAGAAAATCTAGATAAGAATATGATAAAACACTTCTCATCTAGAAAGAACCTTATCCAGATTGAAGAATCAATCACTAGAAATTGGAAATTAACAGATGATGGAAAAAAAATTAATATCAATGATTTAGTAGAAATTAATTTGATTGGTGAAATAACTCCGGAATTTCTCCAAGGAGATGATTGGAGAAATGCCAAATTTAAACCGTTCGATGTAAATGCTCCAGCTCCAACTCCGACAGGAGGAAGGCCACATCCAATGCAATCACTAATTG
This sequence comes from uncultured Candidatus Poseidoniales archaeon, assembly GCA_963968165.1. Taxonomy (GTDB): domain Archaea; phylum Thermoplasmatota; class Poseidoniia; order Poseidoniales; family Thalassarchaeaceae; genus MGIIb-O3. The sequence goes on along the minus strand of CAXAFE010000008.1, from coordinate 7,938 downwards.
ATAGGATTAGGTCAGTTTTCTTGGAAATGGGTTTTTCCGAAATAGAGGGAGACTATGTCCAATCCGCGGGATGGAATATGGATGCCCTGTTCATTCCTCAATCACACCCTGCTAGGACAATGCAAGATACTTTTTACTTAACTAATCCAGATAAATTAGATGTTGATGAAAAATACTTAGATTTATGGGCTAGCGTCCATGAAAATGGACATGATACGGGGAGTAAAGGATGGGGTTCCACATTTGATAAAGAAGAATCAAAAAAAGCCTTACTTCGTACACACACCACTGTAAATACAGTACGCCATATCGCAAATAACCCTAGTTCTCCAAGTAAAGTATTTGGCGTCGGCAGAGTTTTCCGCCAAGAGACCATAGATAGAACACATCTTCCTGAATTTCATCAAATTGAAGGTATAATTCATGAACCAAATGCAAATTTAGCTATGCTGATTTCTACTTTGAAAACTTTTTATGCCAAAATGGGTTATCCTGATATTAGAGTTAGGCCAGCATATTTCCCTTATACGGAACCTAGCGTTGAAGTCGATATACTGTGGCGGGGAGAGTGGCTAGAATTAGGAGGTGCAGGAATATTTAGGCCCGAAGTCACAGAGCCTCTTGGAACAGAATGGCCTGTATGCGCATGGGGAATGGGTCTAGAAAGATTAGCTATGCTAGTACTGGATCTTGATGATATACGTCAATTGTATCAGCCAGATTTGGAACGTCTTCAGAAAATGCCTTTAATTTAATTCTTGAAATAAAAGCCAAACCTCATCATGAGTATAATAATTCCACCATTTGGAGGTATATTGTCATTATACTATGAAATAGGCACAATCCTGAATCCATTTGAGTTGGGCCATTGTCACACCCGTCTGGTAGGGGGCCTATTCCTAGATCCCAACTTTATCCATGACCGGCACAAGGATTATTTCCGGTATCTTCATTACTTGTGAATAAAAGTCGCAAAGGCATATAATTAAGATTAGTAAATGTATGCAAATACTTGAAAAAGTCTTATTTTATTCATTCGTTAGAGTTATGACATCAGATAAGAAATCTTCAGCATCCCAATTAACTCCAGAATACGAAACTCTTTTATTCATGTTTTTATCTATGATGTAAGTACTTGTGGAATGGCCAATTTCATATTCTCCAAGAGTTTGTGCATGAGGATCATTTACATCCGTAGTATTTATGCTATCGGCATCATTCTTTAAATGACAACTTAACCATTCTTCATTAGACCTTTCATAATTTTCATCGCACATACAATGGGCGCTTGGGCCAGAACCCATTATCCAGCCAAATCCGTTACAGTCAACCCCTGGTGGTAGGTTGGTGATATTTGCATTACTGGCAACCCATGCTAAATGTGTATCTTTAGTCACATTAAGGGCATTTATATCTATCATATCTATTGGTTCCCAACTTATATTTACTAAATTCCATATATGCAGTTCCCAATTCCATGTATTATTAGATTTCCACTCTCCTATGGCGCCTTCTTTCATATTATAATATAAATCTGAATTATTTCCAAAAGAATAATTAGCGAAATCTTCTACACCTTTATAGCAGTTATTATCTTGTAAATTCCAACATTTACTATCTATTTTATAAGTAGAATTATCAGGATAAAGTACTCCAAATCTTAACATTTTCTCTTCAGGAGGCAGACTATTAGCGATGTGATCATCATCAACAACTACATTCCATGTTGTCCAGACATTTTCTACTTCAGAAGAGCTATTATGAGTCAAATGATCCCAATTATATCCCATCCTCTCGGTCCACTCTAAGAGATGACTTATTGTATCCCTTGCAGGATCTATTGTAACTGATAATATTACAACATCTTCTGAATAATCTCCTAAATTATTATCTATATAATCTAAATTTGCAGAAATTATCAAGCAAACATCCGGGCAGGTAGTGTAAATAAATGCAACAACAATTACCTTTCCATTGAAATCTGAAAAAGTAATTTCATTTCCATTTTGATTAATTAATGTAAAATCTGGTGCCGAAGGCGGCTCTTTATATTCTGTTCCAATTATCAATGAACTCTCATTTCCACCTAAACATCCAGATGAAAGTAATATAATTACAATAATAAGTGAATTAGTTAAATCATGATTCAAAAATGGCCCACCTATTCTTCTATTAAGAGTAGTATATCTTCCATTACTAAATCAGGATTCCACAATGTGTCTTCCCACCATACCCTCTGATTCATATCTTTATCGACTATTATTGTACCAGTGGTATGATCAACCCAATAACTTAGTAGTGGATGATGTTTTACTTGTACATCGCCTTCTTCTTGTTGCTGAGTATCCATTCCACATCCATCGCCATCTACTTCTTCATCTTCAGGAGTTTCCGGACAAACATCGAAACCATCTGCTACTCCATCGTTATCGACATCTGAGTCGTAGGTTTGTAGGCCAACATCAAAGTTCTTCCATACAGGTTCCAAATCTTCTACACTTCCGGTTAGATGTGGCCAGCCTAAATTTCTCGCTTCAGCATACTCATTCATTACTGTGGTATTATCTGTCCAAGGATCAACGGTTATGGTAAGAATTACTACTTCTTCTTCATATACGTCGCCAAGCTGTTCTGAGATAAAATCTAAATTTGCACTTACTATTGGACATACGTCTGGACATCTCGTGAATAGAAATGTCACAACTACAACTTTACCTTCTAATTGAGAAAATTGATAATATTCTCCATTGCTATCCATTAATATAAAGTCCTCAGCTGGTACTGGAGGGTAGATATCATCACCGTAAAAAATATCTTCTTCCCCTGAACTTAGACATCCAGGAGTAACCAATATCATAGAGAATAAGATTATAAAAATTTTGTTTTTCATCTTACTCAATACCTTTCCTCTTCCAAATAACTAGTCCTACGATTAGCAATCCAAATAGACCAATTTGATATATGTTTCCAAACCTAGCCTCATTTTCATTCGCATTATTCAAATCATTATTAAAAGAATATCCAGAAGGTCCGGCCAAATCAAAACTCGATGTCTCGGTATGGTTATCTAATAGTATGGTCAAAATTAGAGTATTCCACAATGAACTATTTGACATAATTCTGACCTCATATTCTCCAGGACTCCATTTTCCGGGTTCTAACCATATCCTACACTCATCCGTTATCGAGGACGTATTACTTGGTCCAGTTTGACATTCCACATCATCAATACTGTCGCCATCCCTATCAATTAGTATCGTTCTATTGATTTCTGCTGCATTATAAAATATCATTGTATCATTATCTAAAACCTGTGCTTCGGATGGTTGTAAACTTTGATTTCTCATGATGAAAGAATATGAATTAGCCCCATGCCCGACAGTAGTCGGCATTAATAGAATAATTATTAAAATGGCAGTAAACGCCCTAAAGCCAGACATCTGTTCACTCTTCATCCATTAATTCTTCCCACAAGGGAGGGTAATCATATTTAGGATCATAATCTTCATCAAATTGGATTACATATATTCCAGATACCATTTCAGAAACGTAAACAAAACCTCTTGGATCATATTGTAGACCCCAATCGAAAGGTATCATGCAGGATGCCCAACAATCAGCCATATCGTAACCTAGTACTTCAGTAGCATTTTCAATCCAGGGCGGTCCTGCAGGGAGATAATACCCCACTGTTCTAGTTTCAGCTAGTTGTTCAATTGCTTGAAAACCTCTTCCTGGCTCAGGAACTCCATTTTCCCATACTATGTCATCCCAAATTTCGCCATGGTCAGTCATCCATGCACCGGCATGGTAGTGAGTATAGTAAACATGACCTGACGGTCCTGTATCTCCATTATGAGGGCTAAATATGTATCCGTCAGGTATGTAATGTTGGGGGTGACTTCCATCAGCCTTCATTCCTTCTCCTGGTAATCTCCATTTTGAGACCAAGAACGGTTGAGTTGGGTCAGTTGTATCTATGGTCCAGATATATCCTGTATGATTCTCATTTGATCCATATTCAGGTGCTATGTACGTGTAGTGCCTCCAATTAATCCCATAGGCTGGATCTTCGAAACCTGTGCCACAGTGAGCTGGCCATTCTTCCACAGGATCAAATGTACTGATTCCTGAACAAATCAGATAGTCATTAGGTACAGCATAATGAATATTATCATTACCTTGATTGGAATCTAACCACTCTTCTGGAGACATATTGGCATGTCCACCACCTTCAGGGCCATACCAGCCATCATCTGCTGATGAACAGCCCATCCATCTTCCTACTTCGGGAGGCCAGGTAATTCCTTCAGGATCTGCAACAACAGGTGGTTCTGATACATCCACTAATCTTAATCCAGCGCCCCAATATGAAGCTGCCAATAATCTCTGTTGAGTTATCGGATGCACAAAATATACATGATCGTGATTGAATATAGAACCACCACATGTTGTGTAAGGTTCAGGAGTATATCCTCCCCATCGTATAATTTCCCGACTCGAGTTTGATTGTTCCTCATTTTGGTTAGGAAGCCAGGACTCAATTCCTCTAGGAACATAGAAGACTTGAGTTCCTTTGTAATAAGTCCCACTTCCACCTTCTATCATTTCAGGATATGGATCTGCTCCAAAAAGGAATAAACTACATTCTTCACTTGGGTCTACTGCCCCTTCCCAATTGCAATAAACAGCTAAATCTTGATTATGGAAGCCTGCGGGAGGATTATTCCATTCTGCAACTTTTATGGGGCTAGTTTTATCTCCAACGTACAAAACATCTAATCGGTTAGCACCACTGTTAGCATCATCATCATTTGGTATTGGATCCAAATCACTATTCGTTAATTCATGGTTAACTAAAACCCAATTATTATCTTTAGTAACTTTAATGTCAATCATTCTAGCGATTTCAGCATAATAAGTTGACATTAATACGATGTCGTTAGGATTACTAATATCCAATATCTCGAGTTGATTATAGCTCGAAACATATGCATAGCAACCTCCAGAGTTATCGGGATATTTCACACAATCTTCTTCAAAATTACCTTCAATTGCTATCTCCGAATTATCTCCTGGAGTCGGCCCTGTATTTTTGAAATCATCATCACATGGCCTTCCAGCAACATTATCCAATTCAGGAGGGGGACTAACGTTACCATCACAATTTAGATTATGATAATCTATCAATCTTACATTGGGAGTGGATAATCTATGAGCCAGTAAATCATTATGAGAATGATTTTCATTTTCAATTTCAATAACTGGGTCGATCCAAGAATCTCCCATCAAATCGTCGTCATCTTCTTCTGAGGAAGATAGACAACCAGAAAAGGGTGCTAAAAACATCAATGAAATCATAATAGTTAGTGGAAGTTTACTTTGTATACTCATGCAATGGACCTCTGTGGGTCGAGGACAAAAGCCTATATGACATAAATCTAATTACCATATGGCCTGTCTATATCTAATTGAACTATATATAATCCAGTCGTAATACATGATAGATATGTATACCCTTCATGATATTCTGCAGCCCAAATAAAAGGGGTCCAACCAAAGTCATAATATGAACTGTCCAGCGGCTCTCCATTGCCTGCATGAGATATATGATACCCAATTGTAGATTCTGAATGAACTTCTGTTTTGTTCCCATCACTCAGTCCAGCCAGCATCATAGTTTCGATATCAACAACCCACAGACCAGCATGATAGCTTGATAGGTATATTCTTCCATCCCAAGCACCTCCAAGACTATTATCGGGAAATCCCGGTAATCCAGTGGTAAAAACTTCAATATCTGCATTATGAGGACTAAATAGCAACCACTCATCTCCTCCAGGAATATAATGGTCCTCAGCAAATGGTATTTCCCATCCATGAATTAATTTTGGAAGAAATCTAACATTTCCATTATATAATTCATAATCTGTAGTGTCCAGCAAATATGACATCCCAGTACCAACAGTTGTATCTAAAACTTCAGTTGAAAGTAAAGTTAGGTGCATTTTACCAGCAGGATAACCTAGGTGACTCGCATCTACCATATCATCAACAGGCTCTGCATAATGGATATAGGAAGATCTTCCTCCATTTTCATTCCCAGTAGTGCCACTATCTGGTTGCCCATCACCATCAAAGTCTTCAAAATCCATCCATAAGCCAACTTCAGGTGCTCTCCAATTGCAACCCAATTGAGTTCCAATTGACGCAACGCATCCTCCAGAAATGAATGCATATTCTACAGGGGAATTCTGAGGATGAGGCACATCACTGACATCAAATATTCTTAATCCAGCTTCCCAATATGCTCCATAAACATATGTTTTACCAAATCTGGGATCATTTGAATCTTCTCCAGGCCACTTTTGAACCGTCATATCGTGAATATATATCCAGCCTCCTCGAGTACTTTCCCAAGATACTTCTGCTTCGCCTACTTTTAGAATAGTCGGATTATCTCCAAAACCATCAAAGTTGAGATGAGCAATAGTTATTCCTCCACACGCATCACCTTGGCCAACATCACACTGTTCATACTCCGGATTTGCGACAAATATATACCATTCATTGTCTATCATTTGCGTGTAAAGGTTGTGAGGCCCACTAGGATGATCTGCATCATACCAAGCGTCCACGAAAGTAGGATTCGCCTTATCCGTAACATCCACTAATGTGACTGTGACTTGAGCAGGATCCCCCCATTCTCCTACATTAGGATCAGCATTGCCAGGATCTACTAATTGATTCTGAACTATAACATATTCTCTACCATCATATTGTAGATATTTAACATCAAGGACCTGAGTATTGGGATCAACATAAACTCCAGTCACCGTAGTATTGTATGGGTTCGTAACGTCTACGATATGCATTTCACTCCATCCTGCAATATATGCATAGGTATTACCATCAGGCGATTCAGCAACTTGAACTTCTGCATTTCCAGGCGCAGTTAGTGAATTAAATGAAACAGGTTGAATATTCTCTGTATATAATACGTGTTGACTTGCATTCCTGTGATCATGTCCATCATCCTGAATTAACGGATCTTTAAATGAAGTATTAGAATTTACAACAGCATCGTCTCCATTAATTAATAATATCGTGGACATACTTGCAACTAGTAAACACACTATTAGTGCAGATGCTAGTACTATGCGCCTAATGTCCATTAACGATTGCGAGGATGCGGGGCATGTTCAAACCATCGCTCCGCCGCGGTCATATATGGAGAAGTCATCAGTGTCATTTTTCATGATTATAATTATATTATTAATTCCAATAAACGTTCATGCCCATGATCCTAAAAATTATACCGTATTACTGTTTGAAGACGGGCCAACACCAGGTGGCATTGTTGCAGGAATATTGGTTGAAAATGATTCATTATTTATAAGAAATCACGATACTAGGGAAAATGTTAGCCACCGGCTGATGGTTGATTTGGATGGTAATGGCGAGTTTGGTGAAATTGATGATTATTCAACCAGTTGGCTTAATTCATCCTGTAAATTAAATGAGACAGGAGTAAAAATTGATGAAAATTGTAATGCGCATGAGATGATTTTATTATCGGCAAGTAATGGCTTCCTACAAGGTAACATATCTATGATTCATGAGATTATGTATGGAGATAATGTTACAATACATGAGTTTTATGTTTATTTTGGTGAGGATATTCATACTCCTCCAATTGACCCTCCCACAAATAATGAAGAATCTGAGGTAGAGAGTAATAATTCCCTTTTTCCCATAATTTTACTGTTATTTGCCTCACTTTTGGGTATGGTATTAATAATTCCACAATTAACTAAAACAAATCAAAAAGAATGAGTACCAACGGTTCAACTCAAGAACTATATCCGTTTCGCAAAGCCGTAGGGCGCTTAGCTCAGCTTGGAAGAGCACCTGGTTTGCAACCAGGTGGCCGGGGGT
>CAXAFE010000007.1:0-79652 GCA_963968165.1 uncultured Candidatus Poseidoniales archaeon | reverse complement strand
ACAAAATCCGCCACCATCTCCACCAAAGGCAAAGCCACCACAAAATCCGCCACCAAAGGCAAAACCAGGATCTATGCCAAATAAGAAAAAAGTATCAAAATCAAATAAAAAATCAAAAAAAGCGGGTAAAATAACTAATCAAAAAAAGAAGGCGAGAGGCCCACGACTTAGATTAAAAATTCGATCTGCAAAGATAGAAAAAGAAACTGATGACTACCAATCTCAAAGAGGATGGGTAACTGCTTCCACCGATTTATTACCTATAGAGGAAGAGAAGAAAAAGGAACCGGAAACTATTATCCATCAATGTTCGATGTGTGGATCAAGAATGACTATTCCAAGACCAAAAAGAGAGCGTTACAAGGTTATTTGTTCATATCCTGAATGTGGCTATGAAGACATGGTCGGAGTCTAGTTATTCATTCATTTGATTATTGTCAATTATACATTTAGGGATACATAAATTTACCAATTTAGAATTCCTTATTAGTTCAGATTCAAGTCTATTCTTCTAATTTACAAGATTGTTACCAATCCTAATTAGAGTTAAAAAGATTCCACTGACATAACTCCTAAAGAATCAGATAAGTCATTTGGAATAATCATATTTCTCCGATAAAACTCACTTATCACATCATCAAGTCAAGATTTTAAATGAGAACTTATCAACCATAGGTTTCAATCATAAGAATACTTCCGCTTGCTCATGAGGAAGTTTTTTTACACATTTTGTGTAACAGTACTAATTACAACTTCTGTACTTTCTGGTTGTATATTAAATCCTCAGGAAAAGATTGTAAATGACGATCTGCATAAAATATACCCCTCAATTTATGATAGGTATAATCTAGATTTTCAACACAATCATTCGTTTTCATACACACTGGAAAGAGGGATAAATTATGCATTAGATGTACAAGAAACTTTTATTGAAATAGACACTTCAGACATATGGGAAACAGGACCAGAAACATCTACAATCCATCTTTCTTATTGGTTACCAAATAATACACTAGATGGCGATAATGTGCCAGTGATAGCCATAATAAGTCCTTATTTTTCATATGGCCTCCAAGGTGATGAATCCACTCCAACAAATATAGTAAGTGCAGGCAGGGGAGAATTTATTTATGAAAATTTTATTCCGCATGGGTATGCGTTTGCTCAAGTAGCAGTTTTTGGCACGGAATTATCAACTGGTTGTTTTGATTACAGAGGGGCGGGTGAGGGATTGGGCATACATCATGCCGTAGAATGGCTTGGATCCCAAAACTGGTCAAATGGAAATGTAGGTTTATACGGTAAATCATATGAAGGAGCTACTCAATGGGAAGCAGCAGCATTAGGAAGTGAATATTTGAAAACTATAGTTCCAATATCTGGTACAACAGCTCTTCATCCATTACTATACAAAAATGGTAGTGCTGAAGCTAGGAGCCAGATTATGCATATGAACTATTTCTCAAGTACTGTTGATTATAATTCTGATGATTTTGACAACATATGCCCTGATATTATAGAAGGCTTTTTTGCCGGTCCAATTACATATGGCGCAGGGGAATTGGATCCGTACATGTCAAACTATTATGACGAAAGAAGCCATATTGACAAAGCATTTGAGAAATGGAATGGTAGTGTATATTGGATCCAGGGTTTACAAGATTGGAACGTAGATCCTCATCAAGTTTTCGGCGGTCCAATTGGGACAAACTGGTATCAAGACTACATAGATTCTGGTTATGAAATTAGAGGGATGATGGGACAGTGGGAACACAACTATCCTGATCAGTGGAGCAAGCATAATGCCCAAGATATTGGATATGGCGGTGAAGCAATACAAAATATGACTAGGTGGGATTGGGCGCAAGACCTTTTCGAATGGTATGAATATTACTTGAAAGGAATCGGCCCTAAACCTGATTCGATTGCTCAAGTTCAGAGAAACGATGGAGAATGGAGAATAGAAGAAACATGGCCTCCAAATGATATTTCATGGCACTCTTTACCATTATCAGAATGCTCTAACTCAGGTGTTTTTGTGGGGGGAGGGGCTCCTGTTGTGGGCGGTGGCCAAACGGTAACAATAAACTGTGATGCCCTTTCAGAAAAAAATGATATACACATATCTGGGCTAATTCGCCTGGAGTTAGAAACCGTCGCAACGATGGACGGAGGACAGATTTTTGCCGAGTTAAGAGATTCTGAAACAGGAGTTAGATTAGGTCATGCGACAATGGACATCAGATATCATGCTGGGGGTTACAGTCCGCAGACGGTTTTACCTTCACAACAAATTACAATGATGATGGAATTCCAAGCAATAGATGCTGTTTTACCAGTAGGTCATGGTATCGATATAATATTCTCTGAAACGGGTGAAGACTATCTCGCACCTGCTTGCGGCTCCAGTTGTACAGTGCATATATTGCCATCATTATCAAAACTTTCAATTCCAAATATAGATAGAAACGGGTCTAATATTTTGATTACTCCTCAAAGCCCAGATGCTGCAAATAATTGATCGGGTATTAGTAGGGTTGATGAAATAAGAATGCCCGCGATTACTGTGTCTCTTCCACGTCGTGCGATGGAACAGATGGGTTTTGCTGTCTGTTGTTTAATGTGTGATGAAGTAGATATTGCTGGCTCAAGTCGTTGTAAGGCATGCATCGAGTCACATACTAAAAGTAGAGAAAGATTAAACAAAGGCACTCCAAAAACTAAAGCAGATAGATTGGCTAGAGAATTTATTAATATGCTTACGAATCCTCATAAATATATAGATAATTCAAATCATGGAGAGTCGATGATATACTATTCATCATTAATAAATCAGCATAATGGTATAGTTCCACCTGAGTCATTCGAAGATGTTAGGAAAAGATATGAAATTCTCAGAAAAAATAAACCAAAATCTTTGATAAGTGATGTTGCGAACCAAAATAAATGGTTAGAAAATCCTCCAAACTATACCGAGAGAGAAGAATTATTAAAACTGATAACTGGTAAAATTAAATCTAAGCACCCTCTCGGGATAAATAACTTGTTAGAAGAAATTGATAAGCTTCTAGAAGATAATAAATAATAAATAATAAATGTTGGTTCAAATGTCTAGAGAAAGAGACCCACGTGCATGGTGGTTAGACGATGATCCCTTTGATAAGAAAAAGCATAATGATGTTTTCAATAAAAACTCTGAAAATCAATTTAATAATAATCCCTTTCAAGAAATTCTAAATGATTATTTTGGCAATAGTCAGAGGCATGCCATCCCAGTACACAAAGGCTCTATATGGCATTTTTCTAAAATAGAGGTCCAACACCTAACTCAAGCGACACTTGCTTTTACACTTGCACTAGCATTCATGGGCGCGGGAGGGATTATCGGAGCAATAGCCACACCATCAAACTTTATTTATTCAGGAATTCTATATTTTATTTCGTTAACTCCAGCGTTTCTATTACACGAAATAGCACATAAAATTATGGCTAGAAGATACGGGTGTTGGGCGGAATTTCGAGCCAATCCTGGGGGCTTAAGATTTGGTGTAATATTAGCAGCGGTACTTGGCATAGTATTCATGGCACCCGGCGCAGTAATGGTGGCAGGTCGAACTTCTAATTCTCAATTTGGAAAAATAGCCCTTGCTGGCCCATTAACTAATCTTCTTTTATGGAGCTTAGGAATCATGGTTTCAATTGTATTTGGCGGAGAAATTAACATTTTAGATCAAATATTGAAGACATGGTTATGGGGAAATGCTATTTTGGCCGCATTTAATATGCTTCCATTTGGACCACTAGATGGTAAAAAGATTAAAACATGGTCAGATACAATCTTCAATATCTGGTTTAGTATAACACTTGCTACTGTTTGGATTACGTACAAGTATTCAAGCACCTTGTTTTTATAAATATTAAATAATGGAATTCAATACTGGTTTTTCATCACAGTGGAAGAATATTAATAATGACCACCAAGTTATCATATCAAGGCTATTTACAAGGTTTGCAACACCTGTATTATCCTCTCCATAATTCTTGCCTGTTGTGTCCATCCAATCCTCCATTTCCTCTAATGTATCGCAGGTTTGGTGATAGCACCAATAACCATCTACTAATCCTCCAAAGCCAATAGTAACCGTACCCAGATTATCTTGAAAACTTGCATGATCACTTCTTGCTGTTGTATCTTCATAAACAATAATTTCTGGTCTATCCATATCTAACCAAACATTAGTCTTCCATGTTTCTGCCGAGTAATTTGTACCAACAAGAGTACCCATTTGTTCTTCTAAACCTAAAGCGTCTGATCCTATCCAATTCGACAATCCAACCATCTCTGGCTGATCTAGACTATCATGATTGGGACCCGGTCCAATGTATACTCTCATTGGCCAAACCTCCTCATCCTTGGGATAACCCTCTTCATCGATACTGGGGTCGGGGTCTCCATGCGGTGCCCCTCCACCACCAGGCCAATTTACGCCTGCCATATCTAAATTTATATAATTAGTAACTGTAACTTCTGGATTATCTTCATTAACATAATAATCAGTCCAATAGTCAGAACCTCTCTTACCACCTTCTTCACCTGACCAAAAACAGAAAACCATAGTTCTTCTACTATTATAATCAGAAAGAGCCTTTGCAGTTTCCATAACCATCGCTGTCCCAGCAGAATTGTCGTACGCCCCCACTCTTGTTCCATAAGTCCTCTGTCCAGTAATATGTGGATCCAATAACACTGCGTTAGCCGGCGGTGCAACATCAAAATGGGCACCGAAAACTAACCATTCATTTATTACTTCAGTACCCCACTTGTATGCACATATATTATATGCTTCAGGATTTTGTGCCCCTAATATGTCTGTAAATTCAAATCTGTGGGATTTAACCTCTAATCCAAAGGAATCTAACTCATTGATTAGATACATAGCAGCATCCTCATATGCTGCATTTCCCTGCCCTGCCCATCTGTCATAATATCCATTCTTACCGTCTATAATATCAAATGAGTCCGTAGGATCAGTTATTTCATACAGTCTATCATACACTATTCTACCATTCACAATTCCTGATGAATGCAATCCTCCTTCTGGGACACCTAATAATTGAACTCTCTCTACATTGACAGTTTTAATAAATACTGGCGAATCTCCAATATAGTTACTTGGCTCTACTGTATCGTAAGTTGTATTGTCTAAGGCATCAACTCTTACTATTCCATTCCGTTCTTCTTTGATATTATCTTTGATTAATAACCAATTTGACCAAGACTCTTCCTGATTTCTTATCGGCCAAAATTGTCTATTTATTTCTCCAATCATAAAAATAATCTTATCTATACGCGGAGGAACTAAAATAGATATTTCCATGATTTGACCCTTATTCATATCAATTACAGTTGAATTTTGAATAAATCCAGTCTCTTGGTCCATTATCAAATACGGTATAAAAATCGATAATTTTTCTGTAGCTTTTAAATTAATATTCTGAAAAGAACCACCTTCTACGACTGGGACTTCAATAACCAAACTATTTTCATCTAGATCTTCATTATTTGGGCTCATACAACCACTTAATGGGCCTGAAATCATTATCATCGCTAGAAACATTGCCACATTTGATTGAGATAAATACATCGTCGTATGCCTCAAATATTAACTCTCTTTTTTATTGATATTTTACAGTTAGAGATATTAATTACCTCTACATCAGGACTCATAGCCTTGGCCCCTGAAAATTTATTCTCAATAGCCTCTTTCTCTATTATTTTTATTTCTGCTGCTCTCCTTTTTTTACTTCGTTTCTTAATCCTTCTTCGGACTCTCCAAGCAAAAAATAATAATGAAATAATTATGTAAGGCAGTAGTTGTTGAAGAATCCATTGCCAACCTATTACCAAATTGAAATTTAGACTGTCAGTGTTATCAGTTAACATTCTATATTCTATTACTTGTCTTGATTCAGAATTAAGTGATGTAGTTATTTGACTATTTGAAGATGTAAATTCCTCTAAATATATTCCTAATGGAAGTGTTACTCTCAAATCTATCGGCATTTGGAGAGATTGACTACTTGGAATATCTGTTTGAATACTTTCTAGTATGAAACCATCCGCGATTGTTGATGCTGCAAATTGAGTTATAGCATTTGTTAAACCATCCATGGCATTCATCATTGGAACCATTATGGGATTCACTAAATTTCCAACCAAAGGTGCATTTATATCTATTCTTAAATCATCCGTCGAGCCTCCGTTGACCATTTTATATATGTCAGACCAACTATTTCCTAAGCCGACAGTAGTTCTAACCTTTGGTATATTAATTGAAAGAATAATAGCATCCTCATCACCTATGTTTTCATTATTATCTATTAATCCGTCAATTGTGGTATTTATCAGGAATCCATCAATATCGATATTTCCAATCGAAGAACTGGTACTTAATTCAGATTTTATCAAACTGGTAATACTCTCTCCAAATTTATTTGTGAATTTAGTAAGCCCATCTGTTGAAAACTCAATATTTTGATCTTCTTTACAAATATCTATTTGGTTATTATCGCATATGGAAAAAGACGTTGAATATGGCGAACTTCCTCTATCTGCAATTTCTAGAATTAATTTAAGTAAATCAGAAGGTAGTACTGGTAAAGATACTTCAGTAGTCCCAGTATTCATTGAATCTGTTACTGATGCTGGAACTGATATTCTATGTATTGCGACCTCCATATTTAGTGCAAATTCAACCGTAATGCCTTTTTGTAGCTCCGAAAAAGAATATTCAGAAACATCAAGATCTATCATTCCTCTCTTACATGTTTCCTCTAATGAAGTGCAAAATACATCAGTACTAATATCTGAGCATGTGCCTATAGCATTCGTACATAGTGGATGAGCCCAATCAAAAGAATCAGACCCTTTAATTCCAAAATTTCCATTATAATTATTATCTGTAATATGAGATAACTCAATAACGTTACCACCATCTGTATTTACGGCCCATGAAGGCAGAACCAGCTTCAATTTTATTTCCGTACTTCCCATTCCCTCTGGTTTCATAGAACTAAGAAAACTTGGGTCAAGTAACGTTTCAAATGCCATTCCACTATTTACTATTTTTTCTAAATCATCTTGAGTAACTTCGCTGAGGAAACTTAAATCTCCTAATTTATCTCCAATTAGATCACTTAAGCCTAACTTAAATGGTTGACTTTTACTAGTTAAATAAACAGGATATTCATTTCCCATTGCCGCGATTCCCGAAGTACAGTAATTCACACCTTGATCTAGACAGTCAGATTGAGTATGTTGATAATTTAAACCACCAGATCCTAAATTTGTATTTGCCGTCGAACTATCTAATACCCAAACAAACTCCCCCATTTGAACAGTCAAACCAGGAACACTGCTGGCCAGTGAATCTCCAACAGTACTGACCGGGAATTTATTAGAAATAGAATCTAAATTAATCAGCCCGTTATGATGTGCCATCCTAATTCCATCCGAAGTTATAATGGGAATATATCCTTTATTTGATGGAATTATATCTAAACCTTGAATGGTACCAGTTTCAATATGATTAATTGTAGCGATTAAATCAATCGTAGCAGCATCCTCATTTGATAAGTCAAGAACAACTTCCAAATCTAACGACCTTGAGTTCGAAGGTAAATCAAATGAACTTGTACTTGCATTATTTCTAAAGGCCATAGTAAACTCTAGGTTGGTGGAATATCCTGTTGGTAAATTTAGGTTGTCAGCTTCCCATTTACCAGAATTATATGGAAAGGTTACAGATTCAGTAACTTTAGTGGCACTTGGACCGTTTGTTCCAATTATAGTAGCGTACTCAGGAGGATCAACATAATATGTGCTTTTGTGGCCGGATTCTATATTTATTGGTAGAGATGTTGTTATCTGTGCTCCCATTATCAATAAAGATTTATATGCACTTTCTAAGTCTAAATTAGAATTCGACGTGATACCAAATTTATCAGGTGATAAACCTATTTCTACCGTAGTTTGAACACATATCGGTGGTGAATATGCATTTCCATCATCATCTTCCGTTCTATCTATCTCGCAATCGATATTAATCCCGCTATCTTGTATCTCATCTGCCCAAACTGTACTTGGGGAAGATGCAGATCCTAATGAATTTAGTAAACTTCCAACACTTGAGTTTATTTCGCCCATCAATTTATCCTTAACTGGAGGGGCTCCATTGATTCCATTCCATGGCTCATCCCATGAATTACGTATCACATCTGCTGGAATACCATCTCCTTCGAAAATACCATCATTTTCAAGGGCCGCTGTAGCCAACGAACCTGTAAAGCCTAATGGAGCTCTATTGTATTCATATATTGCCCAAGTAGCCGTGAATTGCATTGTTTCTGTATCTATCATATTTATATTATAAATTCCCTCAATCCAAGATTCCTCGCTTGAAAGATCATCACTACTATTGACATCATCGCATATACCACCATTCAACTCTGTACATATATCCATATTAGCACTTACAGTAGGCAGAAAAATTTGAATTAAAAAAATAATCACCATGAAAGGCATAATACTTTTCTTACATTCATGTGATGATCGCGGGTCTGATTTAGATGCTACCCGCATTACCATACCAACTGACTGGAAAGTATCATTAATCTAACATTCGGTATTAGGATTCAATTAGAGAGAGAATATGTAATTTATTTTTTTTTTAGATACATTTAGGCGAGTAGTTCAAAACTTCTTACATATGCAGCAATGCATGGTGAGTTGGCTAGTTTCTAATGCGCCTAAGGTATTCGCCGATTTGGCGCTCCCCGAATCTATTCGCAACACATTAGAAACAGTCAGCGTTTCTCCTGATCCGCCACATTTATTGATCACAGGCCCAGCAGGAGTTGGAAAAACTATTTCTTGGCAATTATATGCTAGACAGGTACTTGGTGCCGGCTGGAAGTCAACAACCCATGTACTACAATGTCGAGATCTAGCACGGCAAAAAGGTGCAATGACAAAATTTGAAGAATTTCTAAGACCAGGGGGAGGAAGGTCTGATACTCTAGCTGGTATGCTAAGTTTAGACTCATTTGATAGAGACATATTTACTCAGAAAAAAGATGATATACCTCCAGCAGGCAGAGAAAACTCAATAAAAAATAATGTTCCAATTAGCCGTTTAATAATTTTAGAAGATGCAGACTATCTTGGTCATATTAGACAAGCGTATTTACGTAGGATGATGGAAACAGTCGGAAATGCTTCAAGATTCATTTTAGTGACTAGGGCACCTTCAAGGATAATCGATGCACTTAGATCTAGGACCCAAATGATCCGTATCCCTCCTACAAGCAGTGAATTAATGATAAAAACTTTACAGAAGATTTCACAAAACCAGTCCGAAACACCTTCAAGGGGAGTATTAGATGATATTGTGTACATATCTCAAGGAAATTTGAGAAAAGCAATTTTTATCTTAGAGTTACTTGAAATGCGAAATCTCTCATCAGATCGATCAGCGGTGCATAATCTAGTACAATCCACAACTCTTCAATCAAGTCGTCATATTCTAGAAAAGGCTCTAAGAGGGGCTGTTGTCGAATGGCGTTGGGAAAATAAATCTGGTAAAAAAAGAAAAATATTATCTGGGGCAATGGCTGAAATTGATAATTTAATGAATAATTATGGATTAGATTCTTATGATATAGTCTCACAATTACATGATGTTCTGGTGGGTAGAAGATTAACTCTTCCTGATATTCTTAGAGAAAAATTACTTACAGCTTTATCGATATGTGATACAAGTTTACAAAGGTCAACATACCCTAGAATACATTTTGAAAATTTTCTCCATAAAGTAGCAAAAGCTGGAAAGGAACACGGGCTAGCATTTTAGATCTAATAAACCCTAAGTCTTGAGTAGCAATACCTCGTGGGCCATAATATGTACCGTTCTGGAAACCCAGCTCTGTCCGATTCAACATTTGATAAAAATATGTATAAAGATACAAATTGGTGGGAAAATTCTAATACAAATAAAATGACTATAGAAGGAGTTTCAGAAAAAACTGCGATTTTACTATTAATCACTGCTACTGCTGCTATAGCAACTTCTATGATGATGCCTGCTTCTGGTATTTTATTCATTATTGGACTTATAGGTAGTATAATTTGTGCTTTGATAGTAATATTCTCCCGATCCAATAGCCCACTCTTAATCTGTTCCTATGCACTCTTCGAAGGGTTATTTTTGGGAGGTATAACTTGGGTGTTTGCTCAACAAACCGGATTGGAAGCCATCGGCATAATTGCTGCGGGTATCACTTTCTTGATACTTGCTGTTATGCTTACTATATACAGGCTTGGCCTCATACATTGGGATAAAAATATGCAAATAGCCGTTACATCTGCAATGTCTGCAATCTTTCTAATTTATATGATATCTATTATCGGCTCATTTATTGGTTTTGAAATACCACTTATCCATGGTGCGGGACCAGTTGGTATAGCATTTTCATTATTTGTTGTAGGCATAGCATCCTTGTGCTTGGTTGCAGATTTCGATTTTATAGAAAGAGGTGTATTACGGGGAGCTCCAAAGCAATTAGAATGGAGGGCTGCATTCGGTCTTTTGGTTACTCTAGCTTGGTTATATCTTGAAATTCTAAAATTAATAGCAAAAATTTCTATGAGGAGATGAAATTTGGAAATAGATACAATACTAGCACTAACAATTGCTGGTATTTCTCTCGGTATAGTAGAAGGAATTAAACCAGGTCCTTTGTTAACCATGGTAATCAAAGAGACCCTTTCTAATGGTCTGAAAGCGGGTTTTTGGACAGCAACTGCTCCTATTTTTACCGATGGTCCATTGATAATAATTAGTCTTCTTGCAGCCAATTGGTTTTCATCAAGGCCAGTATTTTTAGCATTAATTTCACTAATTGGATCAATTTTTCTGATTAAAATGGGCGTAGAGTGTTTTTCAATAGAACCTCCAAATACACAATTGAATAATATTAATCATACCAAATCTTTGAAATTAGGAATCCTTACAAATTTATTAAATCCTAATGTCTACATATTCTGGTTTTTAATAGGTGGACCACTAATGGCCTCCGTTGCTGAGAAAGAACCAATAGCTCCCGTTGCATATGCTATATCTTTTTTAATATCAATAATATTAGTAAAAACCACAATTGCTTATTTTTTTGATAAAACACGTGGAAATATTTCTATAAAAACATATAAATTATTCTTAAATATCTGTGGCGTAACTATGATTGTTTTTGCCTTTGGTTTTATTAATCAAGCAGTTCAAATATATTATAATTAAGAATTCAAAGAGTTACAAATCCCCCTTCAGGTAATGGATTCAATGCCATGGTGGAATCCCGTAGAGTGGGGCCTGTCATCATAGTACCATATATCCCCTGATCTACAATATTATGAGAAAGTCCAAACCAAGGCCTACCGTGTTTATCAATTAAAATATCAATAAAATCACCAAATCCTCCACATCTATTATATCCACAATCAACTGTCGTGTCTAATGGATCTCCAAAATTATTAACTTGTATTGTTGTAATTAGTGGCATAGGAGAAAACGCATCCGTCATTACAGAAATATAACCATTCCAAGTATTACCTCCGGAATCTCCCAAATATGCAAACGCAACACGTCCGGAATCACCTGCTGCTAATGCAGGAAAACCAGTACCGTTTAGTTCGGTTGGGGGGGCAATCATTATTGGGGTACTCCATGTATCACAATTATCAAAAGAATATGAATAATATGGCATATTAT
The DNA here is from genome assembly GCA_963968165.1 of uncultured Candidatus Poseidoniales archaeon. Lineage (GTDB taxonomy): Archaea > Thermoplasmatota > Poseidoniia > Poseidoniales > Thalassarchaeaceae > MGIIb-O3. Next base: position 67,830 of record CAXAFE010000007.1, on the reverse strand, counting down.
CTAATCCCATCCACATTGCATGAACATTGTCGTCTTCATCAGGATACACCTGAGCTTCCTCAGCATTCCATGTCGCCGCCGTTCCTGTCTGTTCAGTTGGCAACTCATGCTCAGTCCATGTTAATCCTCCATCTACACTACGATAAATAGAATATCCTTCTCCATCACAACTAGGATTCCCTCTGTAAAAATTACCATTATTTGAACCTACCATGTGGCCAGTCAATCCTCCACTATTACAATTAGCAGGAGCCCCTGGAACTTCAGGGCCCCATGTTAACCCTCCATCTTGACTTGTAGAACACAAAGGAGACTGGAAATTTCCATTTACACAAAATACCCAAGTAGTCTCATGTAACAATGCATTATACGGTGAAGATGCTATTGTTTGATGATCTTGTACGGAATAGCCCGTTGCAAATGACGCTAAACCAAAAGGACCCCATGATTCTCCTTCATCATCAGACCATTCTACTGTCATACCTGCAAGAGCATGCATATCAAACTTCATTACTCTATCAGTCCATGGATCTACATATACATAGGGATCATTACTATTCACAACTTGACCTTGGTAAGTATTCTCACATGTGTAATTTAAATCTATCATTTCTATCATATTTGAACATCGTATTATTGCTGTAGAACCACCTGGACCATTACCCCAACTAGTCATGAATAAATTATCCTGTGAAGTAATCCCAATTGTGGGCTCAAAAGTAGACACTCCTATGCCATAATACGTTCCTTTAGCACATATTGGTATATTTTCACCTATTAAGATAGAATTTAAATAAGACAAATCATCAATCTTTGATATATCTGTTGAGTTAGCAAAATGATACCATGTATTGTTCGCAAAACCATCAGGACATATCTCATCTAAAATCGATTTCTCTGTTCCTTGCTCTGTTATTTCCTTACTTAAACAGCCTGAAATTATAGAACTTACAATAACCAAAACAACGAATATAGATCCTGTTCTCATATAACGTGGGCTATACTAACAATACATCATATGTGCGGACAAATGTTCTCTATAATTTTAATGTTGAATTGCCACCTAATGCTAAAACAGGTAATTGTGTAATGGGCCCATACAATGCCGGACCGGTTGATAGAGTTCCAATAATTGCCTCTTCATTTCCAGCTGCATTATGTGCCAATGCGATCCAAGGCCTCCCCTCATCATCTATTTCTACATCTATGAAATCACCAAATCCTCCACATCTAATATTCCCACAATCCGGTAGAGTATCCAAGGGATCGGTTGGTAAATTTACCGCAACGCTGGTGATTAGCGGATATTCTGCAAAGGCATCTGTCATTATAGACATATATCCTGACCATCCTCCGCCTGAAGATTCATTCCAGTCCGTGGTCTCTCCAATGTAACCGATAACAACTCTGCCTGAGTCACCAGCGAATATTGTTGGAAAGCCACTTTCATTAACTCCTGGGGGTGCAACCATCATAGGATCGCTCCAAGTATCTCCTTGATCTCTTGAGTATGCGTACCAAGGCATTTGATCATTAGAAATCCAAGTTGCATGCACATTCCCTCCCTCATCGACAGCAGTAGCAACTTCATGAGAATGCCAACCCTGTTGCATACCAACAACGGTCGTAATTGTATGCTCAGACCAAGTTATACCTCCGTCTAGTGATCTGTAGACTGCTGGCCCCTCACATGAAGGATTCCCTCGGTAGATAGAACCATCTGTTCCACCGGCAAGATGCCCATGTAATCCTGAACATTGACTACCAAAAGATTCTGTAGGATAACCTAATCTTTGAATATCCCAAGTTTGGCCTCCGGTCACAGAACGAGAACATTGAGGGCCCGCTGCTGCAGAACCAGTATTGATACAATAAACATATACTACCTCCCCAATAATTGCATTTGGATGAGGCATAGAGGCAATACTCTGATGGTCTTGTGTGACATAATATCCTTCAACTGGATACGGAATACTCCACGATTCTCCATCATCATCAGAATACTCAACAAACATAGCTGCCAAAGCATGCATATCGAACTTAACCAACCTATCATTAAATTTGTCCACATATAGATATGGATCGTTAGAGTTAGGAGTCTGTCCTGAGTCATCGTCTACTTGGCCAAATGGACCCACATCTTCCCATGTCTGACCTTTATCCATTGATCTAATTATGTGTGTACCATCTCCTAATCCATTATAATTTGTAAAGAAAATCGCTCCTGAAGATGTAATTCCTAGTGTAGGTTCGAAAGTATCCCAGCCAGTCCCATAATACGTCCCTACTGAATAAAAAGGAGTACTTCCATTTGTTAGATTTATCGTTATATTGGCATTCTCAACTGCATTAATATTTGTAGCATCGATAGTTGTGGGATTTCCAGGACTACCCGGATAATGGTACCATGTAGTGATAGGAATAGTTCCAAATTCAAAAGAAAAAATGTTCTCATCATTATTTTTTTCCTCAATATCTTTCGATAAACAACCAGATAAACTTGACATCACAAAAAGTAATACAACGATTACACTTGCATTCCGCATGGGTACCGGTGTAATTCAATGTTCAAAATATGATGCTTCTTGCGTTTAGTGATTATTCCCAATTATTATCTAATATATTTGGTATTGTATCAACAACTGTTTCTTCTGGCTCTCTCCAATTAATTTTAAAATCATCTTTGGCAGGCTTAGAATCCCAATATAGTTTATTTTTTAGATGTGTTTTAGCCCATGATATGCTAACCTTTGGATGCAATGCTGCAATGAGAATTGCAATTCTGTATGGTACAACATATCTTGCCCACTTTCTATTTGGATATGCTGTCCTCAATAGGTCAGCCATATCTTTCCACATCATTTGACCCGCAACAGTCAAATATCGACCACCAGATTTGCCAATTTTTAGTGCTCTAACATGTATTTCGGCTACATCTCTAACATCTACAATACTAATTTGCATCGGTAACAAAACAGGTAACTTACGCCTAACTAACATCATAAGAATAGATAGAGAGCCATCTAAATGCCTAGAAGAAAGAGGCGGTCCAAATACCATACATGGATGAATTGTCAACATCCTTGGCTTCAAATCAATTGTCAACTCATTATGCCATTTTCTAACTAACATTTCAGCACTATACTTGGCAAATCCATATGGATTTGTAGTTAAAGTTGCATCATTAGCAAACATTGTAGAATTTAGTATTGCACCATTTTTCCATTTAGCAGGCCTAATTGCAGCGGTTGAAGAAGTATGAATTAAGTTTTTTACAGTCCCACTTTTTTCAATTGCATTGAGTACATTTCTAGTCCCAACTATACTGGGATCTACAATATCTATTTGTGGACTATCAGACTTAATCATTACAACAGCAGCAGTATGAATTACATCGGTTACACCATATATTGCCGATTCTACACTCTTATAATCCAACAAATCCATTTCTACTATTTCTAATGAACCTCCTTCATTTATTGGAATGTTCAGTAAATGCTCTACTCTAGAAGGATCTCTACAATCTCGAACAGTTGCTCTAACATTTCTTCCTTTTGATAATAAATTTGAAACAATATGGCTACCTATATATCCACTTGCACCAGTTACCACAACTATGTCATCCATATATCATCCCACAGGATTCTCATGATTGAGGTTTATGTTTAGACTAAGTCTTCTCCAAGATAAGATAACAACTCAATTAACTCTGTATTACTTGGAAATAATTCAACTGCTTTCTGAGCGGCAAAAAAAGCAGACAAAGTTTGGTCTATTTCCATATGGGCTCTAGTTAGGTTTATCCAAGCATCGCCACGCTTTGAATAGTTCTTTGAGACAATTGCTTCTCTAAACCAGTTGATTGCACTTCCAATATCCCCACTTTTCATCAGTATTTCTCCTATTTCATTCCATGGTTCTCCAAAGTTAGGGTCCGTCTCTATCGCCTTCCTTTGCCATGCCAAAGAATCTTCAGAATTTGATGGATATGACATACCTAAGTAGCATGCAGATTCAGCAGAGGGAGATATTGAGTACGATGTTCCAAGATGTTGAGCCGCTAAGGTATAAATCCCAATTTTTTGTAGAACATTACCCATCTTGAATAGATCTTTTGCTATAGAGTCTTTAAGCGTCATATTATCATATTCTAGTAAAATATCTTTGGATTTCCAAATATTTTCTATCATATCTAACAATGAGGATGGACCTATCCTGTCTTTCCTTGGGTTATCATTAGCATGTAACCATGCTTCTCTTATTAACTCGGTTCTTTCATCTATGTGTCTAGTTTCAGCACTTTCAACATTAGTCCCTAAACATAGAATATTTTCAGCATCGGTTCCTAATAAATCTACGTCCCACATTGCTATATTTTGAGCCTCCATATCGTTAGAATCTGATTTGATAATTCTTTGTAATATTGTTTTATTTTCAGTACCTATTGGTACCCATATTTCTCCATTATCTTTTAACATATTAAATAATTCTTTAGGCTTATTATTTAACCCACCTGTAATTAAAATTTTATCCCATAATTTATCATGTGGATTATTAATAATATAATCTAAACCACTCCATTTAACATCACAATTGAGTGCCTTAGCTACAATATCTAATCGTAAATTTTTCCATTTTGTTTCTAAGTTTTGTCTTATATGAGCATCTATTTCAAGAATATTTATACTCGATACCCCCAGATGTAAAATAATCTCGGTCCACCAATTACCCCTCGGTCCAATTAATAAAACACTGTCATTTGATAAAATTTCTATCATTTGGAAAATTTGTGCCGTCTCGAATAAACCAGGTAAAAGAGAATTTGATTTTTCAGCATCTACCGACCATGGTAATTTTAAAGAACTACTTTCGATATTGATAATATCTTCATACAATGGAAGCGCGTGCACCCCCCTAGGAGTAATTGATAAGACATTTTTTACATCTAAATTATCCAAAGCTCCCAAGTTACTCAATGCTTCTACGGCATCAGATTGCGAGGATAATTTTGGCCATGTAATAATTTCAGGCAGAGTCTCTAAATCACAGTTAGAAATGTCACGTAGGTGCCAGTCTCTTTCCACACTTATGAGTACCATTATAAGTTATTTAATGAAACCCATAATTATCAAAAATAGAAGTCATAATTTAGCCTATCTAACCAAATCATCTATGGAATTAACTACTAAATTTGGCTTATGAGAAATATCATCTAGATCCTCAATTTTCGCTTCTCCAGACAGAACGAGTATTCCGTTCACACCAGATCTTCTTGCCATTTCCATATCTGTATAAATCCGATCTCCGACCATTGCACATTCTTCGGGAGCAAGTCCTAATTTTGTTATCTTATGTAGAATCATTTCGGGATTAGGTTTTCCGCATATATGGGTCGGACTTACTCCTGTAGTTGCCTTAAACAATGCTAAATATGCCCCAGTATCTGGTAAACCACCAATTGGAGATGGGCACACAATATCTGGGTGACTCGCCACTAATTTAACTCCCCTATGTAAGTGTGAGGATGCTTTTGACAGTTTTTCATAATTTATTTCCGTATCATATCCTAGAACAACATATTCTGGATTATTTGATAGAGTATCAATACCTTCATCATTTAGCATACTATGCATACCTTTTGTACCAACAAGATATGTCTTTGTTATATTTTGGTTCTGTAACCAAGTAATCAAATCATGCGTGGATAATAAAATATCTTCTTTCTTCGCAGGAATCATCATTATCTTCAATTTCTGTAAATATTGATGTACAGACTTACTTGAATTGTTTGACAAAAAGAAGTATTTTATATTCTTTTTTTCTAATCTCTTCAAAAAATCGAGAGCACCAGGAATTAACTCTCCGCCAACATATATGGTTCCATCCAAGTCTAAGAAAATAGCCTTAATCGAATCTAGTGCCGTATCCAATCTTTCACCTCAAGGGAGTAATAAAGATTTGATTACGAACCATCTGCTATAGACTCCACCTGATGCTTCTTTTCCAGCAATCATTTCAGTCATCATTTCTCTTATAGATTCCTTCTTTGAAGCCCTCTTCATGAACCAATTCAGTAACCATTTACGTTTAACAACTTGTTGTAATCTAAACGAATTAGTCAATTCTGGCCCTAATTTATCCCATAATTCAATCATATATTTTTCTGCATATTCTTCTGAAAATCCATCAGAATGTAATTCATCATCAAATATCTCAGATGTCATTTTTGCCGATACTAGAGCGTTACCAATGCCTTCACCACTGAATGGATCGACAAGGCTGGCTGCATCGCCAATACACATTGCGCCAGCCGTAGCACTTCTTCTTGGCTGGTAAGATGGAGCATCTTTTCGTGGTGAACCAAATGGTAACTGCCATCCTTTTTCAGTGCCTTCCACCAATGTCGCATTCTTGAAACGATCTTTAAACAACGGATGATTCGCGATAACATCTTTTTGCATTTTTTTTAGTGATTTCTTAATTCCTTCCTGCTTCCTCTGTTCAGCAATGACCATCCCGATACCTACGTTCACAGTTCCATCATTAACTGGAAAAATCCAAAAATAACCTGGATTGACTTCATCTATAAAATGGATTTCAATTGCACCCGAGTCTCCTTCACAACCCTTTACATTATTCCAATATTCTCTATATGCACCACAATAATGCTCTATATCCCTCATTGGCTCATCATGGATGACTTCCGTAATGGTTTTTGCGACTGGGCAATTATATCCTCCAGCTCCGATAGTTAAAGGAGATTTAAAACTCATTATTTCTCCTTGTTTAGTTTCACCACTAACTCCAATAATCCTCTTTTTACCGTTCTTATCTTCGGTTTCAACACCTTTTACTGAAAATCCCTGTATTACATATCCACCATTATCTAGTAATATTTCAGTAGCCCTTTTGAACATCATATAATCAAACTGAATTCTTGGAAGAGAATATCCAGCTTCCATCTTTTCAAATGCTTCCTTGGGCAATTCAATTTTTACTTCATTCCCATTTGAACTACTCATGATTATAGAATCAACTCTAAAGTGAGGAGTATCTTCAATCATAGTTTTAACTCCCAATTCTTTAACATGCCTGAGAGACTTTCCTCCTACAGCATCTCCACAAATTTTATCTCTTGGCCATACTTCTTTTTCTAGCAATAATACCTTTCTTCCTTTCATTGAATGATATGAGGCAGCGGCCGATCCTCCCGGACCGCCTCCAACTACAATTACATCAAATTTTTCTCCATTTTTTGGGATGTTACCTACATCTATCGGTTTAGACCATTCACTCATTCTCTCCCACCCTAGTTATCCGGACAGGGACCCTCAATTCAAAGTATACCATTGAGTTGATTTATAAGCCCCTCTTCGCTATACTATGGAAAAAATTATTTGGATTGTTCAAACATCTCTATCCGGCGACCTAAATGATGCAGAAATAGGCTCATGGGCCCAAGCCTTTGTTGATTCAAAATTAGCTGCTTGCATCCATGTAACAAGGTCAAGATCTATTTACCGTTGGGATGATAAAATCCAAAGTACTTCTGAATGGCAAATTCAATTTTTTACCTCTGAAGAATCAAAAGAAGAATTATTAATTAGAATAAAATCTCATCATCCTTATGACCTTCCATCAATTGTCTCGTGGCCCACAGAATCTACAAAAGAATATTTTGAGTGGGTAAATAGGTGATTTGATTTTGTTCAAACTAGCAAAAAAAGTTCCAATGACTTCTTGGAGCTCAGACGATTCAATGTCAATGAAACCAAGACCAAAAACCCTCATTATTTTGATAATAGGGCTGTGGATATTTGGAACCGGAGATGCCATAATAATCGCCGCAGGAATGGGAGTTGCTCCCTGGACAGTATTAGCACAGGGTATAACTGAACAAATTGAGATATCCGTTGGTTCAGCTACCTTTTTAATCAGTTTAACTGTTCTTTTATTATGGATACCTCTAAAGGAAAGACCTGGAATCGGTACAATTCTTAATGCTATTTTAATAGCTGCAGCCATAGATTTAATGACGCCATATCTCCCTACTCCTGAGAAATATATTTTCCAAATTATACAAGTTTTCGTTGGAACCACACTTGTTGGAATTGGAAGTGGTTTATATCTAACAGCAAATTTAGGACCAGGGCCAAGAGACGGAATGATGACAGGGTTACAAAGAATAACTAAAGTATCAATAGGCAGAGTTAGAGCCGTAATTGAAGTACTTGTGTTAATTATTGGATTTTTTCTAGGAGGTAAAGTGGGGCTTGGAACTGTAATATTTGCTCTATTCATTGGACCAATTGTTGCACTTTCTTTACAATTAACGGAGTATATTGGTAGAAATGAGAAAAATTAGGATGTATTATAATTATTTTCTATAGCCGTTTACTTGATTGCTGAACACTCTTTCGGCGGTATATGGTTGAAGGCCACGATGATAAAAAATTTGGAACAAAAGCCGTACATTCAGGTACAAACCCTATAGGAGGAGGAGTCAATACTCCTGTTTTCTTATCATCAACGTATCACCTTACAGAAGACAGATATGCAGGTTGGGCCGCTGGTGCTCAACATACAATGTTGTATTCTAGATTATCAAGTGTTAATTCCGAGGCCGTAGCCAAAAAGTTAGTTGCTCTAGAGGGGGCGGAAGATGGCGAAGTATTTGCTAGTGGTATGGCTGCAATTTCAACTACGATCTTAGGCTTGTTATCATCAGGAGATCATATAATAGCAAGCTCTGATGTTTACGGAGGTACATACGGGCTATTAACAGAAGATTTACCGAGGTTTGGAATCGAAGTAACAATGGCAGATATGCGCGACCCGTCTTCATATGAAGCCGCAATAAAGGATAATACTAAGATGATATATGTGGAAACTTTAAGCAATCCCGTGCTGAAAGTTTGTGATTTAGAAGCCATGGCGAACTTAGCTCAAAAATTTGATTTAATCTCTGTAGTTGATAACACATTTGCATCTCCATGGGGATGTAATCCAATTAAATTTGGTTTTGATTTGGTAATTCATTCCGGAACCAAGTATTTAGGGGGCCATTCTGACTTGATTGCCGGGTTAGTAGTTGGGAAAAAAGAACTCATTGCTCAAATTTTTCCCAAGAAAGTACATCTCGGTGGTGCAGCCGATCCCCATATGTGCTATTTACTCGAAAGAGGAATGAGAACACTACACGTTCGAATGCCAACACACGTATCAAATGCCGAAGAATTAGCAAAGAGACTCTCCCACCACCACATGATTGAAAGTGTTAATCATCCAAGTTTACCTGAATACATGGACTTTGAAATAGCTAAGAAAATATTACCCAAAGGAACTGGTATGATATCTTATGTAGTGAAAGGCGGAGATTCAGCGGCATTAGAATTCTTACGAACACTTGATTTATCTTTAGAGGCTACCAGTCTAGGAGGCGTCGAGAGTCTCGTAGAATGTCCATTTAATTCCAGTCACATGTTCATACCTGATGATGTTAGACAAGAGGCAGGAGTTATCCCTGGATTTGTTAGAATGAGCGTGGGCATAGAGGATGTTGAAGATTTATGGTTAGATATAAACAAAGCACTCAAATCTGTTGAAAATCTTCTCACCTCGCAATCATGAGGGATATTATTGACATCTACTGGCTTGATAGCCGTACTTGTTTTTATTATCCCAATGTGTTTTACTCCTGGGCCCAATAATTTATTATGCGCTGCTCACGGCTCCCAACATGGCTTCAGAAAAACAATTCCCCTAACAATCGGTATGGCAATCGGATGGACAACGTTAGGATTATTTGTTGCTGCATTTACATCAATTATTGAAAAATATAATTTCTTTTTTCAATTTCTAACATATTTAGGTGCCTTATATATTGCATATCTGGCATTCAAAATAATCACTTCTTCTAATCTTAAAATAGAAAATAAAACCGATATATTGGGCATTAGAACAGGTATTTTCCTACAAGTTGTTAATGGTAAAGCATGGATTCATTTTTTAGTCCTAATGTCTATGCCTTTCACATTGTTTGGAGCAGGTTTTATTGCAAAATCCGGTCTAGTATTATTAAATTTATTTTTTGGATATCCAGCAGTCTTGACTTGGTCATATTTTGGGACCATACTTAGAATATTCTTCAACTCACCCAAAAAGTCTACAATTTTGAATTATATTCTTGGAGTTTCACTATTTAGTGTTGCTGTTTGGATTGTTTTACCACATTCAATTTAACTTAGAACCGGAGACTTCAGCAAGCCATTCCATTGCTGAAGCATAGTCTTCTATGGCATCAAGATTATCATTCACTAACAAGTCTTCTGCAGCATCCCAAAGGGATTTTAGCGCCGGTACCCAATCTCCTCCTTTATCTCTGCTAGATTCATCAAACCTCCAAGCATCGGATTCTGTTCTTTCATGAACATTCAACCAAGCCCAACCCATGGCCATTTCCAAACCCTTACTCTTTCGTGCCTTTGAAACAGTCGAAGCCACACCGTTCTCTATAGCATGTCTAATCAAAAAATCAGCAAATCCCAATGGAGAACCCAATTCCCCCTCCCTCCAAGGTAATCTATTGAGTCGTTTTGTAATAAACAAATTTTCTTTTAATTCTCTTAAAAAGGCCCCAAAACCTTGTTTTCTTTGACTCTGCTTGTTAATGATTTCCTCCATTCCATCTTCAGATATCTCATACATTTTTTCTAAGATATATTTTCCATATTTTGGCCATAGTGCAACGAGTACAGGATGGCATGATGAATCTTCAAATCTAACTACGTCATCTTCTAAATTTATTACCAAACCATCAGATCTTACATGAATTCCCGAATCGAGAGACGAAAGTATACATGAGACTGCTTCTTTCTCATCATCGGTTCCATTCATATTGTCAAGCATTTTATCTAAATCATCACTATTATACCAACTTGTACCAACAACATAACCTTCTTTAATGGAATTAAGAATACCACTCCTACAAGCACTTGCCAGCTTTTTATCATCATAAAGCATAAGTAACCATTGTTGCAAAACCTCCTCTACTTTTTCTACACCTTCAGAAGGGAGAGACCTATCCTTTGGCCAACCTTCTGGTCTCCAAATCCAATCTGACTCTACTATTTCACCAAGTTTAGGTGGCATCATTGACATAGCCATACTCTGAACAAAAGACTCTTCTGTTTTAATTAACGACTCTCTTGATACTCCTGCAATAACACCATTAGAAAATTTTAATTTTAACCATCCATTTTCTGTAACCTCATCCTCTTTGACAATTGATTCACTCAGGCCCTTAGACCATTTCACCTCTTCACCATGCAAATCTATACTAGAACTTTCTAATACATATTTCACCCATTCATCAGGGGCATCTGGAACCCTACCTGTAAATACAAATCCTCTATCCCAAGAAAAGAACCATTGGCCAGATTTAGCATGATCGTCCCATACTAACATTCTCAACTTTGTATGATTAAAATTTTGGATTCCAGCTAAGTGACTCTGTTTACCATTCCCTCTTCTAATATAACTTGCAGATCCAAAAAGCGGATTCTTAAACACTGATACCGTTGATACATCTCCTCCACCAGCTGCTAGCAAACTTCCAGCCAGGGCTCTACATACCAAATCTCCACTTTTCTTTCCCATTCTTTTAGTTAGCCATTTTTTATCATATCTCTTTTTCGAAACTATATCGATCTCTTGCAGTGTTAATCCCATCATATCTTTATTTTTACCAAAAAATGAAACTTTACCGATTTCGCCCTTAATCTCAGGTAAGAATATTTCAGGATTATCTAATAAATCTTTAAGATTTTTGTCTAATCTTTTCTGTATCTCCTTGGAAGCCTGCTTAATACCCCTTACTCGAACCTTTTTCCTACGGTTCTTATCTCCAGGAAAACTAACCTCTGCGGGGGGTTTCGCCATGCCTATCCTCCCTCACGCTAAACGGCGTCTACGGTTGAAGGCTTCTTCTTCCATACCTGAAAACTCTGCAGTTAAAATAAAAGTATGAATTTTACCCGTATCTATCGCAGATAATTCACCCAAAGTTCCTGAGCAAACCTGCTGGGCAGCTCCGCCTAAATCACTCATTAATATTGCATTCCAAAGTATAACAGGCTTCTCAAATAATGCATGTTCACCTATATCCTCTTTGTATTTATCCACCATTTTTTCAACCAAGGAAACTGCTTGATAAGGTTGCATGGGCGTTGGTTTATCAATCCCCATTCCTGTTGGATCTAAATCCAGTAACACCAATGTGTGAAGTCCAAAATCATGATTTTTAATATAGGTCTCTAATGGGGAAATAGGTAAGTAATTACGATATGAATATGGTAAAGTTATTTGTCTTCCAAATCTATATGATTGCATTCCGGATAAAGATACTGCAAGAGAAGTTGCCGATATCCCGGGAACAATATGAAAATTGATTCCGCGTTCTTCACAATGTGCTTCCAAATCAATATGTGTCGTTGCCTGCATAGGATCACCAACTACGAGTAATCCGATAGGTTTAGTTTTCGCTTCCATCAAGAGTTCTACAGGCATCTCAACTGCATCTCTCATTATTTTTTCCCATGGACCTAATAAATCCTTTAGTTTTTCTTCTTCTTCTTCTGGAAGTATTGCTGTATATCCTTCTAAATAAAGCCGATAACAATTTTTTGCAACATCTTTAGCTAAAATTGTCATTTGTTCTAAATTACCTGGTCCAATACCAATTAGCCACAAGCCGGGAGCCACTGTTTCAGCCGTCATCGTGAAGCACTCTACCCCCCTCCCAGTCATGAATATGATGCGTCATCTAAAAGTTCCCAATGCAGATGTTGAAAGAGTATTCACCATAATAAAAGAAAATAATTGGCTTTCACAAAATATGCTTATTATTGCATCTGATGAACGTAGTGATAGATTAATCCCACTAAATATTAATGCCCCTGAAAACATAAATGAATTTTTAAATTATGAAGTAATAAACCATCAAGGAAAGAAGGATAAACGTATTAATCCGAATTGGCTATTCCATCTCGCAAAACTATTAGACAAAGCAATCTTTCAAAAATATGAACATTTGTGGCCAGCATCACATGAATTTATCGGAGATATGATGATTCTTAGGATAGATCAAGAACTAAATAAATACACTAAAGAAATAGCAAAAGCAAAATTACAATCTCATCCCAAATTAAGACTAGTTCTATTAGATGAAGGTGTTTTTGGAGAACTTCGGATAAGAGATTTGACCCCAATTGGTGTTAGAGATAATGATATTATATTTTTAGAAAACTTTCCTCCAAATCTATGTAAAACAAAAGTAATAGTGAAAGAATCAGGCAGAGAAATAATATGTGATCCAACAATTGCATATTTTTCTTCAAAACTACAAACAGAAAGACAAGAAACATTGCTTCATGCAAAAAAATTAAAAAATTTATTAAATAAACCGATAAATATCTGTGATCCATTCTGCGGAGTAGGTCCTGCTGTATCTTCTTTACTTTTAGAACCAGGATTAGTTGAAAATTTATTAGCATCAGATTTGAATGATAATGCTATAAAAATGCTTTTTGAAAACTTAACGAAGTGGGAAAAAAGAGAATATCCTCATACCGCTCAGGAAATAAAATATGTATATTCGGATAGGTTAGTGGGTGTTGCCGATGCAATAAAACTAGCTAAAAATAAAAAATATATTGGGAAATGGAATCTATTAATTATTAATCTTCCTCATAGAACAATGGAGTTACTTCCTTCCTTAATTCCATTGCTAGATACTAATACTCCCTCTCTAATTAGAGGCAGAGTAATCGTAGAAGAATCAAAGATTGAGTCCACAAATAAAATTCTTAACTCAATTCTACCTAATATTCTCGAAGGCTCATCAAAACCCTCTCTAAAAATAAAAAGAGATTATAGTTCAAAACTAAGATTATGTTCCTTTGAAGCGTGGCTACAATAAATCAAGTTTTTTTGGCGCCCCGACCGGGATTTGAACCCGGGTCGCAGCCTCGACAGGGCTGCATGATAGGCCACTACACCATCAGGGCTTATGGTATCCGATGCACGTTCTCTTTTTCAATCTTTAACAAGGGCATGATTCAAGTTCCTATGACTTTCCGAGTAAAATATGAACGGACCTCCGCTTATCATTGATGTCATCGACAATGGTGGCCAATGGACACACCGTGAATGGAGAATGTTGAGATATCTCGGCGTCGATACAAAAATATTGTCTAATAAAACACCCCTCTCAGAACTTCGAAATGTTGATGGTCTAATCTTGTCAGGTGGTGCGGCGAGAGTAGGCTTAACTGGAGTATTGGGCAACTGCGGCGATTATTTACAATTGGACGTCCCAATTCTAGGAATTTGTGCCGGACATCAATTTATGGCAGATTTTTATGGCGGGTCATCTGCTGAGGCTTCAAAGCCAGAATTCGGTGAAGCGAATATTACTTTAATCGATGGGGGAGGAAAATTATTCGAATCTACAGCCAACTCTCAATTAGTATGGGAAAGTCATAATGACGAAGTAACCGTGTTACCAGAAAATTTCAGAATAACTGCATCAAGCAACTCTTGCAAAATTCAGGCGATGGAAAACTTGTTGGCAAACAGATTCGGCGTCCAATTTCATCCAGAAGTTGATCATTCTGAGTTCGGCCAAGAAATATTCTCCAACTTTGTAAATATTTGTAAATTTGCAAAAAATTAATTTTATAATTTGAAGGACAGATTGAAGAAGGGCAGGCGAGTCGCCCAAACATGGCTAAGGAGACTGAACACATGATTTTGTATAAGTGTAGGCGAACTCTACGAACTCAGAGAATGCCCTACAATCCAACAGGAGATGTCATTTCCCCATTTGATGGAATATCTCCAATGGATCCAATGGAAATTAGATATAAGTGTCTCCGATGTGGACACTTAGCATGGGTAGAGGCTGGTTCGACTGGAAAATCTTGCCATAAATGCGGATATCGTATCTTTGTAAAACCAAGAAAGCCCGGCGAGCACAAAATTCTAAAAGCTGAATAAAATTGTAAACGTTTGTATAAACGTAATTTAATAAATGTGGCATCATTAGTAAATGTGTGAATAGGTTATTTACATTACTTCTTATAACCATATTAGGTTTCAGTAATGTAGTTAATGCGGAAGTCTATAGAATATCAGGACATTCTACCTTTTCTGACGGTACGCCGGTAGTAAAAACTAAAATTACGATAGAATGCTCAATCAATCAATACAATTGTACTTCTATAAGTGATACAATAGTAACTGATAATAATGGTAAATATCAGTTTTTGTTAGAGGTAGATAAGAGCCATGATGGTAAGGAACTTACGATGATTATACTCGGAGAGTATTTTACTCACATTCTATTATTAGAATCCCAAAATGAAGAACCAAAAGGCATGGTAATTCAAGACATAGAACTTTATCAAAATCCTCCGATATATCCATTATCATTTGCTGCATGTTGTGGATTTTCCATATTTTCAATTGCATTTATCACTGCACTCTTCAAAAGCTATCGCCGAATTACTAACCCACAAACTACGTCCCAAATTAAAAATATAAATATTACAACCTGTACAATATGCGATGGAAAGTTAGCTCAACACTTGCTAATAAGGCACCTCATAGTAGAACATGATATAGATCCCAGTGAAGCTGCAAACCTCGCTAAAATACGATAAATTCTTTTTTTTAGGTCGCCCTTAATCTTAATAATAACATTCATAAATAAACTCAATCGCGATAAATTTTATGCCTAGTGAAAACTATAATCGAAGAACAGCATTATTTCTGGTAGTATTAATGATACTAACCCCGATATTAAGCCTTCAAACCAGTCTATTGGATGATAATAATCTCGATAATAATATAGTTTTCAAAACTAATTCGGGTAATTCATACTCTGATTGCGAATTAACCAATGTAACCATAACTGAAGTTTATCATTATGGTAGTGATGATTGGTTCGAAATATATAATGGAGGAAATGAAACATGCGATTTAGGAGAATGGATAATTGGTGATGGTGACGGATCTAATTTTGAGTTGTCAAACGGTACAAATATAACTTCAAATGGATTCAAGCTCTTCTCAAGAGATAATAACGATTTTAATTTCGATATATCATGTTCCGATACCATGATGATTTCAACTAGAAACGTAGACTTTGATAACGCCACTGAAATAACAATTTTAAGCTGTTATGGAGAAAATAGTAATAATTACTATTCTACTAATCGTGATGGTTCATGGGAAAATTGTGATGGTGCGTGGGATTGGAATGAACCTAATGAAATGACTCCTAATGCAACCAATTTGTGTACTGGTAATCCATTTACTTTGAGCTCGTTATTAGAAAATGGAACATGGTCAAATAATCCTATATCAATTAATAATGGAAGCTCTACGTTGGCTTGGAACGTCAGTAATTTAGATGAGGGAACTGAATATGAACTCTATTCAAGTTGGAACTCAGGATTAATTAGCACCTCCAGAAACTATTATTTTGACGGAGGAATAGCAGACATCGCTTTTGAAATGAAATCAAATATAGACTGGACATGTCAAGTCAATATTTATGCTTATTTAAGAAATCAATCTTCAGGACAGGTTGAGGAATACTTCGATAAAGAACTAGAGGTAGATACATGTCCTTTAAACGGTTTTACATATAAAAAATCTAATTCACCTTCATTGCTAACAAATGGATACAACTTTACTGGTTTCCCTGGAATACGTGTTTATGTTTCAGCAATTGAAAATACTGCTGACCAGGAATTCGCTACTAATTTTAAATTGACGCAGGATGGTGTCATAACAATATGGAACACTAAAGAATGTAATTATTCATCTCAAAATACTTGCCTCTCAACCTTCGATAATATAGTCATTTTTGATGAAACATGTAATGTAGAAATTATATCAACATCATATACAAAATCTCCATGGGGATGGATAAACCTTGGATCTGACGTGCTTGAAGGAGTCGGACCTTGCGATCCCGATTCTAATGATATTTCAGATCCAATCAGATTGTATGCAAATATGACTGATTCCAACGGCATATATTCATACCAAGAAGTTAATAATTCTAATTATGAACTTAACACAACTGATACAAATTTGCATAACTTCTATTGGGCATTCCCAGCAAGCTCCATAGGAACAGAATACAGATTCTATTCAAATTTTGATGATGATAGAGCAATCGATGAACGATCAATAATAATTGGTGAAGATACAATATCAAATAATGATGTTCCCGGTTTACCATTAATTCAATGGAATGCAACTTCCTCAGGAATAGATTGCACACCTGGAATTTATGCTTACCTCAATATAATTCTTCCAGATGGCAATCAATACACCTTTGATTATTGGTCCATCTCAATGCAACTAAGTGATTGCGATCCATGGGGTGTTTCAAATCTTTACGTTTCAAATGAAACTAATACTGATAATAATTTAGTTAACGGCTCAAATGACATGGTTTGGAATCTTTCAGACCTAGAAATTGGAAAAGAATATGTTTTTGAGTGGTATTCTTATCGCTCCAGCTCATATACTAACAACGACGGCTCAATATATGGTGAATACTATAATTCTACAAGTTTCACACCCAATTCTGTAAATGAAATAATCAACTGGACTTTGGATGCCCATGGCTCATGGTGTGATTTAGATATTTATACTCGATTATATGCACCTACTATATCACAGGAATGGCCTCAATCTAATGAATATGTTTTAATAAATTCTAATAGTTATGATTTGGATCCGATTTGTGACGGCTCTGATATCCCAGAATTCAATCCTGTCAGTCTAATGTATCAAGATGATGAGTCGTGGATTGAAGTAAATGAAACTACAAATTTATCCGCCGGCATGTACAACATGAAGTGGAAAGTAGATGGTACAATGAACTCTCCAGAATTAATACTATATACGCAATATGAAACATATCTTAACAGTTCCACTCAAAGTCGTAATTATTATGATGAAGGTGATTTTGAAGAGTATTGGCAATTAGTTGTTTCAGACTGGTCCTGTAATATTGACTTTGATTACAATTTATATTTTACAACAATGATGTCCCATACATACCACATGGATTCTAATAAGAATAATCCATTTATCGATGGACCATGCAATACTCCGATAGATATCAGTAGCAGTAATTCTAATGAACCATCATTTTCATTATTTTCACTTCTTGATGATAACTCAACAACACCTCTTAATCAAGGAGATTCTCTACATGAAGGAGAAAATATAATTCATTGGAAGGTTGAAAACACAGTATTTGACTATGAACACTTATTACATATTTATTTGCAATTCGATAATAATATTCAAGAATTTACTTTTGAGCGTTTCCTTGGCAACGGAGGAGAAGTAAATGGCAATTTTATATTTGAATTAGAAGGAGATATTTGTAATATTAATATGCATAGTGAACTTATTGTTAAAGAGTCCAATACCTGGGATTCAATCGATAGTACATATTTTAATTTAGATTATTCTGGAGGAAACTCAGATTGTGATTATGACCAAGATAATATTGGTTTTTCAGTTTTAGATAGTACCGACAGTTGGAATAATTCATTCGAGACGTTTATTCCTGGTGATTATCAAATAAAATTTGATCATGATTTCAACTTAGTGGAAAATGTAACATATTATATTTCTGCATATGTCAATACCCCAGGGTCGCCACAAGTGAATTTTAATGGTTATTTTAGTCTAGGCCAGCCAACCTCGCCCAGCAATTCTTTTGATGATTATTTCGGAGAAGATATTTATATGAATCTGACAATTAATCCTTGGTCTTGTTCTGTTCAAGTCTATTCAAACCTGTATTATATCGCTCCTAATGGAAATTGGCATTCTTTCAAAAGATATTCTAATCAGTTTGATGTAGAAAATTGTTTGCCTTCTAGTGATATATCTATATCCAATCTGAATAGTAATCAATGGACTGAGGATATAGAGGATTATGGATATGAACTAGAAATTGGACAAAATGATTTCTATTGGAATATGACAAACTTAAATATTGGTGAAAATTATAGATTTTCCTTCTATGCTTACCAAGATAATTTACAAATATATAGTAATGTTAATGATTATTGGGTAGCAGACGAAGATTCAGAATCCTGGTATTTCCCTGTAGATATTGAGGATAGCACTTGTAACTTTTACGCTATCGCCCATTTATATATTTATGATGATCAAAGTAGTAGTTGGTTACAAGTAGATCATCAATATTTCTATCCAGAAGAACCATGTAATCCAAATTTTGATATAAATTTCATTACAGATTCTTCCTCTGGTTGGCTAGATGCACAAATCGATACACTCCCATTAGGTACTACACAAATGATCTTTGACTTATCCGAATTAGGTGCAGGAGATTATGAAATAGATTTCTATTGGAGTAGTGACCAAAGTTATAATGGCTGGAATAATGATAATTATTTCACAGTAGATGAAAATAATAGTGGTTTGTTATGGAACATTACTTTAGACTCGTTAGATTGCATGGTACATCTTGATGTAACACTTTACGATAGGAGTTATGGTGGCAATTATCATATAGGAAATTATAACAATATTATTCTTAATGGCCCATGTTTACTCCCTTTCCACCTTGATATAAATGAGGTTGAGTATGATAATCAGAATGTAAATCCAGATCTATCAATAGGTGATAATGATATGACTTGGACCTTTGATAACCTAGATACAGGTATCAATTACTACCTCAACTTCAATTGGTATAACGGTTCCAATGGCTACAGTGAAAATTATTACTTCACTTACAACGAGTCTAATGATTACTCATGGAATCTACCAGTTGGTGATTGGGATTGTAATCCATATACATATGCAACTCTCTATTATGCAGACAATGGATCACACATATTTGGTAACGAATATTTCTACTTCAATGTACCAGAATGTTACAATGTAGGGATAGATCATACTGATTCTAATGGAGATTACATGAATAATGATGATTTGAATAATGGCTCAAATGACATGTCTTGGAATATATACAACCTCCCAGAAGGATATGAATTTGCATTAGAAATGAGAACTTATATGAATGGATACATGCAAGAATATTCTTATGAATTATTCAATGATAGTGGAAATGTTAGTATTGATTTTAGTATTGACGTTGATACATATTCAACTTGTGATGTAAGAGTTGAAGTTAGCTTACTTTATTTAGATTATAACGGAAACTGGGACTCTATTGCAGGTAATTCAAGATATTTCTATCAAAATTGTGATTCATACGAATCAATGTATCCATGGACAGTAGGTGTTGATGCAGATGGAGATGGAAATTATTCAGAAGTATCACAATATGATAATATTGGTGGAAACGGAACAATTCCAATGATGTTAGATCTCAGTAACCTTGCAGATGATGAAATTTACAGAGTAGAATATTCTTGGTACACAGCTTTAGACTCTCAATATTACAATTGGGAAGATGTAACTCCAACTAATAATCAATTCTACTTTGATGTACCAGTATCTGATTGGGATTGTGAAGTAAGATTGTATGTTTACATTCAATATGAAACATTCCAAGGATATTACAATCACATGATTTCAACAAATCAATACTTCAGTACAGATTGTCTTGAACCTGGAAATGTATCTCTAAATATGGATAATATGGGTGAAGCTTGGAATGATTGGTCTAACTTGAATAATGGAACTAATGATATGAGTTGGGAAATGACAGATCTTATTGTAGGAGAAACTTACACAATAGATTGGTATGTAAAAAATAACAATGATATTGTATCTTATGAATATCTGACATGGACTGCTGGAGATTCTAACGAATCTATATCTTGGTCTTTTGATATGGATAATTCTACAACATGTAATATTGAAATAATGTACAGAATGTTTGTAGATTCTGGCGATTCCAATTGGATTGAGATGGATAATGAATACTTCTATTGGTATCCTTCTTGTGACCAATGGGTATATCCAAGAGACCATTATGTTAACTTGTATGTTGAAATCAACGGTACAATGGTGGAAAATCCAGAGACTCTTCCTTCAGGAGAAGTAGACTTTGAAATCCACTTCGAGAATATGTCAGTTGGTGCTGATTATAGAATGTATTTCTACTACAGTAATACAGGATTTAATAGTAATTCTCAGTACATATATTTCACATATGATGGCTCTCCAATGGAGATGACTATCGATATTGCTCCTTGGGCATGTAGTGTTTACTTCAGTTATGATATGCGTTTGTATGACTTTAGATATGGAGATGGAAATAGCTACAATGATTGGTATTTAGGATCTGAAAGTACATACATTGATGGTCCTTGTGAATCATTGAGTTATGATAGCTCCAACTATCCTGATTTCACAACAACAGATGATGCTGGAAATGATATTGATGATGAGACTGATTTCCTAGAAGGAAACAACTCAATCATACTTGGAGCAGATAATCTACAGAATAGCTTCCCATACTATATGGAATTACAAGTACGATATGATGGATATCTAAATGTCTTCAAAACTCATTCATTCACTGGAAATAATACAACTATGGAAGAATTCCATACTATAATCGATCTTCCAGGACATGTATGTAATGTGGAAGTAAGGTCCTACTTCTATGTAATTACTTCAAGTGGTAGCAACCAACTGAATTATACAAGTTATTATGCAGACGGTCCATGTGATGGTTCTGATGGAGAAAGCAGACTAAGCACTCCATTACATGCATATCTCAATGGAACATGGGTTGAAGTTGATGATGATACTTTCTTCCCTGCTGGTGAGACAGATATGTCTTGGGATCTTAGCGCATTAGATTCAGATACATACTATTACATGAATTATAACGCACCTAATACCGGATGGAGTGGTTATTTCTATGGTGATAATATCCCTAGTGAACTAGACGATTGGTCAATCATGCTGAGTGAATTTAGATGTGATATGCAATTTTACATAAATATCTATGCAATCAGTGACTATACTGGTTGGAATAGTATGGATAGTCAATACTTCTATCCAGATAATGATTGTCTAGATGGTGGAGATATTACTCTAGAAATACAAGATGAAGAAGGTAATTGGAGTTCATATGAAATGTATGATAGTTATGATCTATTACCAGGAACAACAAACTTCTCTTGGGCATTAGATAATCTATTAGAAGGATATGATTATGAATTCTATTGGTATCAACAAGGATCTGACTATCAAAGTGAATATCAATATTTCACAGCAGATTCTACAGCACAAGAATCCTTTGATTTCTCAATAACAATAGATCAATATGAGTGTAATGTTTACTTCTATGCATACTTGAGACCAATGTCTCAATATACTGATATGTATGAAGATACAGAATCTTTCAGTTTCCATCCGAATGAGCCTTGCTATCCTCCATTCAATTTCGCTGCAGAAGATGCTGCAGGTAATTTGACTGTGGATGCATTAGATCCTGACTTTGTTC
Organism: uncultured Candidatus Poseidoniales archaeon; assembly: GCA_963968165.1. Taxonomy (GTDB): domain Archaea; phylum Thermoplasmatota; class Poseidoniia; order Poseidoniales; family Thalassarchaeaceae; genus MGIIb-O3. Next base: position 45,275 of record CAXAFE010000007.1, on the reverse strand, counting down.
TAAGTCCAGGAGATAATCACTTATTCTTTGATTTCAATCATATGGATAATGGAACAACATACTATCTGCAATATTATTGGAGCTCTCAGTATAGCTGGAATGGATGGTACTATGAGTATGTTTATGTAGATACTACAGACAATGTTTCTGATGGATTACATTTCAATATGACTTTGGATTCAATGGAATGTTATGCTTATGTTTATGTGAGTGTGTACAATTATTCTAATGGTAATTCTTACCATATGGGTGATTATAATATTGATTTGGAAGGACCTTGTATGGTGCCATTCCACCTTGATATAAATGAGGTTGAGTATGATAATCAGAATGTAAATCCAGATCTATCAATAGGTGATAATGATATGACTTGGACCTTTGATAACCTAGATACAGGTATCAATTACTACCTCAACTTCAATTGGTATAACGGTTCCAATGGCTACAGTGAAAATTATTACTTCACTTACAACGAGTCTAATGATTACTCATGGAATCTACCAGTTGGTGATTGGGATTGTAATCCATATACATATGCAACTCTCTATTATGCAGACAATGGATCACACATATTTGGTAACGAATATTTCTACTTCAATGTACCAGAATGTTACAATGTAGGGATAGATCATACTGATTCTAATGGAGATTACATGAATAATGATGATTTGAATAATGGCTCAAATGACATGTCTTGGAATATATACAACCTCCCAGAAGGATATGAATTTGCATTAGAAATGAGAACTTATATGAATGGATACATGCAAGAATATTCTTATGAATTATTCAATGATAGTGGAAATGTTAGTATTGATTTTAGTATTGACGTTGATACATATTCAACTTGTGATGTAAGAGTTGAAGTTAGCTTACTTTATTTAGATTATAACGGAAACTGGGACTCTATTGCAGGTAATTCAAGATATTTCTATCAAAATTGTGATTCATACGAATCAATGTATCCATGGACAGTAGGTGTTGATGCAGATGGAGATGGAAATTATTCAGAAGTATCACAATATGATAATATTGGTGGAAACGGAACAATTCCAATGATGTTAGATCTCAGTAACCTTGCAGATGATGAAATTTACAGAGTAGAATATTCTTGGTACACAGCTTTAGACTCTCAATATTACAATTGGGAAGATGTAACTCCAACTAATAATCAATTCTACTTTGATGTACCAGTATCTGATTGGGATTGTGAAGTAAGATTGTATGTTTACATTCAATATGAAACATTCCAAGGATATTACAATCACATGATTTCAACAAATCAATACTTCAGTACAGATTGTCTTGAACCTGGAAATGTATCTCTAAATATGGATAATATGGGTGAAGCTTGGAATGATTGGTCTAACTTGAATAATGGAACTAATGATATGAGTTGGGAAATGACAGATCTTATTGTAGGAGAAACTTACACAATAGATTGGTATGTAAAAAATAACAATGATATTGTATCTTATGAATATCTGACATGGACTGCTGGAGATTCTAACGAATCTATATCTTGGTCTTTTGATATGGATAATTCTACAACATGTAATATTGAAATAATGTACAGAATGTTTGTAGATTCTGGCGATTCCAATTGGATTGAGATGGATAATGAATACTTCTATTGGTATCCTTCTTGTGACCAATGGGTATATCCAAGAGACCATTATGTTAACTTGTATGTTGAAATCAACGGTACAATGGTGGAAAATCCAGAGACTCTTCCTTCAGGAGAAGTAGACTTTGAAATCCACTTCGAGAATATGTCAGTTGGTGCTGATTATAGAATGTATTTCTACTACAGTAATACAGGATTTAATAGTAATTCTCAGTACATATATTTCACATATGATGGCTCTCCAATGGAGATGACTATCGATATTGCTCCTTGGGCATGTAGTGTTTACTTCAGTTATGATATGCGTTTGTATGACTTTAGATATGGAGATGGAAATAGCTACAATGATTGGTATTTAGGATCTGAAAGTACATACATTGATGGTCCTTGTGAATCATTGAGTTATGATAGCTCCAACTATCCTGATTTCACAACAACAGATGATGCTGGAAATGATATTGATGATGAGACTGATTTCCTAGAAGGAAACAACTCAATCATACTTGGAGCAGATAATCTACAGAATAGCTTCCCATACTATATGGAATTACAAGTACGATATGATGGATATCTAAATGTCTTCAAAACTCATTCATTCACTGGAAATAATACAACTATGGAAGAATTCCATACTATAATCGATCTTCCAGGACATGTATGTAATGTGGAAGTAAGGTCCTACTTCTATGTAATTACTTCAAGTGGTAGCAACCAACTGAATTATACAAGTTATTATGCAGACGGTCCATGTGATGGTTCTGATGGAGAAAGCAGACTAAGCACTCCATTACATGCATATCTCAATGGAACATGGGTTGAAGTTGATGATGATACTTTCTTCCCTGCTGGTGAGACAGATATGTCTTGGGATCTTAGCGCATTAGATTCAGATACATACTATTACATGAATTATAACGCACCTAATACCGGATGGAGTGGTTATTTCTATGGTGATAATATCCCTAGTGAACTAGACGATTGGTCAATCATGCTGAGTGAATTTAGATGTGATATGCAATTTTACATAAATATCTATGCAATCAGTGACTATACTGGTTGGAATAGTATGGATAGTCAATACTTCTATCCAGATAATGATTGTCTAGATGGTGGAGATATTACTCTAGAAATACAAGATGAAGAAGGTAATTGGAGTTCATATGAAATGTATGATAGTTATGATCTATTACCAGGAACAACAAACTTCTCTTGGGCATTAGATAATCTATTAGAAGGATATGATTATGAATTCTATTGGTATCAACAAGGATCTGACTATCAAAGTGAATATCAATATTTCACAGCAGATTCTACAGCACAAGAATCCTTTGATTTCTCAATAACAATAGATCAATATGAGTGTAATGTTTACTTCTATGCATACTTGAGACCAATGTCTCAATATACTGATATGTATGAAGATACAGAATCTTTCAGTTTCCATCCGAATGAGCCTTGCTATCCTCCATTCAATTTCGCTGCAGAAGATGCTGCAGGTAATTTGACTGTGGATGCATTAGATCCTGACTTTGTTCTAAGTCCAGGAGATAATCACTTATTCTTTGATTTCAATCATATGGATAATGGAACAACATACTATCTGCAATATTATTGGAGCTCTCAGTATAGCTGGAATGGATGGTACTATGAGTATGTTTATGTAGATACTACAGACAATGTTTCTGATGGATTACATTTCAATATGACTTTGGATTCAATGGAATGTTATGCTTATGTTTATGTGAGTGTGTACAATTATTCTAATGGTAATTCTTACCATATGGGTGATTATAATATTGATTTGGAAGGACCTTGTATGGTGCCATTTGATTTAGAAGTAAATGACGAGGAATCAGTTATTGAAATTGGTACAAATAACTTTACTTGGAATATTGATAACCTAGATGTAGGAAAAAACTATACTTTCCAATATTATTATTCTATGAATTCAGGATTTTATGGTTGGTATAATTATGACTTTACATATAATGAATCCGATTCATTCGATTTCACAATAAATGTCACCGAATGGGATTGCAATGTCAATATTAATGCAAACATGTACAACACAACAGATGGTAATATGGATTATATTTATGGAGATTCATGGTATTTCTATAATCCAAACTGCTATCAAGTTGATTATTATGCAACAGATACAAATGGAGATTCGATTCAATATACTAATATCGATGCAGGAACCTCTGAATTATTATGGGAAGTATATTACCTGGATGAAAATGTCCCAAGTGGGTACGAATTCGAACTTGAATATCAAATAATAATAGATTATGATTGGTCTAATCCTAATCAATATAATATAATGTGGACACAAGATGATGATATATCTCAACAATTACCTTGGAATATTACAATCAATCAGTTCGTATGCAATGTCTATGTAACTTCTAATCTAAAGGTGAATACATCAAATGGATGGTTAAGTATTGCAGGAACTGGATTCGACCTTTATGCTCCATGTGAACCAATACCAACAGGAGAATATGAATTCCAAATAGAAGATAGTGGCTATTGGATGTCATACAATAACTCAGGTTGGAATAATATGATTGAAGATGAAGGAACATATCAAACCCAATGGAACGTATCCAATCTTGAAATTGGTACGATATATGTATTCCGATATCAAGCGAGTATATTTGAAAATGAAATGATAAATAATTCTATAACTTGGAATGCTACATCAAATAATGAAAGTATAGAATTAGATATGTTAATCCCGCACTGGTATTGTAATATGGCTTTTAATTCTGAACTTCTAGTTAGTATAGATGGAGAATTAATTCCATTAATGAATCTAAATATCTACGAAGAAGGCCCCTGTCAAGATGGTATTGAGGACTTTTCAGACATGATAGATGTAGAGATTCATTTAGAGTTAGTTGGAATTGATGATTATCAATTGATTATACCTTATGGATATGATTTAGATGGAGATTTCTACTACTATTTAGATGCAGTATTTGGTGATTTTGATGGTATTCTGAATAATTCCGAACTCAATGAATCTATAAATGCATACAATTCTAATGACCAAGGTAATTCCAACGGAGCGCCTGAAATACAACTGAATGGAATAAATGCTTCAAGTTGGTATGATAATAACTCATTAGAGTTTAATAATGGATCTTTTGGATTTTATGGCGAATGGGTATTAGAATTTACTGATATTCAAGGTATAGAATTATCCACATTAATTGATATTGGTGTTGAGGAAGATAATGGATTATCATTCGGCATCTTTGGAAATTCAGATTTAATGATAGAATCGATATATGTTATTCTAGAAAATGGTAGTTCTAATAGTGTTCTAAACGGCACACAACTGACAAATCTTGAGATGAATGTACCAGGTGACTATACTTTAGAAATTACATGGGCATTCCCTCAACCCGAGTTAATACTTGAGCAACAATTTGTAGATATAATTAATGATAATGAAACAGTTTATTATTGGGATAATGTAACTGATGTAATGGGGGTTACATCCGGATACACTTACATATACACTTTCAATATCATGTCTAATTATTTGTACTATAATACTAATTGGTCTGTAGATTATGAAATTATGATTGATGGATATTATAGTAATAATTCAGGATATGAACTTATACCTATTGGAAATGATATGCATAGCGAATTATTCACCATTCAATCTAACTACGAAGTATGTAGTATAGAGATTTATCTCAGTCTATCAGAGGATTCTAATCTGTATGAAGATACAACGTCATATTACAATCTTACAGGCGATTGTATTGAAGATTCAGACGGTGATGGTATACAGGATTCTGACGACGCATTCCCAAACGATCCTACTGAATCAATGGATACCGATGGTGATGGTTTCGGAGATAACTCAGATGCATTCCCTAACGATGCTAATGAATCCCTAGATACCGATGGTGATGGAATTGGGAACAATGCTGATGATGATGATGATGGAGATGGAGTAGATGATGAATCAGATACTGATAATGACGGAGATGGAATTTCAGATGATGAAGATACATTCCCCAACGATCCAACAGAATGGTCCGATTCAGATGGTGATGGATTCGGAGATAACTCAGATGTATTCCCTAACGATTCAACAGAATGGTCTGATATTGACGGAGATGGAGTTGGCGACAACTCAGACGATGATTCAGATGGTGATGGAATACCCAATGATGTAGATGATTTACCTTTCAACAGTGGAGAGTCTGAGGATACCGATGGTGATGGCATTGGAAATAATGAGGACGTATTCCCAAATAATCCAGATGAACAATTTGATACTGATGGTGATGGTATAGGAAATAACGCCGATGAAGACGATGACGGAGACGGAGTAGATGATTCCTCAGATTATTTCCCATTCGACCCAACTGAATCAATGGACACCGATGGTGATGGTTTTGGTGATAATGAAGATGCATATCCATCAGATGCTAATGAAAATTCAGATAGTGATGGGGATGGATTTGGAGATAACTCAGATGTTTTCCCAAGCGACTTAAATGAATGGATAGATTCAGACGGTGACGGAGTTGGAGATAACTCAGATGCCCTACCTTTTGATTCAGCAGAGACTGAAGATTCTGATTCCGATGGTTTCGGCGATAATTCAGATGCTTTCCCAAATAATGTAAATGAATGGGCAGATTCAGATGGTGATGGCGTTGGAGATAATGCCGACTCTTTCCCTACTGATTCTAGCGAATGGGCAGATTCAGACTTAGATGGTGTTGGAGATAACTCAGATGTATTTCCTAATGATGAAACCGAAACATCAGATTCAGACGGAGATGGTGTTGGAGACAATGCCCAAGCTGCTGCTGAAGCAGAAAGTGATGGTGGATTCTTACCAGGATTTTCATCTATAATGGGTATAGTATCTATGCTGGGTGCCGCAATATTGGTAGCAGGACGAAGAAAGAACTGATTTGTCTCACCGGGCACTTCAGTATCTTCGCATCATACTAGTAGTGGTAACTATGTTTGAGACACTTCTCAATAAATCCTACGCTCAATGGGATCCTAGAAATCTAACGAAAGTTAATTTATGGTGCAGAGGACAGGATTTGAACCTGCGAAGCACTACGCACTGGGACCTCATCCCAGCCCCTTTGACCACTCGGGTACCTCTGCTTTTTTTGTTCGGTGTAGTACAACGTATTTCACAATGATGAAGGACTCAATCTTGTATTGATACTATATCGCCAGAATTTATTACTCCTTTTTTTATGACTGATGCATACCATCTTGACCATCCTGGATTTGACTTTTCTGAAATTCTGTTGAATCTACCATCATTAAATGATTTATTTATTGTTTTACAAGGAGGGGCAACGCCTGTCAACTTAATACAAACTTCTCCGATATAAATCTCAAGCCCCATCTTTAGTAAATCCCAATCTATTCCTTTGATAGTGATATTCTCTCCAGTACTACCAGAAGATATAGGGTTCCCTTCAGCCTGTAAGGCCGTTATTTTTTCAAGAGAAAATATACATACAGCGCGTGTAGGGCCACCATGATATTTCAGATCATTTTGCTTATCGCCCTCAATGCCATATGTGCCAATTCTGATTTTTTTGACAGGATATTTTGGTACACCTCCGTGAGGATTAATGTTTAAAGAGTGCACACTGCCCATATTGTCTGGCAGGAGTAACCTATCAATAATAATATTCCATATAAACAAAAAAAATATCTTTTTTTCACACTTTTATCACTAATTAGTCTGAATCATCATATCCTTTGACTCCTTGGAGAGCACATGGCTGAATTTGGTGACCACCCTTCTATACCAGATAGTATTGAAAATTTATTAATTGATGACACAGTCTCAACAGTTTTTCTAAAGTCCGAATGTCCAACAAGAGTAAAAAGTGGACACATATCCTCATTATCTCTAAAACAACTAGAGGGTTCTATTTGGGATAAACCAACTTTAGAAATGCTTTGCGAAGAATTCTCTATGATAATTGAGCAAAACTCAAATCGCTCAGACTGTTTTGTAGAAATTGAAAGAATTGGATGTAAAATAATGCAGATAGGTGACCTAAGGATTACATGTGCATGGCCACCTTTTTCTGATGCATGGGAAATAACAATAGTTAGGCCAGTAGCACATCTAAAAATATCAGATTATGATTTGAATCCAGAGTTGATGAGTAGGTTAAAAGACCACCATCGAGGAGTTTTTGTAGTTGGACGACCAGGCTCCGGGAAGACAACTTTTGCCCAAGCAATTGCTGCATATTTGGATTCAGAAGTTGGTGCAATGGTAAAAACCATGGAAGCACCAAGAGATCTTCAAGTTCCTCAAAGAGTCACTCAATATGCTCCTTTGGAAGGTGACTTAGAAAAAACTGCTGAAGTAATATTTCTAGTCCGTCCAGATTTTGTTATTTTTGACGAAGTTAGAAGAGCTAGAGACTTTGAAATATTTGGAGATGTACGATTAGCAGGAGTGGGATTACTAGGAGTAACGCATGCAAACAGTGCTCTTGAAGCGATTCAAAGAATGGTTGGTAAGGTAGAATTAGGCTTAATCTCTCAAGTTTTAGATACTGTAATACATATAGAAAAGGGAAAAATAGCCCAAGTTCTTGAATTGAAAATGGTCGTCAGAGCCCCCACTGGAATGGAATCTGATTTAAGTCGACCAGTAATAGAAATAAAGGAGTTCCCCTCTGGTAAAATAACTCATGAAATGTTTGCATTTGGATCTGAAATAGCTGTTGTACCAGTTAATATTGATGATGATGAAGGAGGAAGTCCAGCAATGCGCATGGCGTCTGAACAACTAAAGAAGGAAATATCCCGGTTAACGGGAATTCCAGTTTCTCATGCAAAATTTTTAACAGATTCTTCTGCTGAAATATATATCCAAGATTCCAGCATCGGAGCAATGGTCGGAACTAGGGGTGAATCAATAAGACAATTAGAACAGGACCTTAGTATAAAATTAAATGTAAATTCTGTGAAAGATTTGCCAAGAGCACTAAGGAAAAAAATTGAGAATCAATTTAATGAGGATGAAGGCTTTGATCAATGGCGCAGTAGATCAGGAAGGCAATGGGAACATAATTCTGGGAAAAATAAAAAAGGTAAAGGCCGAAAAGGAAAACGACGATAAATTTATTTTTATATTCCTGTAATGCCCATACAGCCAAGAAGTTAATGTAGTATATTTATCACTTTAGATATACACTTTTCTTTATTTTTTTAAAATTATTATTTTTTTTCTACCAGTAATGACAATAATAGTAAATCTTTTCTTCAAAGCATTCTTGACGCCCATTCTTTTCGAGGCATATAATGGGTGACGGAGAGGGTAAGCCGAAAGTTGCAATTGTCCCAGATCAAACTAACATCACAAGTGGTACCGACGTCCAAGAAAAATTGATTTTAGCAGCACGTGTTTTTTCTGATTTATTAAAACCAACACTCGGGCCAAGAGGCTTAGATAAAATGCTCTATAAAACAGATGGAACTACTGCAGTAACCAATGATGGGGCTAAAATAGTTGCAGAACTCCTAGTAAAACACCCTGCTGCAAAAATGATGGTATCAATGGGTAATGTACAAGAAGAAACTTGTGGAGATGGAGTCACAACTACAATGTTACTTTGCGGCTCAATGTTAATTGAAGCCAATACTCTGTTAAAAAAAGGTCTTCACCCACTAACCTTAGTAGATGGATATAAGAGAGCTTTTGATGCAGCAAAAATCCAGATAGATAAAGATGTAACCGAGATAGATGAACAAAAATTACTTTTTATTGCAGAAACTGCTCTAAGAGGAAAAGGTGCGGAAATGGCCCTCAATCGATTTTCACCCATTATTGTTCAATCGCTAAATACTCTCAAAAAACACAGAAATAACCCCACAGCCGAACATGTAACAATGTTCAAATCAGGCTTAGGTTCACTACAGGATTCTCGTCTGGTAAAAGGCGTCATAATCAACCGTAGAATACTAATGGATAATTTACCTAATAATTTAATTAATCCTAAAATTGCTGTTTTAGATTCAGATTTAAAAATTAGATCACTTACCAGATCTGTAGAAATTAAAATTACTAATGCAAACCAATTAGATTCGTTCGTTGATGCTGAACAAGATCGAAAGGACTCGATTACAAATGCCATAATTAAAAGTGGTGCAAATGCCATTTTTTGTTCGGGCGAAATAGATCGTGAAATTCTCCATCAATTAGCAGATAACTCTATACTTTCAGTTGGGGAATTAGACTCGTCTGAAGTTGAAAACCTCGGACTAGCTGTCGGGGCTACACTTATTGATTCAATACTAGATATATCGTCTAAAGATTTAGGAAAATGTGATTCTATTATTTGGGAAAGGCGTGAAGACTCCAATCAAGTTGAAGATATTATTACAATAGACGGTTGTAAAAACCCAAAAATTGTTACAATAGAGGTAGGAGGGTCTGGAGACATTGGAACAGATGAAATTATTAGAGGTCTACACGATTCATTAAGGGCAACCTCAATTGCAATATCGGATAATGAAATCTTACCAGGCGGAGGAGCAATTCATTCTAGAATGGCGAATGCTGTAAGACAAGCCTCTGAATCAGAACCAGGAAGAGCAAGACTTGCAATGGAGGCATATGCTAGGGCTTTGGAAATAATACCTGCTACACTTGTTGAAAATGCAGGGGGAGATCCATTAGATCGAATATTAGAATTACGTGCTGGTTCACGAGATAATGAACAAATAATAGGAATAACTCCTGATGGATTTGTGTCTATAATCGATGATGTATGGCATCCTCGTTTGATTATAGAGGCATCTTTGGAATCTGCGACTGAGACTGCTGTAAGTATGCTACGCATAGATCAAGTCATATCAGCAAGAGGCGACTAACCCATTTTGTCGAATTATTCAAGGACTTAATAGAAATCCGAGAACATGGATAGTCCACGAGCCTTAATCAGTGTCTGGGAAAAAACCGGCGTAGTCGAATTTGCTTCTAGACTTTCAAAGATGGGTTGGATAATTCTTTCAACAGGAGGAACTGCACGTAAGTTACGTGAATTTGACGTAAATGTAACTGATGTTTCAGAAATAACTCAACATCCAGAAATTCTTGGTGGGAGAGTAAAAACATTACATCCAGCAGTACATGGAGGTATTTTAGCCCGAAGAGATAATAGTAATGATATGCAAACTCTAAGGGAATTGAAATATGGGCCTATAGATTTACTTTGTGTTAATCTATATCCATTTCAAAATGTTGCCAATGAAGACCCACCTGTTTCTGATAGTAAACTAATAGAGATGATCGATATTGGAGGCCCAACTATGATTAGATCTGCTGCAAAAAATCATAAGGATGTTATTGTAATTACTAATCAAAGCCAATATGAAAAAATAATACATGAACTTAAGGACTCAAAAGGAGATCCTTCAGCAATAAATATTACTATGAGAAAACAATTAGCCTTGGCCGCATTTCAACTAACAGCCTCATATGATGTAGTTGTAAGTAACGAACTTGAATCTAGGTTCAATAATCCAACAGTTCCATCTAAAATTTTAATTACATCTGACTTAGGAAATAAACTGAGATATGGTGAGAATCCACATCAACCCGCTTCATTTTATCCTGCTTCTAATGTTAATGGCCCAGTTGGTCTAGCCTCAGCTATACAACATGGTGGAAAAAGCCTATCATTTAACAACTATTTGGATTTAGATGGAGCATTACGTATTGCTCGGGGCCTGTTAACAGATAAAAATAAAATGTATCTACACGGATGTGTAATAATTAAACATACTAACCCATGTGGAGTGGCGATAGATAAAAATCAAATATCTGCATGGAAAAACGCCCTAGCAAGCGATCCGGAAAGTGCGTTTGGATGTGTAATTGCATTTACTTCCATAATTGAAAAAGAAACCGCAGAATTGATCGGAGACCACTTCTTTGAATGTATAATTGCGCCGGGTTATGATAGAGAAGCGATGGATATACTCTCATCGAAGAAGAATAGAAGAATGCTAACTTTAAGTGATTTATCAGATAGAAAAGACGAGTTAAGAGTCAGACAAATTGATGGAGGATGGGTTGCACAAATCCAAGGACCTCCAAATATTGATTGGCAATCTGTTGAATGCGTAACAGAAAGAATAACCAATAAGGAAGATATTTTATTGGCTAAGTTTGGATGCACGGTTCTCTCTGAAGTAAAATCTAACTCCATAGCTCTAGTTTCTAAGACCAAGAGTGGTTTTACAACAGTTGGTATCGGACCTGGACAGACAAGTAGAGTCGAAGCTGTTCACATTGCCGCTAGGCGGGCGGGCAAACGCTCAGTTGGTTCAATGATGATTTCTGATGCCTTCTTCCCCTTTCGAGATGGAATTGATGCGGCCAATAAGATTGGTGTGGATACTGTTGTTCAGCCAGGCGGATCTATTAGGGACGAAGAAGTAATAAATGCAGCAAATGAATACAATATCTCAATGCTTTTTACCAATAAACGATTATTTATTCACTAATTCCTAATTTTAACTCTGAAAGAAATATATAGTATCCCCAATATCCCTACTAATATTATAGTTATCGAACCATAACCGGGATCTGCTCCATTCCAAGATGATGGCTCAGAAAGATATCCATCACCTTTGGTTGAAACATACCATACAAAATATGTTGATAATGTAGTCATCATAGTGATAAAACATATTATGACATACTTTACATGTTTTGGGATAGTTTTTCCAGTTGAATAATATTTTAAAACTGCTGATCCAAAATAAATATTAGTTAATGACCAGCGAAATAATCTTTCATTTGAAATAGAAAATAAAAAAGCTGCAGGTACTGCCCATGAAATGGTTGGCCAACCCGGAATAAAAATTCCTATAATTGCAAATAATACGAAAATACTACCTATAAATGTATAAATTTTGCTCTTAAACGGACTACTAGCAACCGAGTATTTACTAATAATTTGCTCAATTACATCCTGAGTTTCCACTAGTCCACCATAATACCCCAAGAGATGTATTGTTTAAGATTCAGCATGTAGATTCTGAATAAATATATAATATTATATTACGAAACATAAAACCATAATGTTCCCTGTGACTAACATGGAGGAAGATTACCTACTACCTAGGATAGCTTCTGAGAACGACCCACTAAAAGTTGCAGTTCTTATCTCCGGTAGTGGTTCTGGCCTTAGGTCATTACTCAAACATCAAGAAAAATCCAAGACGCATAAAACAAATTTAATTTTAACAGATAATAGTGATGCATTTGGACTTATTTATGCGGAAAAATATAATATTGCCTCTAAAATTATTACCCTATCAAATATTTCAAATTTAGAAACTCAACGCTTAATCCATGAAGATTTAATAAATAAGGAACTAATTAAATTTAATATTGAGTTAGTAGTTTTAAATGGATATATGAGAATATTAACTTCATCATTTGTCGATAAGTGGAAAGGTCGAATAATAAATATTCATCCTTCATTATTACCAAGATTTCCAGGCTCTAATGCCCACAGAGACGTGATTAAATCTGGAGTAAAAGAAAGTGGCTGTACTGTACATTTAGTCGATAACGGAGTAGATACTGGACACATACTAGCACAAAAAAAAGTAACAGTCCAAAAGGAAGATACCATAAAAACTCTCCAAGAAAAAATTAAAAAAATTGAACACCGATTATATCCACAAGTAATTGATGATATTTCAATTGGAAAATATCATTCTAAATCTTGAGGATAATTAATATTTTTTAAGATATACTCTTTCTCAATAAATAAAGAATGCGATAAGTCAGAAAATTGTATACGTAAAGGTTCCATACTACCTAATATTAGTTTTCTTAGTATAATATTTGATTTAACATAAGACAATAAAGGATGTAAATTTTTCCCATCAGCAGGCATCACTAAATCATCATTATCCTGGATAGAATTTCTCATTCTCTTAAAAAAATCTTCAGTAACCCAAGGAGTATCGACAGTCGCTAATTGAAGAAAATCTCCTTTTTTACAAAATTTTAAGATATTTTGCATAATAGATTCTATTGGTCCAGCGAACTTATTTTCATCTACGGACCATATAATATCAATATTAGGAGCTAGTAATTTTTTATATGGCTTAATTAAATCAACATTGGATATTGAAATTATTATGGGACCCATTTCTGCATTATTCAAAGCGTTAACAACTCTGGAAATACATGCCTCACCATCTATTTCAATCAATGCTTTATCTTTTCCCATTCTAGATGATTTCCCTCCTGCAAGTAGCAAAGATACCACTCAATCACCTTAAATCGTCTAGTCTTTGTAATGCATATTGTGTCTCATCCATTAATTCCAATGCTCTCTTCAATAGAATTTGTTGTTCTTTCCTACCACTCGACTCTCTTAACCATCGCATCAATTGTCCTATATCAGTCGAATTTTGCTTTATAGTCCATTCAAGAACTTTCTCAGCTATGGGATCATCTGAAGGTAATAGCCGCTCACTCACACCTCTGCGAAGGTATTCACCTCCATCAGTACTACGGTTTATTATCGATAATTTTACTCATAATTCTTGTAATTACAGAATCACTATTTGGAATTTTTATATTCTCTAAAATCAAAACCAATTCTTTACTGGGAAAAATACTCTTCGTTATACCTACATAAGTTGTAAGTATGGCTAAATGCCCATCTACTAATCTCTTTTTACACCAATCTTTTCGTAATTTTTCACTCGGTATATTCCGTCCAGATCGTATCAACTCTTCTATTGTTAACAATAAACCGTCCATGGGTTCCCTTTTTCTTAATGATTTCCTAAGGATTTCCCATGGATTAGTGCCCAAAGTTGCATGATCAATATTTGCCAATATTATTGCAGAAAGAGCTATATCCTCTCTTCCATGACGTTTCCATAACTTTTTATTTAATTTTAATAGTAAAGAATGATTTGTATTATTTTTTGTTATTAACCAAGAAGCAAGCCTTCTGAGCATTCCATCAGGGGTGCCTAAATGAAATGAATAGCCAGCCGAATTCCCTAATCTATCGGTACTGGACTTCATGATCAAGGCAGGTATCCCGATAGGATATGCTTCCCGAATTACTACCAATAGGCGTTTGGGAGATAAATGAATTCCTTCTTCTTGAGTTGCTAAATATTCATCTAAGAGGCCATACTCTTTCATTTACGATCATCTTTCCTAATTAGAATTGTATCTAAAATATCTCCCATACGATCTATTGAATCATATAATCTCATTCTGACCTCATCTTTTAATGTTCTATGAATGACTTCCTCCAATTGTCGATCCATACTCCTTGTAATCGCTCTATGCTCAGAATCATCAATATCAAAAATCTTTCTCAAATATGCGATTTGTATTAATTCATCATCAGATCTGTCAGTATGGATAAGCATAGCCTCCAGTACCTGTCCATAGACCCGGCGTTGCTCCTCTTGACTCAACATTTTTCCTGGTTCAATAGGTACATTTTTTACGATAGAATCATATATCATTTTTGGCTCTTCATCATTCAATTTTAGTGAATATGCTAGCTTCATAAGTAATCTTTTTTCACCATTACTCAATTGCCCATCCCGCAAAGCTATAGATGCGGCCCCTCTGAAAATCGCTCTTCTATCATAGATTGTCTCCTCCATGCTACTCGTAGTATGATAGGCAATTTAATCACTAGGGCGAATTTACTATATTTCATCTATTTACTATTTTTCACTAACAGGAGCATTCATCAAGTACATACGTCTCGGAAGGATTGCTTTTAAGCCACACTCGAGGATGCTATGCGTCCATTCACCCAGCTGCCATTTAGGCAAAACAGGAAGCGAGTCCATAGGGTGTGTTTTACACAAAAAAGGAGAATAAAATAATGTCAAACGAAGGAAAATATGTCATACACGCATCTATCCGTACAGATGGAACGGTTGCAAGAAAAGACGTCATAGGAGCAATATTCGGTCAAACCGAAGGGCTACTTGGCGATCAATTGCAGTTGAGAAAACTACAAAGAACTGGTCGTATAGGCCATGTAGATGTTGTATTACATCAAAATAAAGGAAAAATACAGGGAGAAATACTAGTTACATCATCACTCGATCAGGTAAGTACTGCTGTCATAGGGGCAGCATTAGAAACCATTGAGCGAATAGGTCCTTGCAAATCGTCGATAAAGGTAAAGCAAATCGAAAATATAAGGTCTGCAAAAAGAGATCATGTAATCGACCGTGCTAAAGAATTACTTGTTAGTTTAGTTAATTCTGGTACAGATGAATCAAAGAACATTCTAGAAGAAGTAAGATCAGTCTTAACATTAGATACTGAAATTGAAATTTCAGGAATGACTGCAGGCCCAAATGTTAAAAATAGTGAAGCAATAATAATTGTTGAAGGTAGGAATGATGTTAGAAACTTATTAAAATATGGAATTAAGAATGCAATCGCCACCATGGGATCAGGAGTAAATCCTGAATTACTAACTCTAGCAAGTAAGAAAAAAATTGTTACTGCATTCTTGGATGGAGATAGGGGTGGAAAATTACTACTTATGGAGTTGAGTGGAAAATTGGGCAAATCGCTAACTCACGTTTCAATCGCTCCGCAAAGTAGAGAAGTTGAACACCTCGAAGGGAAGGTTATAACAAAATGTCTGAATCAAAAAGAGATTGCTTCGAAGGCTGTTGCCAGAATTCAAATAGAAATTCAAAAAGATGATGATGATTCAGTAGGAACCGGCAGTGAACTACTTGAAGCTCCTAAGCATGTAAAAGAGTGGGCAGAACTTTTAGAAGGTCTACCCCGAAATAATGCAATAATAATTTTAGAAGATGGCTCCACTAGCGAACCAATTGGAGCAAGTAGTCTTAAGGAATCATTAGAGGAAACAAAGGGTGCTCAAGGTCTTGTATTTGCTGGAAAAATAAATGATAAGATATTTGATTATGCATCCGGTGCAGGAATTGAGAATGTATTAGGAAACTCAAGAGGAAAAATATCAAGGAAACAAGATGTTCAAGCCTTTTCTCCTGATGATTTTTGAAAATATTGAGAAATACTTGTGATAATATTGTTGTGATGACTATCACAATTTACCGTAATAATCGCTATATAACATACCAAACCAATAGAAGCCATCAAAAGTCTTCCATGTCCGCTAGGCGTAATGCAATCTTCTACTATGGCTGTGATAACAGTTTATGCAGTACTCATTATTGCACTAGTAGCATTATGGGCGAAGCATAAGAGTATGTTAAATAAAAGTAGAAAATTTCATACTAGATTAGGATCATTACAGGGAAATTTGAACGACAAAGCTCTCTCTCTAGATTTATTATCAAGGGGAGTTAATACCATTTTATCCGATAGGCCAGAAGTTCATGAATTGTTAGATGTACACAAATCCTTAGAAAATGCTGAAAAACTATTACTTAATCAGACTTTTAATATCAGTTCTAGCGAATCTTGTGCTATTGCAACTCACGCTACTCATTCAATATTAAATCATTATTCAGGTACAGATATAGATGGAAAAATAGAAATAATTCCAGGTCTTTTGCCACTTACTAAAAGACTTGAATCCATTTTAACAGAGTCAAATATGAGAGCGGAAGATATCGAATTAAATGGTAATGAACATCGGAGAATTGGTGAACTTTTCCACGCTATAGGTAACTCAGATAGAGCCTCAGATTGTTACAAAATGGCTCATGAACTTAGTCCTGAAGATAAAAAAGCATTGAGGGCATTGGCAGATATACAAAGACAAAAAGGAGATTTAGAATCTCTTGATATTAGCTTAGAAAGGCTATTAACAATTAATCCAGATGATATTCAGGCATTAGAGGAACAGATTGTACTTTTGATAGATTCAGATTCTGTAAGAGTTAAGAGGAATAATAAACGTCTTGAAGGGTTAGGGATAGACACATCAAGTAATAATAGTAGAATGTCCGATATAGTCGAAAGAGCAAATAAAAATAGCCTAACAAGTCTTAACAAATCTAAAGATGCAAATGATTTTATCAAAAAAGGAACAAAATTAATGTTGCTGGGTGAAATTAGTACTGCATTAGAATGTATTGAGAAGGCCATATCAATAGATTCTAAAAATGGTAAAGCGTGGCTCTTACATTCAAAATTATTGGCAACAAATCCTCATAAAATAAAAGAGGCACTTTCTAGTATCAAAAAGGCAAAAGGTCTAGGAGAATTTGGCACTATTATAGAAGCTGAAATATTGGAAAAAAATGGCAAAACTCAACCTGCAATAGAAGTCTTAGAAGAATATCTTGTAAAATACCCAGAGAATCCAGAAGTTAGATCAAAATTATGCTTATTCCTCTTTCGAACTGGAGCGTTAGAATGGGCTAAAAAAATATTAGATGATGCACCTATTGAATCATGGAACCATGAGGCATTACATGTTATGAGAGGTAGATTACACTTGTCAGAGGTAGATGAATATAGAGATAGTAATGGTAAGTATGACCAATTAAAATTATTAGATTCTATTGCATCTTTCGACTCAGCAATAGAATATAATCGTGAATCAGGTTTAGCATGGTTAGGAAGATCAAGAGCCTTGAGATATCAAGCATCATTCAACGAGGCCGAAATAGCATTAGTTAGAGCGAGAAGATTAATCCCAGACCACCCCTCTATCTCACTAGAAGAAGCTCAATTAGCTTTAGATTTAGGTAATATAGATCAAGCCAATATTATGATTTCAGAAGCCTCAACAAAATTAAAAAATAATTCTGCTGTATTATTCATTAAGGGTCTTATAGCAGCCAAAAAAGGACATATTGCAGAAGCACAAGATCTCTTCACCAAAACTCTAGGTTTGGATAATAATCATGTCAGGGCACGCCTCAATAGATGCTCTGCGGCATTATTAAGGGAAGAATTGAGCTTAGCGCTCGATGATGCTAACTTATTGGTTAAAAATAGACCAAATCTCGATTTGGCAAAGTTAAGAAGATCTGAAGTTCTAATGAATCTTGGAGACTGGCCTGAAGCAGAATCAGAATTGAGAATATTATTGAGCAATGATTCAGAGCATACGATGGCATTAGTTCATTTGGGAACATGTATGAATGCAATGGGTAGATCAGAACAAGCAGAAAAACCACTCAATAAAGCAATAAATATTGATCCACAACTATCGGATGCTTGGTATCAAAGAGGACTTCTTTATCTTGACTTTGGTAGATTGGATGAGGCCTTTTCAGACTTTGAAAGTGCATCAAGATGCAACCCAAGGCATTTAGATGCAAACCTAAGAATTGCTGCTATTTTGCATGAAGGCGATTATCCCGAAAAGGCCGCTTCGGCATGGAGGGCAGTTTTGAATATCGATCCAGATCACAGACTAGCTAGAAGGAGATTGGAAGAATCCAGAGAAAGAGCAAGTGTAAAAATTTCAAATTATATTACAAAGCATTAATCCTCTAATCGTATTGGCATAGATATGATAGAGTCAACAGGAATAGAGCCAGGAGATTTAGCACCAAATTTTTCATTAAGAAATGCAAATATATCTAAATCTGGAGAAGTAGTTTCATTATCGGACATTATGTCCGAAAATGGTGCAATTATACTTTTTACTTGTAATCATTGTCCTTATGTAGTAGGCTCAGAATCTAGAATAGAAGTAATATCCAAAAAGGCAAATGATTGTAACATTGGTTTTGTTGGTATTAATTCTAATGATCCTATAAATTATACAACCGACTCATGGGAAAATATGAAAAAAAGGGCGAATTCAGGAATGTCTTATGCATACTTAGTTGATGATACGCAGGATATTGCCAAGAAATATGGTGCCCTCCGTACTCCAGAATTTTATTTATTAGATAAAGACAGTCGTGTAGTATACAGAGGGAGACTCGACGACTCACCACGAGATCCGTCCCATTCTACAACTTCTGAGCTTTCTGATGCTATGGATTCTATGATTTCAGGAGATATTATCTCGAAATCTAGAACTGAAAGCATAGGCTGTTCCATAAAATGGAAATTATAATTGTCTAATATTGCTCAAGCACTAATTCAGTTTGAGTTGAACTTATTTCCCCTGGAGCCGCTAACCACATTTTATCTAGCATATTTCTCAATCCAGCCGTATCATCAACGTGCACAATTGCTATCAGATCTGCATCTCCACTTATTTCATATACAGATTCAACCCCATTCCAGCCTGCAAATTCTCCTGCCAGCGTACCAATTTCTGTACCAGCACCAATTTTCATCCTTATAAGAGCTGTAAGTCCAACTCCCGCCTCTCTGACCGTATATCCTCGTATGACGCCTTCTTCCTCTAATTTCCGCATTCTAGTTCTCACGGTTCTCTCAGTAACTCCGACTGCTTTTGCAATGTCAACATAAGGCGCTCTCCCATTGTCTCTAAGCACTGATAATATTCCTCTATCCAAGGAATCAATATTTAACATATCTATTCCGAAATACGATTCTTATTTGTACTTTTATAACATTAATTACATATAATAATATAAATATTTCCGCTTTACATCATTCATAATTTAGTTCTAGCAGAGGGATACTAATACTATGAGATACATTTAGTCAATCCTTAAAAACAAACTATATACAATCAAATCGAAGGTTTCAGAAAAATAAGCTGATTTGATTTTTAATTCATAACCCGTTACATTGACAAAGATAATCCGTTTCCCATAGGATATGGGATTACCCATAAGTAATTTGTATGGAAGAATGATTCTTGATTCGCGAGGAAATCCTACAATTGAAGTTGATTGCTTTGCAAGTATAGAAATTCCTTCTAGAGCGACTGTTCCTTCTGGTGCTTCTACAGGAAGTTATGAGGCGGTAGAATTACGCGATAACTCAAATATTTGGAATAGAAAAGGTGTAGATACAGCAATAAATAATATTAACGGACCTATTAAAGATGCATTGCTCGGAATAGACGTTTCTGACCAAGAAAAAATCGACGCTATCATGATAAATATTGATGGCACACCGAATAAATCTAAATTAGGAGCGAATGCAATTCTTGGAGTTTCTATGGCATGTTTGCGAGCATCCGCAGGAGTCGGCTACCCATTATGGTCACACATTGCAATATCAGAAGAAAGTTGTGCTTTACCAGTGCCTTTAATGAATATCCTAAATGGCGGCGCACATGCAAGTTCAAATGTAGATATTCAAGAATTCATGATTGTACCTCATGGTTTTGAGGATTTCAAGGATGCGTTGAGAGCTGGTGTAGAAATATATCATAAATTAAAGAAAATTTTAGAAGATAATAAATTATTGGGGGGTGTAGGTGACGAAGGAGGATTTGCGCCTGATTTACCCTGTAATGAAGATGGACTAATTTTTGTTTTAGAAGCAATAGAGGAAGCAGGATATATTCCAGGAAAAGAAGTCTCTATAGCACTTGATGTTGCTGCTCAAGAGTTTTACGATGAAGGTAAATATCATATTGATGGAGAATATGTTACTGGATCAGCATTGATAGATATTTATTCAAGTTGGATTGATAAATACCCTATCGTATCAATAGAAGATCCGTTTGGAGAAGATGATTGGGATTCTTGGATAGAATTTACAAAAAAAGAAGGCCATCGATTACAAATAGTTGGAGATGATTTGTATGTTACAAATCCAGATAGATTCAAAAAAGGAATTGAATTATCTGCATCAAATGCCATTTTAATAAAATTAAATCAAATAGGAACATTTACAGAAACTATGAATGTAATAAAAATGGCTAAAGATGCAGGTTTCGCCACAATAATAAGTCATAGGTCAGGAGAAACGAGTGATGTAATAATTTCAGACATTGCAGTTGGCACCAATGCAGGCCAGATAAAAACTGGAGCTCCAGCCAGAAGTGATCGTACGTCAAAATATAATCAACTACTCAGAATTTATGAAAATTGTAATAAATTTACTAAATTATTCTAATGATTTCAGTAATAATGGTAAAACTATTGTAGCATCAGATTCAATCATATACCTAGGAGTATCAACATCTAATTTTCCCCAACTTATTTTTTCGATAGGTGGTGCACCCGAGTAACCTCCATATGATGACTTAGACTCACTAATTTGAGCATACCATTTCCATCTATTTATTTTAATTCCAACATCTTGTTCCAACATTGGAACCACACAGATTGCAAAATCTCCAGCAATTCCTCCTCCAACTTGTAGAATTCCTGTTGGTGAATCATCTTCCCTATACCAATCTGCGAGGGATTGCATAGCATATAGTCCACCTTTTATTATATCAGGACTTTTTAAATTACAATCTAAAACTCTTGCAGCAAGAATATTACCAAGCGTAGAATCTTCCCAGCCTGGAACAAATAATGGTAAATTAGCATCAGCAGCAGCCAAAAGCCAAGAATTTTCCGGATTCGTATCATACTTTATATTTTCATGTAAAAGTATATCATAGATATATTCATGTGGAAATCTTCTGTCTCCCGCTGCTTCGGCATTCTTCCATAAAGGCAGAATTAAACTCTCAATCTTACGTACAGCCTCTTCTTCTGGTATTGCTACGTCAGTGACCCGATTCATTCCTCTATCCCTGAGGGCCGCATCGCCTTCAGCCGTCATTTCTCTCCAATTTGAGATTTTTTCATAGTTTGAATGGGCAATTAAATTGAATAGATCTTCTTCAAGATTAGCACCTGTACAACATATTGCATGAACTTTTTGTGCCCTAATAGCTGGTGCCAGAGTACGACCTATTTCGGCAGTAGACATAGCACCCGCCAAGGTAATCATCAATCTTCCTTTATTATCAATAAACTCCCTAAGCGAGGTAGCACACTCTGCCAAAGCACCTGCATTGAAATGTCTAAAATTATTCTCAATAAATTCTCTTACTGACATTTAAACACCTTATTGTAAGAATCTATCAACAGCCTCTTCTCTAACTAGACTTATTCCTTCTACCGACTTAGAAAGTATTAGTTTTAACTCATCTACAATTATTTTAGGATCATTTTTCCCACAAGTAAATACATCTATTGCCAGAAGACCAATTTCAGAATAACAATGAGCAGTAACGTGGCTTTCATCTACTAACACTACAGCTGCAAAACCCGGGGGGCTTTCCTTTCCATCAAATTCGACAACATGAGAATGAACTTCTTTAACACCAGCCTTTTTTACACAACTCCTAAGTGCCTTAAGCATCCATTTTCCATCATTAATTACCGGTGAGTTATAGTTTATGTAATCCATAAAAATATGGACCCCTCTACTCTCAATGGTAACCATCTCTTTACACCAAGAATTTATCATAAATATAATTTTAGATATATTTTTAATTTATCAATAATTTTTTTCTACTTAATTAGCCATTTATTAAGTCTGACTAATCCTTCTCTAATTACTTCTTCATCTGATGCATATGAGATTCTGACGAAGCCCTCTCCTCCTGTTATTAATGATGCTGGAATAAGTTGAACTCCTGCTTCGAGTGCACCATCTGCAAATTCAATATCAGTCATTCCAGTCCCCGTAACATCAGCGAAGACATAGAAAGCACCTTCAGGTTCTAAAATCCTTAAACCAGGTAACCTTGAAAGACCTTCAACCATGATTTTTCTTCTTTTCAGATATTCATTATTAAATTCTTCAACTTTATGATCACATTTTAACGCCTTTTTTGCTGCATCCATCAAAAAAGTTGGAACATGTGAGGCTGAATTTGCTTGACTCTTTGCTGCAGCTTTCATAGCATCGGTAGGACCTGCTAGAAACCCAAGACGCATCCCCGTCATAGCCCACGATTTAGACCAACCGTTGACAACAATTGTACGTTCTTTACCTCCTGGTAATGAAGCCGGAGAAACATGTGGATAATCAACCCAAACTAGTCTAGCATATATTTCGTCCGAAACAATCCATAAATCATATTCTTCTGCAATATCAACTATTTCTTTGATCTCTGTTGGAGTAAATACTGCACCTGTCGGGTTACATGGTGAATTTAATAATATCATCTTGGTTTTATCGGTTATAGCATTTCTAATTGCATTCATATCTGGATGAAAATTATCCTTTCTCACGGGTACATGTATCGGAACAGCCCCAATAAATTTTAACATTGGCTCATATGATGCCCAAGAAGGTGCTAGAAGAATCGCTTCATCTCCAGGCATTGTGGTGATTAGAAATGAATAAAGTAGCCCCTGTTTCGCACCAGGTGTAATAATTATATCCTCTGCAGGATAATTTAATCCATGCTTATCATTGAGATAATTCGCAACTTCTTTGCATAAATCTAATGAGCCCGCCCCTCTAGTATACTTTGTTTTACCCTGCTTTAATCCATTAATTGCTACCTCTATAATTTCATCAGGAGTATCAAATCCCGGCTCGCCAACCGTCCATCTAACTACATCATTTCCAGGGGGTTGAAGGTAAGGTGCAAACCCAACTCCAAGCCCTTCATATCTCTCGGATACTCTTGGCACATAGCAATCCGAGTGTTGAACGTACATGATAGTATGCAATAATAATTGTATTCAGATTTAAATTATACACGAACAATATTCAAAGAGAATAGGCTACACGCTCGGTCCAAGCACGGATGGCAGAGTAGCTATGCAAGGGATTGCAGATCCCTGGACCCGGGTGCAAATCCCGGTCCGTGCTCCATAATAAAATTAAATATTCAATTATGGTTTCCATTCCATATCATGGTGAGGGCCAATCCCTTCAATTTCGAAAATATCGGATATAATTTTAAAATTACACCTTGAATACATCGGTACGGCTTTAATTCTCGCATTACACCATATTCCTGTATTTTCCTTTCTAACTTCATTTTGTAAATTTTTTACAATTGCAGATCCAATTCCTATATTCCTATATTCAGAATCAACTGCCATCCCCCTAATTCTGTATTTACAACCCTCTCTAGAATCTAATTGTAATGTGGCACATCCTATTATTTTATTATCGATATATGCGCATAAAAATCTAGTTGCATCATGATTATCAACTATGGGATAATGTTCAGTTCCTTTTGGCATCCCTATTCTTAAAACTCTATATCTCAAATCTAAATGATCTCGATCAATTTTTTTTGACCACTTCAAAACATACTCCATAGAAACCCGTATGTAACTAAGACAATTAATCCATCTTATATCGGCGCTTTAAAATGATAATTACTACTGGTAAGGGCATGAGCGAACCAAACGAGCCTGAATGGAAAACTTTCGGCATTCTAGGATTAATCTTTTTATTTAATACCATTTTTTTCAAGATATCCGTTGCGGGCCCGTGGGATTCAAAATCTTTCACTCTTGGGATAATAGGGTTGACAGGAATATCATTTATTTACATTTCATGGTATAGATTTACTTTTAGGAGTAATGGATTAATACCTTGGATGGATAGATGGAAAAATCCTTTAGAATCTTCTAAAAAAGTATTAATATACGGGTTTTTAATAATATTATTATCATGGCTCATTGGCAATTTTACGAATCAACTCCCAGATCCATCAGGACTAATATTGGCATTAATCGGAGCATTAATGATATTAAACTCAACATATGTATTACTGAGTATTGGGCCATTAAACGACAATTAAACTACCTTTTGCCTGGTTTCCAAAATTGTAATGGCAAAGCATTTTCCTCCTTCATCGCTCTAAATGCCAAGTGATCCGCTCTTTCATTCCATCTATGACCCCTGTGTGCTTTGACATGTTCACATTCAACCACTCTTATTTTTCTTACCTCTAACCATAATTGTTGCACTCTTTTAGCTAAATCTCTATTAGCCTTGGCTTTCCACTTCCCCATGGTAATATTCATTGCATATTGTGAATCTCCTCTAATTACAGCAGGCCTATTGGTTCCTTCCATCAGTAACCACCTTAGGGCGTATGCTATAGCACTCAATTCTGCTGTATTATTTGAGCCAACTGCTGCTCCAAGAAAATATTTAGAATATTTATCAGTTTCAACTTTATCACTTTCCTCATAGACTAATTCACCATGTCCCTTTCCTAAACCACTATCTCCTTCTATGATACAAAAGCCCCATCCAGCAGGAGTTTCACTTGTAACATTTCTATTTTCTTCACAAGAGCCATCAACATAGAGATATATGGCATTCAAATCCATAAATCATTCTCCAATTAATTCTTCATATTTATCAGAATCAAGGAGAACTTCGAGTTGAGTCATGTCGTCAATTGTCATTTTACAAATCCAACCGTCTCCATATGGGTCTAAATTTATTGTTTCGGGAGCATCTTCAAGTAACTCATTTACGGCTGTCACAGTTCCTGATATGGGCGCATATATTTCGCTAACAGACTTTACAGATTCCACACTAGCATAAGACTCCATAGCATCAACATTCAGATCTATTTCTGGTAATTCTACCCAGACTACGTCTGTAAGTGCATTTTGTGCGAAATCAGTTATGCCTACTACAATTTCATTCCCTTCAATCCTTATCCATTCATGTTCAGCAGTATATTTCAATTCACTTGGTACATCACTCATCGCATCCACTCTCTTTAACGAGGTGGGGATAGAGGGCGTCAAGTTTTCCCTTGTTACTCTTCTTCCACATGTTTACTTTCAAGATGATTGATCTCCATTTTTGCCCATGAAGATCCTAAATTAGCCACATCTGCTTCAAGATATTCTTTGTCTAATCGCTCACGCATCTCATACTCTAATTCTTTACTAAACCATTTATCTAAGACTCTTGTGTATCTCAAAATAAATAATAATGAAAAATTAATAATAATAATTAAGATTAAAATCATAGTTATAATATAGTTATTACAAAATCCGTCTGAACATTCTTTTATTACTAAATCATCTTGTATAAATGTTACCGAAACTAAGAATAATAGTGGAATAATGATGCCTATAATTATTCTTTCCAAACGCTTCGCAGGAGAATCCATGGTATGTCTGAGGCGTACCTCGTCAATCAACTTGACCTGTCTCAGTATATTTCTTTAATCAATTTATGAATTTTATACGGAAGTAATGCTCGATTAACAGGTGTAACTTCTAAGATTCGCCCATCATCGCGCCTTCTAATATCTTGCAATAATGGATGTCTACTTTTCTTGTGCAATGTTAGTAATGTTGGCATATCATATCCCAACGCAGTTCTCACTGCTGCGACAAAACCTTCGCTCTCAACCGAAAATTTTCCTACTTCATCGATTACTAAAATTTCACAATTACCAATACTATCAAGGATAGCAGGAACGGCCACACGATCAAGTTCTGTTGGATCTATTCCAAACCCAAGTATCCTTAATCTTGAGTCTATATTCCTATGGGCCATTACTCCCTTTTCTCCAGTTTGAATATTTACACACGCATAGCCTACTCTTTCTCCATTTTCAATTATCGGTTCAGTTTTTATTCCGCCTATCATATTCTCTGCTGAAAAACCACTTCTAGAGCTTGAATTACCATTCTTCCTTTCTTCAATAATCATATTGATTACCTTTTCCAGAACAGCGGACTTACCCGATCTAGGTAAACCTGTAATTCCAATTTTTGGATTTATTCCTATATTATCACCTCTATCGCCGCGTTAGTGTGAACGCTAACGCTATGCGCACATACGGCAAAGGTATTAATCAGTTTCACTCTAATGTTGAAATAAACGTCATAGACCGGAACTTAAAATCAGTTCTCAGGAAATTAAATATCTCTTTTGTTCCCCTTAAACGATAAAGATGAAACAACTTTTGGAGTAGGAAACGGTAATCCTGCTATTTCATAATTATTTACATTATTATTTGCAGCCCAAACCTTAGACCAAATATTTAGTGCATCGGAATTTAAATGCTCAACTATTGTATTCAGCGCCTTGTCCAATGTACCAAATTCTTCTATCATTAACTCACAAGTTTCTTTAGGAATTTGTAAGTAATTTACAGAGTTCCCCAGTGCACAATTTTTGGGAATTACACTCCAAAGCAACCTTCTCTTGAGATTTGAATTAATTACAGCCTGACAAGCAATTCTTTGATTTTCATTTCTGATAATTTTACCACTCCATAATGCAAAACTTCTTTGGGTTGATTCGGAATCCATACCTGACTTCAATGCTGGATGATCTAGAATTACCCTATCTTCATCTAGTTTGAAATGATTACTTCTAATTAATGGAATTCCTTCATCATCCGAATGCCAATCTCTAATATTCGAAGTATTACTTTGGTCTATTTCTCCAACCCTAACTCTAATGGTTTCACCACTTTGATTTAACCAACAATCTTCCTCCGTTAATCTTGGTTTATCTGCTAATTCATTTATGGCTTTCAATGCTTTATTCCTTTCGAAGGCTTCCCTTGGCATTTTGGGAACAGCCCAGGAAGCATCAGTCCATGTAGACCATGGACCTCTTTCCAGCTCTAAGAAAGGAGCTCTAGAACTTAGTCCATTTTTAGTTGATACATCGCTTAGCTCAAGTGGGCCAAAACTAGTCAAAACTTCAGTCCTACCTCCAACCAATACTCCGATGACCAATACTCCTTGAGAAATGCCCGGTATTATCTTTTGACTATCTGAGAAAGACCAAGCAGTCTCCCATCGATTATTGGAGACTAATATTTTTCTTAGTGGAATACTACTCTTTTCTCTTAGTAATGAATCTGGCACAATCATTGTTACTTTACCGCCTTTCTTAGTTATCTGTAGCGCCCTTTCAACATACAATCTGTACAAGTTAACATTTCCTCTTAGAGCTGAAAACCTTAGATTTCCATTACTTTCACAAACATTTTTTAGTTCATTTGACATTTCCTTACGCAATTCACTTCCATTATCTGAATTACGAAACTTATCCTTTATCCTAAGCCATGGGGGTTTTGAGATTAACAAAGTTGGTCTCTCATGCCATGGCCATTCTCCGCGTAACAAATCATCGCAAACAATATTATTTTCTAAAATCATTTCTGCCTCTGACCTGCTCGCTTTATCCTCAATTTCTTCTTCTTTAGAGCTAACCAAACCAAGTTTAATTAAAACTATCAAAATTCTTCTTCTTGCGATTCTGACTGACAATTCTGAAGAGTCAAGCATTTGAAAACCTTCCAGTAGCCTAATCGTATCTTCTTTTTTCATGTTAGGCTTCAAATCTTCACATCTTTCGGCATGTATCCTTAATATTCTCTCGGGGATAATTCCTGAGCCAACTGCTGGGTCCGCTAGAGGTATTGGGATACCAGTTTTTGTTGAATTCTCTTGATTTTCATATGTATCTGAAGAGTGGTCGGACTCCTTTCGAACTTCGTCATTCATTTGTTCTGCATATGCCCTAAATCCAGGGGGTAGAGCAGCCAATGTAATGGTTGCTAGAGGCTCTTTTTTCTTTAAATTATTAGTATTTTTAAATTCATCAGCTAAAATCATATCAACGAATTTTACAGGCATAGTAGAAACTCCTTTTACTGACCGTCCATCTTTTTCAGCCTCATATCTTGAAACTAATTGGTCGAGAACAATTCCAGGATCTGATAATAGTCCTGCAGGAAGGGTTGGCCAATTTGATGGAATTGCGGACGCTATTGGAATATTATCAATGACAGATTGTTCCCATGCATTAATCCAAGTATCTATTTGTATCTCTCTCAAATCACATTCAAAGTCAAGTCTTGCGAACCATCCAGCAGCCTCGTTAACCATATTAAACAGATTTTGGAATGCGAATATCTTTTTGAAGGATTGTATTTAATTATGAATCAATTTTCAAGTCCAAATATGTCTTGATCTATTTCTATAATCATCCTTTTTTGAAGTAATATCGATATTGCTTCATCAATCTCTTCTTCTTTTATTGCCATTGGAGTAAACTGTTTTACTAAGTCATCGAAGTGAATAACTACTTTACCAGTAATTGATAGATTTTCCATAAAGGCCATAATATGTTCAGAGACTATAGCCAGCAGGGGATCATCATCAAAGTCTAGGGAACCAAAGTCAACCATCGGCTCGTCATTATTATCTTCATTAGTTTTGTTTTTATCAATGGTTTCAGCATTCTCATAGACATCAAATAGATTTTTCTGATTTGGGTCAGTAAAACTAATGCCATCAGTAACTTCACGCTGCCTCTTCAGCCTTTTTACAAGTGTCTCGATTCTATGTAATCGCTGCTCTAGGCGAAGACGTTCTCTTCCCAAATGGCTCTCAACTAATTCTAATTCTTCAACTGCTCTTTCATCTAACCAAGTTGACAGGTCCCAATTCGGATCAAGTCTTAACATAGTTTCCCAAAGGCGTACTACTGTATCCGGTAAGGCTTTGATATCAATGCGAGGAGGCTCTTTTTCATCGCGCGTCCCGCCACCCATGGAGCCTCATCTTGAATGACCGTCTATCAATTATCGCATTGTATTTTTTCGTCATTTAAGGAGTTGCATTGATGAATGATGTATGTTTGCCGTAGTATATGCCCGAGTATCGTCTAACAGTTCTCCCCGGCGATGGATCAGGAAAAGAGGTAACAAGAGAAGCCCAAAAAATACTACAGGTTTTTCAAGATTTTAGCCCATTATCTTTTGATATAACCGAGATTCCCTGCGGCGGTGAATATTATCTAGAAACTGGATTGGAGTGGCCTGTAGGATCTTTTGAGCACTGTAGAGATAACTCAGATGCAATATTGCTTGGTGCGATAGGTTGGCCCGGTGCAACACTTCCAAATGGAGATAATGCAGGCGGTCAAGTAATCCTTGGTTTAAGATCAGGATTAGATTTGTATGCAAATGTTCGTCCAGTCAAACTCTATGAAGGCGTATTGCATAAAATTCAAGGCAAATTTAAGCAAGTCTGGGATTCAAAGTTAGTAAATATGGTGTTAATAAGAGAAAATACCGAAGGACTCTATCATGCATTATTACGTCGCTCTGCATTAGCCGCTGCTGGAAGTGAAAAAGATGACCCCATCATTATCGAAAACTTCCCAGGATTAGAAGGACAAGTGGCGTGGGATGCTAGACCAATTTCTAGAAATGGTAGTCATAGGGTAATTAAATTTGCATTCGATTTAGCAAATAGAAGGGGAGAAAAAAATGGAGAAAAGCAAAAAGTAACATGTGTAGATAAAAGCAACGTTACAAAAGGATGTAGGCTTTTTAGACAAATATTTAGAGAAATATCTTCTGAATACCCAGAACTAGACACGCATGAAGCATATATCGACGCATTTACAATGTGGCTCATTCGTAGCCCAGAAGATCTTGATGTAGTCGTTCTTCCAAATATGTTTGGAGATATTGCAACAGATCTCGCATCAGTTCTTCAAGGTGGCCTTGGAATGGCGGCAAGTGCTAATATTGGCGATAATCACATGTTGTTTGAACCAGTCCATGGATCTTCACCATTACATGCTGGCAAGAATATAGTTAATCCTATTGCCACTATTTCTTCTGTTCAATTAATGTTAGATAATCTGGGCGCCAGACATGATGATTCTGATGCAAGCCTTTGCGCTGATATTCTAGATAGGGCAATTGCCAATCACCTTTCGGAAGGCGGAGCAGTAACATATGACCTTGGAGGAAACGCGTCGACTTCTGAAGTTGGGACGTCTATAGCCAATCGCTGTAAAAAAATACTCAAAGAAACATTCGTAAACTTATGAATATTTATTTAATTAAGTTTACTCAATTCATTTCAGATGCTATTTTCCTAACAACATAAGGGATTAATCCTAAGATAAATAAGACAAAAGCAATCCCCGATACAGTAGCCAATACAATTCCTACTGTAGACCCATCCATGGCCATAAATGTTCCAATTCCAAGTACTACCATTATTCCTCCACTAACACTGAGTGTTTCAATAGTCATAAGGCCCGCAGTCCTCCAACTCTGTATGTATCCCATTCTGTCAATATTTGAATTACCATCAGCTAAGGCCATTGAGACTGGATATGATAATATCTGAATGCTTGAAGTTACAGCTAACAATAAACCAATTATAATTAATAATATATCTAAGATTCCGTTTATCCCTTGAAAAAGGCTAAGCACATAAAATCCCACTAACAGAAAAATCAAAGCCGGAAATTGAGCCAGAAATGAGACTAAACCATATTTCATCGTACTAAATCCGGCAGTAAAATCTAACATTCCTGATGTGCTTTTTATACTATTATCTACTAGTATTGAGGTACTACTGGGCGCTATTTCCTCGTTATTCGGAGTCAATCCTTCGTCCATTGTATTTATTTCCATCGTAAGATACTATTGTTATTTATTAATAAACCAATCCCATAAAGTTATCAAATATTGTTGATAATGATAGAAATATTAAAAAATGTAATCTTTATTTATACAATCGGTCCATAATAACTCATGAGGAACCTGGGACACCGCCTTGGTGCATCAGGAACAAATCTAGAAAACACTATTCAAGGCCTCAAGAATTCAATTCATTTAGTTTCAAATCCTAGATTTAAATATTGGGAATTTGATATTCATGAGTCAAAAGATAATATTTTATTCGTATTTCATGATGATACTATAAAAATAAATAATTCAAGAATGGAATTAAAGCATATGAAATTTATAGATATCAAAGCCGCAGGAATAAAAAATGATATCGATATACCTACTTTAGATGAGGTAATTATAGAATTAATTCCAAGATCCGAAAAAATAATAATAGAAATCAAAAATATTATTTCTGATAAATGTCGTATTAAAATAATAGAAACCGTATCTAGTTTGCCAGATTGTAAACTTATGATTACTCCTTATCGTTTTGGAGTAGTATTTCCATCAGAAAATAGGGACCATTGGCATGAAGAATTTAAAAGAAATAATATCAAATTAATTATGGTCGGTCGGCATAAGGTCGATTTATTTTGGATTTCTAAATTAACTATTGGAAAATATCTGTTAAAACCCAAATGGTTTTTTGGATTTTAATTCTATTTCTAAGTTTAGGGCACCCTAAATTTTAATGCCTAATGTTATTTCCGTAGGCACATGGTTGAACAACCCGAGAGCCAAAAGTGGAAAATAAATGAATGGTCGACTGCAAATAAAGCAATTTTAACTGTAGGATTGATTCTTTCTGCATCTGTGCTATATCTTACATTTAATGTAAATTATGACGATTGTGATGATGAAGATAATTGCCTAATTGTCGCCTTTGAAGTGAAAGATACATATTTGATATGGGACAAGAATCCCCAACATCTTGCTGATAAATTGAGTGTATTGACAGGAATGGACGTTGAAATTTACCCAGTCTCAAATTCTGGAGCAGCAATAGAAGCTATCGATAAAGGAAACGCAGACTTAGCATTCTTAGATGGAGCTGCTGCTTGGCTTTCATGGCAAGTTTACGACTTAGATGTACTCGCAGCTGAAGAAAAAGCAGATGGAAGAGTCTACTACAATGCTACTGCATGGGTAAGATCAGACTCGGATATGGCTGCAGCATATTTTGACGATGATGATTCTACAGATCCATTCGCACTAATGGAGGGCAAGACCTCATGTCATACTGGTTGGTTGAAAAGTGCGGGCATGTTAATACCAATGGGTTATCTAATCGGTAATGGATATGCAGAAGTTATTGGAGATCCAAATGATATTGAATCTCTGAGAGATACTGTGACTAACTTTTTCTCAGAAGACTCTAGTATCCCAGAAGGAGGTACCCAATATTCTTCTTACAAAGGTGCTCTCAGATGTCTTTCTGAAGGTGCAGGAGATGTTGCCCTTGCAAAAGACTCTGTCATCGACTCATATTGTACAGGTTCAAGTGCTGCAAATTGGTGTTTAGAGGAAGATGAATATGTAATGCTTCCTGCCTTTGGTCAGGCCCCTAGTCACCCTGCAGTTTACAACCCTGACTACATGGATTCTGAAACTGTAGTAATAATTCAGAATGCATTGGTTGCCCTCAATAATGATGCGGAAGGTACTGAAATTCTTAATGATGTATTAAACACTGATGGAATGGTAATTACAGATGCACAAACTCATTTAGGGACATATGGGGCAGCCGTTTCCAATGTGCCTGGTATACAAGCCTTTTTTGAATGAGGCAAAATTGTGAAAATATTTGCAATTTTTAGTATTTTTTTGCTTTGTTTTAGTTTCTCAGGATGTATTTTGTTAGAAGATGATGATGTATTTGTATGGCCCGAAGTACTAGATTCAGAATGTATATTTGAAAATAATAAGGGGCTATCTTGTTCTCCCTATCTTGAAGATTTTGCAGTTCCACATATGTCGGTAAAACATCCTTCAAAAGATGAAATATGGATTATTGATCTTGATGGCTTGATAAAATCATGGGATGGACTATCTACAGAAACTGTAGCAAATTTGAGTTCTATTATCAGCCGCTGTCATTTCGAGCAAGGACTCTTGGGTTTCGCATTTGATCAAAACTTCAACACTACTGATACTATTTTGTTATCATATATAGAATCAGGTTCCTGTGAAGATGATAATGAAGCAGATCTTATTCTAGCATCTGCAAAGATAGATGACTTAGGATTATTAGATTTAACATCAATAATAGTACTAAAAGTAATAGATCAACCATACAGGAATCACAATGGAGGGTATCTCCAATCGATTGGTAACAATGAATATCTCTGGGGCATAGGAGATGGAGGAGGGAGCAATGATCCTGATTCAAACGGACAAGAACCAAACACTCCTCTCGGTACTATTCAGTACTTCACCTACACTGAGAATGGAATAATTCCAATTTTAAATAATTCTAATTTAGATGATTATACTTTACACTACGGATTGAGGAATCCATGGAGATTTGATTTAGATTCAAATGATAGATTATGGGTTACAGATGTTGGACAAAATTGTTGGGAAGAAGTAAACCTGGTATCATTAACCGAAACATCTAATTTAGGATGGTCAGAAAGAGAAGCCTTCCACAGATTTCATTCTAATGGCTATACGAATGAAAATGGAACTTGCTATCTTGATGAAGATGAACCATCTACTCCAAAAGAAATGACAGACCCCATAGTTTCGTATCTGCATGATGGAGGAAATTGTTCAATAATTGGAGGTGAATGGATGGATTGGGGCCCTGATATTTTACATAATGGCTATATTTATGGTGATTTTTGTTCTGGCTCCATATGGATAATTCAAGATAATGAGGGTATTTGGGTAAATGAATATATTGGTAAATTTTCTGGAATGATTGTTGGATTTGGTCGTGGATTATCTGATGAAATACTAGTCTTTACTTGGGATGGAACTATATATTCCGTAAGCTAATAATATCATTTTCTTCATTCATATGAATTACAGTAGGTAAATGCTGCTGACAGTCATCATTATGGATTGTGATATATGTGCATAATATAACCAAATCTCCAACATTAACTAAATGTGCAGCCGCACCGTTTATACAAATCTCTTTAGAACCTCTCATTCCTTTGATTACATAAGTTTCAAGCCTTGAGCCACTGTTTATATTTAGGACCTGTATTTTTTCCCATTCAACAATATTTGCAGCATTCATAATATCTTCATCGATAGTAATAGAACCAATATAATCCAAGTTTGCCTCTGTTACTTTTGCCCTATGGATTTTTGAGTTCAATAGTTGACGACTGGTTGACATATGTGCATCGAAAATTGAATAATCTATAATTTTACTGACCTTAACTTTACTAAATAAAAAAATCCATTTGATACTAAAGCACTCACATGATACAAAAGGAAGAAATTAAACCATCTTTTGATAAGTGATTAAATCTCCTATGGGGTATTGGGTGATTGTAGTGAAAACAAGAACAGTAAAAAAATCTGATAAAAAACAGACTATTCCAGCATTATTTTTAGTACTTATAATGATTTTTAGTACTCAAATGTATTCATTTCAGAATTTTGATTCAGAAACCAATCTTTCTGAAAATGAAACCACTCCAATTAAAACAATAATTCAACAATCTATATTGCCATCAAATGAGCCGAATGGTCAGCAATCTCAATCTGAAGAATTTAATCCATTTGATCATGCAATTTTCAATAATCCATCATATCATGATCCTGCTTCATACTACGGTAAAATATCAGATGTATCAGCTCTGAGTGCATATCCTGGATATAATTTTTATCTTGAAGAAACAAATACCGATGATCATGATAATGATGGAATTGATGATTTAAATGACTTAGATGATGATAATGATGGACTTAATGATCTTATCGAAAGATTTGATGGATGTTATGGTACCGATCCATTTGATCATGATAACGACGGTATTCAAGATGATTTAGATTGGGATGATGATAACGACGGGATTTTGGAGGGGCCAATTGACTACGAACAGGGCGTTGATCCACGAAATGTATCCTCTGACAGATATCTTTCAAGTGATGTCATTCATCCCTGGACAGGAAATCCAGTAGGAACGGGATATTTGGTAGATCAAAATCCATTCGATCATGACAATGATGGTGTTCCTGACGAAGATATTGATGGTAGCGGCAAAGGTACTTATGATGAAGATGATGATAATGATGCACGACTTGACCAATTTACATGGCCATGTGACTTTGATGGAGACGGAATTCAAGATTATTTTGATATTGATGATGATAATGACGGCGTAATTGATCTTTGGGATGAACACCCCTGGGATAGTCAAAAAACAGCTAATATTACCACTACTGCAGAACTATGGGTAGTGTCAGAACTTTGGGCTTCTTCTCAACAATATGACATATCTATGACTGCACTTGGGCTTTCTACGTCAGATATTTCTTTAGAAGCTGGAGACTCAATAGTTTGGACTAACAATCACAATGAAGATCATACTGTAAGGGCGGACGATGGTTCCTTTGATAGCGGTACCATAGCCCCAGGTGGATCTTTTACTCATACTTTTGCCGATGAGGGCTCATGGTCTTATTCAGACCCTCTTACATTATTGGAGAGCTTTAGTGGTACAGTAACCGCCAGGGGTGACACAGGTCGCGCATTACCAGACGTATTCAACATTAATGCAGAAGTATATGGATCAGATACTTTCGATTTCGTCAAGAAGGAAAGCTCAATATGGCATCCTAGGGAACAATCTTTTTCCGAAATTGTAGACGGTGATTTAGATAATGACGGCCTTCCTAATTTTATAGATCCAGATAACGACAACGATGGATTCCCTGATTCTTCCGATACTGATGACGATAATGATGGGCTATTGGACATGTATGATGTTGATGATGATAATGATGGGATTCCTGATACATGTATCCAGACGGATACAAATGGCGATGGCATTCCAGATTATCCAAATGATCAACCGATAGGAATCCCAGGCATAGATTGTGAACTTGATTATGATAGAGATGCTGACGATGATATTTATCGTGCTATAGATTCAGATTATGATTTAGTTTGGGATTGGAAAGATACAGATTTAGGGGCAGCATTTCCTGCAGATAATTTACTTGGAAACCCTGGTACAGATCCAAATGATCTACCTTACGACTTGGATAATGATGGATTACCCAATGAAGTTGATCCATTCATGAATGCAACAAATGAAGAAATACTTTCATGGAATTGTCCGTCTTTAGCCAATCCAAATCCCCAATCATCAGATGATAATTGTATCTTTATGAGAAAATCATATACTGGTAATAACGATTGGGATGGTGATGGATTCAATAATTGGGTCGATGTTGATGATGATAACGATGGTGTCTTAGACTGGTTAGATATCGATGAAAATTGCGACTTGGATGATGATAATGATTTGCATTTATTAAATGGTTCTAGGTATAGGGATGATGGTCCAAATTCTATTGATACAGATATAGACGGTGATGGTATTGCAAACGATGAAGATTGGGATGATGATAACGATGGGATTTCAGATTTTTATGATCCTGATGACGGGAATTGTGGAATCGTTGATAATGACGCCACGGATAATTTCAATGGTAATGCATATTCACACTCCGATGGAGACATAATCGATGGAAGCGCAGATTCACAGATATATACTGGAACTGGAACACTCCTATGGGATATGTTTTGGCACTTTAGCCCATTTGTAGACGGGACACAGGGATTTATATTGCCTTACAACGGTTATGAAACAGGAACAGGAGCCGATTCATTAACAATCACCCAGCAGGGAACTATTCCAGAAATATACTGGAATATTATGATGAAATGGAGCCCATGGAATGGAAATAATTATTTCGATATTGATATGGATGGGGACTCACTCATCAATGGAATTGATGTCGATATGGATGGGGACGGTCTTCCTGATTGGTGGGATCAAGATGAAGGAAATGATGGCGTATTGGATGTCAATAATCCAGCATTTGGAGGAACATTCGATGATGGGGAATGTGGACTTTCACTAGCCTTTGTTGTTGGCCAAGCAGACTCTCCAATAGCATGTGGTCTTGGTTATGCATGGTTATTTGGATATCCACTTCTTTCAGCTACCCAATCTCAAGGTAGTACCTACACTCTTCCATATAGTAGTAGGCCCGATGCATTACACGATGACGGTGAGTACGATGGAAGTAACTCACAAGGTAACAATCAATGTTCAAATAATTGTTGGTGGTTTACGTTTGATCCAGGAAGCAACCCCACTCCTACTGCCGCAGTATCATACAATGATATAAGAAATAACCGAGATCTATATGTGGCATACGTTGGTCTAAATAATGGATTATTTCAATGGACGGCCGATAGTAATGCAAATCTCTTCCCGGATGAAGTAGCGGATTTATTAGATGACGATGTAGATCCAGACAATGATTGTGCTGCTCCAATTATAGGTAATTTGAATCCTCAATGTATGGCAAATGATACCACTGATCTTGATGATGATTTTGATGGAGTCTATGATCACTGGGACATTGACGATGACAATGACGGTCTTTGGGACTATTTTGAAGTAGATACTGATGATGATTGGGATGATGATGATGAAACTAATGATGGTATATACTACTTTATAGGTAGTAATTGTGAAGACAATGATGACGATGGATTAGACACCGATCCTGATGATGATGGATGGTACCAAGCCGTTTGGGATCAGGGTGTTTTAGGCCAATCACTACTATTTCCAGAATATTATGATGTAGATAATGATAATGATGGAGTTCCCGATGGTGAAGATCCTGATGATGATAATAACGGAATACTGGATGAAGCACAAGAAGTGTTAGCAGAACAATGTTTCACCGGCGAAGAGCAGAGTGTCTGGGATCATGATAATGATGGAATCCCAAATTGGCAGGATGACGATTGGGATGGCGACGGAATAAATAATTCTGTAGAATTAGCCTTAACAAACGGCCTTGTATTAGCATTCGACCATGATAATGATGGATTACGTGATGATGTCGATGAAGACGACGATCAGGATGGTATGAAAGATATAGATGAGGTTTTATTGTGGCCAACAAGATTTGGTGTTGAATCCACAAATCCCTGGGACCATGACGACTTTGGGAATGGTTCAGCTATAGCAAATCCCCTGGATCCTTTTACCGGGCCGGATGCAATTGACCAGGACGATGATGCTGACAATAGGTCAGATATTGATCACGATCATCTAGAAGAAGATTACAATAATGAATCTTCAGACTGGGATTCAAATAATAATGGTATTTTGGATGCCGATGATAAAATTCCAAGTAGAATAACACTAAACACGCAAACTGTATTGTGGCTTGATGCTTTTAATCCTGCTATATTTTCAGGAGAGGTCAATCTATTAGCAGACAATGGTACATTTGTACCTACGGCTAATATTCCTGTTCAAGTGCATATTATTTGGACTAGAAACGGTACCACTGCCTTAGAAACAGTAGATGTATTAACTGATAGTACTGGAAAATATGTTGTAGGCCAATTCTTATTCCCTGAAGATATATCGGTGGGATCTAATTCCACATATTATGTGTATGCTGAGGTTACAGAGATGTTCATACATGATAGTGCGGTTACTGAACAAATACCAGTTGAAGTGAGGGCAAATACTACTACAGGATATAGCGCTGGAACGCAATTCCGTTCTGATGAAATGCCTCTAAAAATTAGTCTCAAGACCCATTATTCCGCAGATTATGATCGTGGTATTTTTGATAATAGAATTTCCAATGCACCCTTCTCGTTTACTGTAAGTGACAGTAAGAGTTTATTTGGTAACGTTACCCATCCGACAGAATTTGATGGATACGGATATGGATATAGGGCTGGCAAGGACGGATGGGCAAATCTACGTTTTAACCAATCTAATGGAATCAATGGAGCATGGGAGCAAGTTCAATATAATAGTGGATTAGACAATGGTGAAGGTGCATTAGCTGGAGGATGGGAGGAAATATTGTGGAATAACTTCTCCAAATCTCACGATGTCATACAATCTCCATATTTTGAAGTTCCAACAAATTTACCAACTGGAGATTACTACTTCGTCGGAACGGTTAATCCCTCATTAGGATATGATTGGCCTTGGCCATATTTAGAGTCCTCAGATACAGATAGTTTCACTATAAGATCAATGAAACGAATGTATATTGAGGCACAACTTGTTACACCGTCCATCAGGCCAGTATATTTCTATGATGCAACTCAGTTTACAGGTTCCTCATTTGGAGCTTGGAGAGCATTATTCCATGCTCCCTCTCTAGATGATTCAGGACTTGATTATTCAGATGTTAGTATTGGAAAAGCATATCCTATTCTTTGGGATGGTCAAGCCTCGACTCTAGGAACAATAGCAGGAGGAGTATTGCTTGATAACAATAATCAACCATTCATATCTGTTAATTATCTTGAGAATAATCGACATGTTGATGATGGTTATTATTGGTCTACTAAATTACAAAATGGGGGCTCATTCGACGTACCACCCTGTGGTGCTGTTGACCCCTCGGACCCAGCTAGCGAGATTAGGTGTGAAATAGTGCCTGAAATGTTCACCGGTGAGGATTGGTATGTCGAAGGAACAGTTTGGAATAGAACGTTTGCCCCATGGGCAAACGATCCTCTTTCTCTCGGAGTTGACATAGACCGTAACCAAGTATTTGCAGGCTCGTTGGAAATTAGACAAGTATCAAAACCTAAGATGGTAGACGGAGAAGCCCGTTTTGAATTCAACGATACTTTCTATTCCTACTTCGCCGCTGGAACTTTTGGAATTAGAACTAGTTTCACTAATTCAGATTATTACTTTACAGGTAATCAGTCTCAGGTATTAGCACAAGTTGGTAGTTTTGGAAATATTTCTTTGATTGGAACAACAGACTTTGTATTGACTGCTACACCACGCTTATATCGTGGTCAGAATGCAACTATTGAAGCGCGTTTGATAGATAATGCGTTCCAACCAGTCCGTGAAGTACCAATAAACTATACTTGGTCAGCCGATGGATCCAGTGATATAGTAATTACAGATAGAAACGGTGTATTCCAAGTGAATCTAACTATAGATGAGGAACATGAGTTGGGCAATTTTACACTCGAGTATACATATCTCGGTGATTCACTAAGGGAAGGCTATTCTGTAGAAACATCTCTTTGGGTAGTCTCTAGAACTTTTATAAATCTTCAAAGCACTACTCCTAATTTATTATCAAGTGGAGATATATGGGAATTCACAGCTCAAGTCACCGACGATAATAGGACAGCTTTCGACAAGGATCTC
The DNA here is from genome assembly GCA_963968165.1 of uncultured Candidatus Poseidoniales archaeon. GTDB lineage: Archaea > Thermoplasmatota > Poseidoniia > Poseidoniales > Thalassarchaeaceae > MGIIb-O3. Next base: position 3,885 of record CAXAFE010000007.1, on the reverse strand, counting down.
GGCCAAGCACTTTCCGGTTGTGAAGAGTTAGGTGGAGAAATTTCTGTGATTCTTGAAGGAATAGATTTTGAGGACAGAGTTCATAGGCAGATAGTAGAAAAATTATGTCCAAACGCTGGTTCCATTAACCATCAAATTGTTTTGAATCCTCAATTACTACGGGATGATCCATTTTCATTCCTGCCTGATGGTTTTGGCCCTGTAAATGTAATTTTACGATTTGAAGAAAATCTTCCTCATGAAGGATGCGAACCTCTAGCAGTACAGATGCTTGCCGTTTCCGGCGCTTGGGACCCATGTGTAATAATTTCGAATAATGACCATTTTAGAAAAGTTATGCAATTTCAAGTAGATGGATTTAGTTTAATCGGTAGAACTGCATTGGCAGTAGATGACCAGATAGTCTACACTTCTGAAATTGATCCAAATACTGGTATTGCTGTTGAAAAACCAATGATAGTAACTGGCCAATTAACTGATGAACTTGGCGGATTACTCGCTAATAGAGCAATTCGCGTTACTTATGAAATGGATAATTCGGAAAAAGGAATTGTTTCATGTATTCCGGGTGTAACAGACTCTACAGGTAATTTTTCTATCATCTGTCCAATTTCTGGAGTTCAAGCCGGGCAAGCTAAAGTCAGAGTAGAATTTAATTCATATGAGAATAACGATAGATATAGATATGAAAATCAATCAGTTACTAGGTTTTTCCCAGTATTCTCAAATTCTTCATTGAGTATATCGGAAATTGGACCATTTAGGTCTGACTTTACTCAATACGAATTTTCGAATGGATCAAAATTTGATGTATTGTATCTTAAAGAAGCATTCCATCTTGATGCAACATTAATTCAAACAAATGGAAACCCAATTGGAGGTAAATGTTTGAATATTTACTTAGATCCACAAACTAATACTCGGCCAATGGCAACGATATTTACCGAAGATGGTACTGGAGATATTTCTTGGTATTCTGGAGATCCTAATGATAATCCAAGTAGAAGAGGCGTTGAACCTAATGGAAACCAATTAGAAGGATTCCGTACTATTAGAGTCGCATATGAACCTGATAAAGAAATCCCTGGTGGCTGTAGAGCTGAAAGCAATCCTGTTGTCAATAGCTCTTATGTCGATGTTGAAGTCCTAGTTCGAAGTAGAGTTGATATTTTACTCAAAGAACATTGGTCTAACCCACAAGGATATCAAGAAGGAGATGTAATATCTGGAGCCGTTGCAATATTAAGAGACCGTCTAGATATCACTGTTGAGGGCGAACAAGTCATATTTACAATACAATACTGGAATGGCTCTGGATGGGAAACTCATGATGTTGAATATCTGATAACTAATGAACAGGGTGTTGCCAATTTTAGCTTTATTTATACTGCTGAGAATATTCCTGGAGAATTAGAAAAGACTGTAGAAGATGGTAAATGGAGGGTGCTAGTTCAATTCCAAGAATCTGCATTCTTTGAGGGAGAATACCTCAATAATACTCCCGTCATCTCTTTAGGGGGTGACTTGAGTATCGGTAAACAAAGCTTCTTCACCTCTCAAATTCTAATTATAGGTGCTATTTCGATAGCAATTGCTGCACTTGTAGGTGCGGTAATGTATCAGAATTATCGTGAAAGACGCAAGATTGAAGTTATCCGAGGTATCTTGACTGATTCATTGATGGCACTTAAAGCTTCGAATAACTATATTGAAGCAATATTTGACTGTTACAAGAATCTAATCAAATTCTTTAGATCGAAAGGTGCAATGAAGAAAGTATTCGAAACTACACGTGAATTCGAAGATGTAATCAGCAGAATGCTAACCGGAGTTATTCCAGCGGAGGAGATGAATGTATTCTTCTCAATTTTCGAAGAAGCAAGATACTCCGATCATGAAATTGGTGCCGATCAACGAGACCGTGCAATACAAGTCTTCCAACAAATGATTACTAGAATTACTAATGCTCTTGGAGAAGGAATGCTTAATCGTTCAACTGTTGAAGAATCAGGACTATATGGTGCAGCAATTAAAGCAGGTGAGTTTGTTGATTCAGATGGAAATGTAAGGGTAGCTGGCGAAGATGACGAATCTGAAGATAATGATTTTAGAATATGATTAATAAGCCAAGAGTATACTTTTTTTAGTATTTTTTGACTTATTTTGAGCCGTCCCCTTCCCGTAGCATTGATAACACAACCTAAGGTGGCGGCGATACCCAACAAATGTCGAGGGAGTCATATGAGTAAAAATAACAGAAAGACCAACCAGTCCCTTATCGCCTTAATCAGCGATTTGAAGGACCAGAGCAGGTCATCTGGCTCAGCACTGTGGCGAGACGTCGCACTAAGGCTTGAAACAAGCCGAAGTAATTGGGCTCAACCAAACCTAAGTCGCTTGTCGCGATATGCTAAGGACGAAGAAATGATTCTTGTTCCTGGTAAGTTACTCGGCAGTGGCGATATCTTTGGCAAGGCCAACGTCGCAGCATTCAGTGTTAGTTCCAGTGCCCGCTCAAAGATTGAAGCCGCAGGGGGTCGTGTAATATCGATCCGCGAATTGATGAACGAAAATCCAAATGGAAAAGGAGTGAGAATACTTGGCTGAATCAACAACTTTTGTTTATGACGCCAAAGATAAGGTCCTTGGTCGTTTAGCCAGTAAAGTTGCAAAGCAATTACTTTCTGCTAGAAAATCTGGTGCGCCAAATAAAGTAATTATTGTAAATGCAGAGGAAGCAATTGTTTCTGGTCCTAAGAAGGCAGTATTAGCGGATTATCATTTTAGGTACAAACTTAATCATCCAAGGAAAGGACCTTTCTTTCCTAGAATGCCTGATCAGATACTAAAACGTACGGTTAGGGGCATGCTCCCATATCAGAAAAATAGTAGTGGTAGAAATGCTTTACGTGATTTACGAGTAATGATAGGATTACCCTCCAATCTCTCCGGTGAAGAATTACCGGAAGGTCATGAATGGGGAGATACAACACAACTAGATCGCCCACTTCCTTTGAAGTATATCCGATTAGGTGAAATAAGTTCTTCTCTAGGAGTAGATGCGAGTAGATGGAACGGAGGTGACAATTGATGGCTGCAAGGAAAAAACGTAAAATTGCTAACGTTACTACAAGCGGTAAGAGAAAGACCTCTATTGCTAGAGCTGTAGTAAAAAAAGGAAAAGGACGTGTCCGAGTTAATGGACAACCTCTTCACATCATGGAACCTACTTTAGCCCGAAGAAAGGCATTAGAACCAGTCCAAATTGCTGACGCAATGGATCGTCTTTCAGATGTAGATGTCTTAGTAGATGTTCATGGAGGAGGTCAAATGGGTCAAGTTGACGCAATCAGGACTGCTATTGCTCGAGGATTAGTAAAATGGAATGGTGGAGCTGAGGGCGATGATGAAGAACTCAGAGATGAATATATTCGATTTGACCGTACATTATTGGTCAATGATCCAAGAAGAAAGGAAGCCAAGCATCAAATGGGACGTGGTGCTCGTAAGAAATGGCAGAAGTCGTATAGATGAGGTGAAGAAGTATGTTAATTCCAGTAAGATGTTGGAGTTGTGGCAAAGTCATAGCTCACAAATATGCTCAGTATAAAGAAGCTTTAGAAAATGATGGAGATACAAATAAGGTATTGGATGATGCAGGTATTACAAGATATTGTTGCCGCAGAATGTTCGTAGGACACATAGATTTACTTGATGAAGTAGCTCCTTTCAGTATTGCTCGTGAAGAACTTTAATTCTCCGGCAATACTTTGACCTTAACCAACTTCGTATCAAAAAACATGGGGCCTGTAGGTTAGCTTGGTCTATACTTCGCGGCTGGGGGTCGCGAGACCCAGGTTCAAATCCTGGCAGGCCCACCATAAA
>CAXAFE010000006.1:0-87179 GCA_963968165.1 uncultured Candidatus Poseidoniales archaeon | reverse complement strand
CGGTTCAAGTCCGGGAGCTCGGACCACCATTCTGTAGAGTTTCAAGTGGAATTGCTATTTTGGGTATCGGAAAACTAAAATAATGTTTACTAGTTTTAGGAGAAAATAAATTCTCAGAAATGCCCATTTCAATTACTTCCTTTTTTGTCATAATTTCCTTAGTACAATCATCCCAAACACTCACTGTTATGCTTTCATCGTTGATGTAGTCAACTAAAATAACTGGAACCAAATACAGCCCCAATATCCTAGCAGCATTCCATTTATGATGACCATCCAAAATTACTTTACTAGTTGAATCTACAATTATCGGTTTGTAAAAACCTTTCTTTTTCATTTTTTTAATTCGTAACTTAAGATTATTTTTCTTTATTTCTTCATGCTCTCTTAAACTAGAGTGCTGAATCAATACAACAGAGTCTTTAGGCACTCTCATGATTTATTCTGATAGCAAGTAGGCTCATAAAGGAGCGTAAAGTCGCCGAGCCGCTAGGAGGTAAACAAATGAGTCTAAACCAACATATTAGGGCCGTGTGGAAGCAACCTAAAGAAAATATTCCAAGCCGTTATAGAGTACAGCGAATGGCTAGTTGGAGAAAAGAACCAGTTTTTCAAAGAATCGATAAACCCACTAGGATAGATGCTGCTCGTAGAGTTGGCTACAGAGCTAAACAAGGCGTAGTGGTCATCAGAACAAGAATACGCAGAGGAGGATTACGTAAAGGTAAGATTCACATGAAGCGCAAACCTTCAAAAGCCGGTATTACTAAAATTACTATGGCCAAATCAACCCAAAGAATGGCCGAAGAAAGGGCAAGCAAGAGGTATCCAAATCTAGAAGTCCTAAACTCATATTGGGTCGGTGAAGATGGAAAAAATAAATTCTTTGAAATTATTATGTTAGATCCACACCATCCAGTAATCAAAGCTGACAAGCAATACAGTTGGATTGCTACTGGTAGCAGTCATAGAGGACGCGCAGCACGTGGTAAAACCAGCGCTGGTAAAAGAGGCCGAGGTTTGTACAATAAAGGTAAAGGCGCAGAAAAACTTCGTCCTAGTCTAAAGGCTAATAGAAATCGTGGAAAATAATTCTATCTTCCGTCATATTGATGGTTTGAACCTCTTGGGTGTTAACTATGTCTGACAGCTACGTCTCTGAAATTCGTGGCCTCCCTGTTATTCTCCCAGACGGGAGGATGATTGGCACAGTTAACGATGCGATCGTAGCAATTGGAACAGAATCAATGAAATGTAGCCATATTTTTATTGCTAACCCCCCAGAAGAAATGGTTGAAGGAAGAGTACATGTCTCAATTCCTTGGCACTGGATTCGTTCTATTGGTGATGTAGTAGTACTTCGATGGTTTCCTCCTACGCCTATCCCTCTTGATTTGTGATTTACTATTGGAAATTGATGACAATGTTCGATTTACATATTCTCGGAACCTCAGGTTCAAGGCCAACTATGTCAAGATCGGTTTCAGGTAATTACCTTTCTACGCCCTCAGGTAGCATAGTTATTGATTGTGGAGAAGGATTTCAAAATAGGTTAATGGATCATGAATTAAATTTAAAAAATAATCCAATTGGAATACGTGCTAGAGTTTCCAAAATAAAACTAATTCTACTTACCCATTCGCATTTTGATCATTGTTGGGGTATCCCTCCTTTTTTGAAAACTATGCAATTAGATGGTAGGACAAAACCACTGACAATAATTGCACCGACGACAATAGATGCAATTAATTGGGCTAAAAACAATTATGGAAAACAAATTCCAGTGGATTCAAAAATTAACCCTTCGGATTTCGCTTTCCTTTTCAAAGAATGGAAAAATCACATTGAACATAATATAAATAAAAATTCCTTTCCAATAAAATGGGTATTAATCCCAGTGGATGATTTAAATCCGATAGATTTGCCTTTTCAACCTCTTGAAGATATTCAAATATCGGCTATCCCGACTTTACACACTGTAACGTCAGTAGGATGGCTTATTTCTACAAAAGGAAAAAATATAAGGAAAATTTTAGTTTCAGGAGATACTAAGAAAAATGTTCCATCATTTAATCAGAAGTCCTTGGGCGGCCCATTAGATATATTGATCCATGAAGCAACCTTTAGTAACGATTTATCTGTTAAAGCGGAATTACATGGTCATTCAACTGCTTCAGATGCAGCAAAGGCCGCCATGGATACGAATTCTAGTATCATGGGGATGGTACATTTCAGCCCAAGAATCAGAGATCTCAAATTACTCAATGATGAAGCTCGTAAAATTTACAAAAATAGTTTTGCGTGTGAAGATGGGGATATCTTACGTCTAAATAATAATGGCGAAATTTCTTTCTTAAGAAAACATAATAATTCTTGGGATAAATATGATAGTTCCCGAACGTGATTACTATACGATTGAAAAGGTACGTCTAAACGGAAAAGCAATGCGCACATCCTACGCGAGTATATTCGTTACTCTCATCATAGTTATTTCTATATCTAATGTCTATGCAGAATCAAAGGGCGTAATTTCCAATTGTATCAATTCTAATACTGACAATATGCCTGAGAGTTGGACAATCGAAGATCAAAGTTGCTTGAGAATTGATTTAGGAGAATTAGATCCCAATTCAATAATGTCATTCAACATAGAAACAAACCAAGAAATTGATATAATCCTATTTCCTGCAAACTCCCTTCAAGTGTATCTCAATGAACAGTCATACAGAAGTGATATGATTTGGCAAGGTGAATCGACATTTGAAAATTTCAATGGTGATGGCGAATGGCACTGGACCGTTCCCGAAGATAGGGAAACGACTAGATGGTATTTGGTAATTGATAATTTCAATCACCCTGGAGATGATGATAAAGGTGCCCAAGGAGGCCAAGAAGTAGAAGTAACTCTTGATGCACAGTCCATTACTCCTGTTCCATTCACTCTTCACGACTCAGTAATTAGAGTAGGGACAGGTACTCAAGCAATAGCATATGGGCCTTTTGTAGTAGATTCTGGAACATATGTAAAAATATTTGCAAGAACAATGGAAGGAAATCCTGATATTTTTATAATGACAGAAGCGCAAAAAGATCTCTACTCCAATGGAGGTACTGCAGCCTCTAGAATAATTGAGGCAGACATGCTTCTTGTTTCTTCTGAAAGATTTCAACCATGGTTAGTTCCAGAAAATTATGAAGGAATCAATCTTTTCGTTATGGTTGATAATAGGGCAGGGCCCGGAGGAGGAGGTGCAGGTACAACTAATGCAGCTATAACTATCACATTGACACTTGATCCAATACTAAATCCGATTATATCAACTATTGACGACCAACAAGCATATAATGTTGGAGAGATGATTTCTTTCTCGGCATTAGAAACTCCAAATAGGTCCAATCAAGTATTGGAATCAGGTTATTCTTGGGATATAAATGAAGATGGCATAGATGATTTTTTTGGACCTCAACTTGATTATACTTGGAATAATCCAGACAATATATCATTGAAACTTAGTATTATTTCATCTGGAGGGATAATAGCTAGTAAAATAATACCAATTATGATATCTGATCTTTCACCACCAAATGTATCTATTTCAGCTAATGGAGATATCCAAAAAGGATATGGGCAGAATTTATTGATAAGCGGTATATTTTCAGACAATTGGGATATAGATAGGACAGTCTGGATGGTTGATGGTGAAATTAAACAGAGTAATTATTCAATCATAGATTCCTCGTCATCTTTCTCATTTACATTTGACTCTTCTTACGCAGTTGGCGAACATTTAATCGAATTTATAGTGACTGATAAATCTGGATTATCAGCATCTGATTCGGTCAAATTAATTATATCAGACATAACTCCTCCAGTTTTTAGAGAGTATGAAAATACAATAACTCAAGAGATGGGGACTCCAATTAACTTTCAAGTAATAGCAGATGATGACGAGTCCTCAGAAATTCAGTATACTTGGATTTTTAATCAGGGAACCATAAATGAGATACAACTTTCTGGGATGCTAGTAACCTATAATTTCGATTCTTCAGGTGCCCAAAGAGTAGTTTGTATTGCGGAGAACTCTGTTGGCCTTACTTCTGAAGCCGAAATAATAGTAAATATACTACAGATAAACGATGAAGATAAATCTCTCGATCCAGTATTCTTGTTAATATTAATAATAATTATTTTATTTTTAGTATCTCTAATTATGTTCAAACTAATCCAAAGAAGAATAAGATTGAGGGCCGAAGAATTATCAAATGCAGAAAAAGAAGAACCAGTTATAGAAAATCTTCCTCCATCTATCGATGAACAGAAACAAATGTGGGGTGAAAATTCCGTGATGTCCCCAAGTCAAATATCAGTACAAGGAATTGAACCATTAATTGCAGATATTGATTTAGATGATTTACTTGCTGGCTCACATCAAGAATCTTTTCAAAAAATAGATGATTTTGATGATAACTTACTTAATGACTTAATAGATAAGAAAGATACAACGAGTGAATTAAAAGAAAACTCAATCAATCGCTTAATTAAGAAAAATTGCTCTGTTTGCGGATTATTATTTTCTGTTCAACTCCCCGACGGTATAGATTCAGCACGAACAGCCTGCCCTAAATGTGGCTCAATTGAAGATGTCAGCATTCTTTTGTAGTTATTTTATTTTTCTTTAAATAATGAAGTATATTATGTACATTAAGGGCAATAACATATATCATACCTACCTGAGGAGGCAGTCATGAGGAAGAGGCAATCACTAGTGTTTCCTCACTTTACTATATCTCCTTCAAAATTGGCATCACTATTAGTACTGATATTCTTACTACCTTTGTTTTCTCCATTTTCAACTGTGGGAGGAGAAGCTAGAATAGAATCTGATGATTTCGAAATACTGGATGATCTGAACGAAATATTATCAGATAGACAAGATTTGATAGATAGGAATACAATCGGTTCTCTTGCAGAGCCTAAAATTGAAGATATTTCGGCTTCGGTGCGTGAATCTGGATCTTCAGATCCTTTGTCTAATATGGGTCAGGGAATTAATGGAGCCTCTTTAATTACAACATCTCCGCCTAATCCGAATCATCCTGATCCATATGAGCTTGCAATTAGCGGAGCTAGTAGACCTGGAGAAGTTGCAAATATATGGCAGACATTAATTAATGTAACAGATTATGTAATTTGGACTAAATATACAGATTCCAATGGAGACATTATCGAGAAATTTGTAACTGTAACATTTAGCGCTTCCCTACTTTCATTATTTAATCTAAATACTGAACCATTATTGCACACAGTAGATATTGATGATGATGGGGACGACGATATTCAAGTTGGACTATCTGTTAGTTGGGAGCTCGCAGGAGGATGGGGGATTGATGGAGATTCTCTCTGGATAGAACCAGGAATCGTATTTTCCGTAAAAGTACTGGATGATAGTATCGGTGACTCTGATTGGGCTAATCTAAAATTTTTAGAAGTCTCACTGATAAAGGCGTTTGCATATTCTTCAGGAGAATCTGTTTTAGCCCTTGGTGACGGAGAAAGCTATATTTGGATTGTTGATTCTAGATTTACTTCTGCTCCTTATGATTTCTCACTCGAAATAGGTATTGAAAGATTCTATTTTGATATTTCAGAGGCAAGCGTGGGATTGTTAGCAGCGCTAACACTTGGATTGGTGGATATTGGACAAGATGAAACCGGGATTTCATTTGCAGCGATAGCCGCACCTTATTCTATTAGATTGAATAATGCTGGCCAATTTTTGTGCCCGTCTAGTTATTCTCCGTCGCAGTTAAATAATGACTCTGAAGATATTAATTGTGGTATTTCCGTAGGTATTGGATATATCCATTTTTCTCCACCTGACGATGACGAAACTAGAGATGTTTGGGAATTAGCATATGTTGACGCAACCTTCCATCCAAATGGAGAATCAGTAAAACTACCTTCACAGGCCGAGATAGTTATCAGAACAGATAGTATTTTACCAAGTTCTACTGGATTAGAAGGCGATAAAAGTCTAACGACCATAGAATATTGGGCAGATGAGAGGGCAGATTTATTCCTACATTTTCATGAAAATCGCTCTAATCTTCCTCCATCTGAGTCTGATGGAGATTCTGGAAATGTTACGGATTCCATAGGATGGTTCAGAGGGATGCCCGAGGGCTCTATGTCTTCAAATGAAATATCAAGAATATTCAGATTATTGGGTTCCGAAGATTCTCCTGATTTACCAGGTGGACAGCCAAGTAGACTAGGATTAATAATTGGCATAAAGAATTTTTCTCGAGATACCAGTCAAAATGTAGATGACCCAACATTGCCTATTAATCCTGCTAATCCTCCAAATAGTGTGATACTTTTAAGATCAAAAACATCAATAGAATCTATAAATTATAATTCGTGGTTTACTAGAGGGGGAATCAATGAAGATCATAGAGCCATACATGTTAATGCAACATCAATACCAACTTCATTATTAGTTTACGGATCATTCGAATTAGGCGGCTCTACAGATCCTGATACAAGTTTAGATAGTGCTGCAGATTTAGATTTTATCTCAAAGATAGTCGATTCCGCGATTTTAAATCTTGTAGATCTTTTCCTTGATACTGGTAATGTTTTGAATGATGTACCATCAATTGTTGTAAATCTGCTTAGTGGAAACTCTAACTCAGGTAGTTTCAATGGCGAATCGTTTCATATATTGATGACAGATAACTTACTAGGATCTAGAACTATGATGGCATTAGAAACTGTGGAATTAGAAATTGGATCATCTCCGCATCCAACAATCTCTGGTGACCATATGATAATCTCTAAAGATACAGATTTGGGATTAATACAAGGTAGAAATGGCCCCGAAGAACCATTAGTCCCTATAGCCGCAAGTCTGAGATTTAGTGGTTTCATGGCAGCCTCATTAGTAGACAATAACGAAACTAACGAACAAAAAATAGATCTCTTTACAGAATCCAGTAACTCATTGACACTTTCATTTATCGAACATAAATCAGGAACAATGCTAGATTCATCATATCATTCGATAATATATTCCGACCTTCCAAATGAAATTTCAATATCTATATCTGATAACAGTCTACAATATTCTGCATCTACGGGAATAGACTCTGTTAAGTATGTAGGAAATGACGATAATCAATATCAAGCCGCGAATTTTATTGGCCTTCCGGCAACATTTAGCTCAACATTCGGCGATATTATTTCTTGGAATTCTGATACTCCAATTACTGCTATCGAGGCACAAATAACAAATTCATCAAATCCTTTAACAATGCCTGGAGATCATTTTCTCTTTCATAATGACCCTAATGCTGAAGAAGTTAGTCTTTCATCACGAATTTCAGGATTAAAAGAAATTGGATGGATATCTCCCCAAGAAGAAGGTGCCCCTGGAGTGGCAGGAATGGGGACAGCATACATGACAATAGATAATCCAAATCCTATGAGGTTAAATGTTGTAAAGGCTCCAACTAATGACGATGCAAATCTCTCCGTTATAGCGGAAATAAATCCTTTACCCTCATCATTGTCTCTAAAAATTCCAACTGGTAATTCTAATGGTCCAGCATTAAATATTCCCGACTTTGATACATCTCAGGGCTTATCAGGAATAGCATCCTTCATAAATGGATTTTCAGACTTGGGTCGTTCAGTTAATCAAGTATTATCAGGGATTACTACAGATATCTCAACTGGTTCCGGCACTGGTTCTGAAAATTTCTCTTTTGGTATCGAACTAGATTCTGCATCTGAATTTGATCTGATAGTAGAGTCATTTCATGGAGCTGAAAAAGTTGACGTATTGCCGTGGGTCCACGGAGTCTCCTTTGAAGCCAATTCAAAAGGTATTGCAGACGGATTTCACCTAAGACTATGGATACCTCGCTTACCTCCATCTGTAGAATTATCAATTTCTCGGACCACTACTGATAATGGTCAAGATTGGGAAATTTTTGCAGAATTAGAAAATTGGAAACCTCAACATAATGAACTAATGCTTGTGATAAGCGGAATAAATGGTCAGGATTTATTTTTGACAATGAAAGGACTCAGAGTGGGAGAATATACCAAATTAAGCCTCGACTCAATATTTGAGATAACGACAATCGGAGAAATAACCGAAGTCTCAACTTCAACTCTATATGATTTGTCTAATCGATTGGATTGGATGCATGTTCTATTAATTAATAGAGCTGCAGGTTCACGTACTGAAATAATGATTCAGGATATTCCAGAATCTATTGCATTACAAGCAAGTTTAGGTACTGCCATCTCTATAGATATGACTGTCCCAGAACAATATCGTTCATCAGGAGGATTTGCTGTAGGATCAATGATGTTACAACAGATGCAATGGATGGATAATTTATGGTGGCCAGCAACTATTTTCTTGACAAAAGTACCTGGCTCGATGAGTTTAACAACTGAGCCTGATTTAAATTTTGATATTACTAAAAATCTTGCATTCCAAGGCACTCCAATACTAGACTTTACAGCCTCAGATGCTGGAATGTCACTATACATCGAAGCATTTGGTAGAGCAATAAATACTAGGGGAGATGTTGTTTTATTAGCCCAAGGAATGACAGATAGAATGATAATAAAACCCACAGACTCCTTTGGATTACAAATCAGATCGGGAGGAAATGGTGTGGAAAAAATATATCTTAGATTTAGTAATAGTCCTACAACACCTCCAATAGTTATAGATGAGATGGAAGCTTTAGGAGAAAATTTGAAAAGTGCCACTATCCATATTCGAGAAATCGCTGGACCTTACTATAGCATAATAGATATTGATGATGTGCAGGGAGGTAGAATAATTGCCTCAGCAAAACTATACGCTACTATTGATGACAGAAATATTGGACTGAAAGGTGTATTAATTGATGCTCAAATAACTGGTGGTGTGCCAACTGGTACAACATTTGGAATAAACGGACTAGCTTCAGATTTGTCTATCCTCTCAATTATTCCAGGGATTTCTGGTTCTACAAGACATATTATGGCACCTGAACCACTCTCATCAGGAATTTTGACAATTTTATCTTTTTTTGGAGGTGAAAGTAATAATGGGGCTTCTTGAAAAATTTAATCGTGAATCTGATGAAGATTTAGAATCAGAAATGGCATATGAAATATTAGAAAAGATAGAAGCAACTAGTGAAAGAATATCGCCTCAAAGAGTTATCTTTGCCTCAGCAGTTGCATTTTCGCTTCTACTGGTTTCTATCTTTACTTTAGTGATTGCAGTACCATATGATAGAGTGAGTGTTGACATTGTCTATCGCCAAGGGGGCTCAGGTCACGTAATTTTAGCCCAACTTGATAACCAGGGTAGTCGTGAAATTACCGATGTATCTCTATCTATTAGATTTACAGATTATCAGGGTACCGAATTAGGGAGAACTGATTTTTTAGTTGATAGATTGTCACCACACAGTTTTTACGCTGGAGATAACTTAGAATTGATAATTAACGGAGTATCAGTGTGGGAGGAATATACCATCGAAATTCTACTAGAATATAACTATTATAATGGAAGAGGCGATGAACGATGGACCCACGATGTCGGAAATTGGACCATGGAAATCTTCACCGATAGAGCCCAGATAAAGATTTTTTAGGGAAGGTATAAACATGAAAAGTATATGTTTTGTCATATCAAAATACCCATACTATAAAATTAAATTTTAGGTGGCGTTGATTATGAACAAACGTTTAGTCATCCTCGTACTTAGTTTATTCTTGATTTCATATCTTCCTATTATGGATTACGAAGATAGCATAATAAATGATAAAAATGAGTATCTACCCATAGAAATTACTAGAGCAGAAATTTCTCCTAATCCAGATACTATTAATAATTTTGAAGTAAAATCGACTTATTTCGGTACCGAACAAATTAGAGAAGTAAGGGCCGATTCATCAATAGGAATTTACACTGAAAATGGATTAATTCCTAGTGTATCAATAAAAACTGAATTCACAAAAATCCGTTCAGATTTGATGATTGTTCTGATAGATGGTGAAGTTGGACTTTGGGATGCCAGAATTGAAATCATTGATTCGGCAAATGTGGAAATCAGGTCCACAATACCTCCTTCTGGATTCTTGATACAAGGTTCTCCTGATGAGTTAACAAAAATCAGTAAACTTTCTTTCATAGCCGCAAGTCATCAAGTACCACTGGGCCTATTAATTGACTCAAATCTTCATAATTATGAGAGTAACGAAAATATTATTGTTGAAATATCAGGATGGAAAGACTCAGATTTAATTAGACATGATTCTCCGGGTTTAGGGCTTCAGAGTTCCATATCACAAGTATCTTTGGAATGGATGAATAATAGTTATTCTCTTCAAAATGGAATATTTATTGGTGAAATAAATATCTCTAATTTAGATAAAATAGTTTCTCATCCCGCAGTCTCTTATATCTCTCCGATCTTTGAAATTATTACATTTAATAATCAAGCAAGAGTACACATGGGCATAAATACTGTAGAAAATACATATGTCACAGGATTGAATGGTAGTGGGCATAGGGTAGCTGTTGCTGATACAGGAATAGACCAAGATCATGGCGATTTTGGATCTCGAATAACTCAAGTTGTAAATGTAGCAGGAGATTCATCTACTGATGATACTAATGATGGTCACGGTACCCATGTTGCATGTACGGTGCTTGGCGATGGATCCCGAACTAGTGCGTATGAGGGAGTGGCTCCTCAATCTGAATTATATTTTCAGGCTATGGAGATAGATTCTAACGGCCAACTTTCTAACAGCGGAATATATGGAATGTTGAACAGTGCTTATACTTCAGGTGGTGCAAGATTTCATACAAATAGTTGGGGTTCTCAAACCGGAGGTGCATATACGACACAGTCTGAAGATGCAGATGATAGAACTTCAACATGGGATCAATATTGGCAATATGAAGGTATGACGGTATTATTTGCTGCTGGTAATGAAGGGCAAAGTGGAATTTCTTCTCCCGGAACTGCAAAAAATGTAATTACCGTTGGAGGCCATGTAAACAGATATTCCGGTGCACCTGATGAAATGTATGATTATAGTAGCAGAGGGCCTACCGATGATAACAGAATTAAACCAGATGTCACCGGTCCAGGAGAATCCGTTAGATCATGTTTGGCACAAGAAGCAGAAGATGTTTCAACCAATATCGGGGACTCATATTACATAGAATATAGTGGTACTTCGATGGCAACTCCTGCAACCGCAGGGGCTTCTGTGCTGGTTAGAGAATATCTTATGGAAATTGCTGAAAGGCCAGCTCCCCAAGGATCTTTAGTAAAAGCAATGTTAATTCTTGGAGCAATAGATATGGGAACTAGAGATATACCAAATGGTGATGAAGGATGGGGTAGAATAAATCTAGTTAATACTTTAATTCCCGATGAAGATATAGGTATTTTTGTAGATGACCGATCTCGACTATCTAGTGGCCAGATAAATGAATATACATTTGATGTGACAAGAGCAGGAGAACCTCTTAAGGCAGTACTTGCATGGTCAGATTATCCTGGCTCAAGTAGTTCCAATATTCAACTTAGAAATGATTTAGATCTCGAAGTAATCTCTCCAAATGGTCAAACTACATATTTAGGTAATGATTTTAACAATGGTCGCTCTACAACTGGAGGATCTAAGGATAATAGAAATAATGTCGAAGTAGTTTTGATAGATAGCGCTAGTACTGGTATTTGGACTGTAAAAGTAAAAGATTCTCAACACGGAGGTAGCCGTACGTATCAGCCATATTCAATTGCGATTAGGGGCGTTAACGTCAACGATTTAACTCCTGACCCTACCTTCATACCTGGCTCCTTTGAAATATCTACACCCATCCCTCAAGTAGGTGAAGAAGTTGAAATCGTGATAAGTATACAAAATCAAGGTGCAGGCTCTTTTACTGGTGTACCAGTTACGGCTTATGCTAATTCCAACCCCATTGGAACTCAGATAATCAGTATGTCTCCAGGTGGTTCTCAGGAATTAATGTGGCCTTGGACCCCTATTTCCGATGATGAAGGAGAGGTAGAAATATCTTTTTATATCGATCCTAATGACGGTTTAGAAGAATTATCAGAAGTAAACAACTTTATTTCGGCTTTAATATTAGTCAGCACTCCTGGTATTAGGGTATCCTCAATAAGTCCCGTCGTCACACTCGGCGATGCGTCAGATTCTGTCACTCAATGGGATCTAATAATCACCAATACTGCTTTATTTGAAACAAACGCAACTATTTCTGTTTCATCTCCAATAAGAACTAGAGATGGAATTCAGTTTGATTGGTTCCGATCATTTACGAATGTTAATTTTAATCTAGATGCTTCAGAGAATATTGAAATATCTCTTACCATGGCTCATCCTGCTCCTCCACAACCAGGATTATACAAGATGATAGTTACTGGTAACGACGTAGAAAATAATATTGACTCAGAACTAGAAATATATTTTGATGTACCAGTCCTAGCTTCTCCGCAAATACTTCTCCCTTCATCCGAGATTATAGTTAGCTCAATTGATAACACTAAATTTTCGTTTGATATCAAAAATAATGGTAATGGTGCCCAGACATATGATGTATCTTTGATTTCTCCAGCTGGCTGGAACTTAGGATTTGATAAAATTGGTCCGTTCGAAGGCTCAGTTTACGGCTCAACCGGCACACTTGCTAAAGGTGACACTGTGACCATTGATGTCACAATTATTGCCCCAGGAGTCAAGATAAATGCTGGAAATAAATTTACCGCAGATTTGATAGTTGATTCTAGAGTGAGTGACGATTCGTGGACAACTGAATTACCATTAATAATAGAAAAATTTGATGAAATAGAAATATCTTTGAATTCAGAAGATATCGATATTCAACTACTTTCTGACGGTAATTATGAGTTAATACTTGAAATATTAAATAATGGTAATAGTGAAATTAATTTACAACCAATACAACAGTCCTTACCAGGTGGATGGACATTATCCGGACTTGACGAATTTATTATTGAAATAGGTGAACAACTTTACCTCCCTCTAACTATTTCTGGTAATGGTAAGGCAGTAAGTGGTGATTTAAAAATTCGTTTTATTACCGATGATGGTTTTTCTATAGATTGGAATTATACTATCGACGTTATATCTGGTGCAGTTCCTATAGTAGATTTTTACAAAATAGAAATTCCTAATGGGCAATCTGCAGATACGCCTTTAGGAGTTGATTTTCATCCCGTAGGAAGTCCAGGATTTGATTTGGGATGGACAATTATGAATAATGGTACAGTTAGTTGGGAACCAACCGCAGTAATTGAGGTACCAAATTCAGATTGGAGTTCATCTTGCTCTGTAAGTCCTCAAAAAGTGTATCCAGGACAGACATCTAGAGTATGGTGTACAGTGATAATACCAATATCTGCTGATGCTGGTTCAGAACCTGAAATAACACTAATAATGGAAGATGGAGGTATAGAAACTCGCAATATTATTTCATTATTGGTGGAGTCAGTTAGTAGCGTAAGTTGGACACTAATTCAACAAAGTGATGTATATGAAGGATCTTCAAATACAATGTATTTTGAATTACAAAACACAGGAAATTCAGTTATTTCGGATAGAATTTTTGCATCGGGTCCTGATGGATGGAATATCAGAATACTTGATGGATTTATGCTCAATCTCAAACCAGATGAAATTAGATCAATCAGAATAGCATTTACTCCGAATAATGCAGCTGATGACTCAATCATTTTATCGATTGGAGAATCAGTTGAGAATTCTAAACATAGTAAGAATATTCCCATTATAGTTATAGGGACCAACTCAGAAGATAATTCTCCATTTATTTTAATTTTGTCATTTATCATAATAATATTATCATTTTCCGTTGGAGGGCTATTCTTATACCAAAGAAATGGTAATACATTCAGCGGTATTTTTGAAAATGCAAAAAGAAGCAACAAAAAGATAGAACCAGATAGTAATTTTGTTACCGAACAAGTAAATATTATAGATTCTGATTCAGCCATTGATCAAGTGATTAATCTGGAAAAATATGATGAATACCCAGGTTGGCTATGGGATTCTGTAAATGAATCATGGATCCCTGATCCTGACCACTCTGATGACAAATAAGTAATATTTTTATCAATTTATGTAATATTTATTTAATGTTCAAATACCCTAATTTATATACATTTATTCCAAAGTCCTTTGAGTAAAGATTGACTCCGATGGCTAATGAGGAGCAATTCAACGATAACAGTTTTGATTACTTTAATGCTAATTACTATATCTCTCCCTCTCGTTTCTGCCTCAGTTAGTGTCAGCCTTTCTGCTAGCCCAACTAGTCAATCTGCTACTTCCGATGACGCTGCTGAATATACAATCACAATACAGAATTCTGGGGATGATGACGCCACTGTTTCATTATCAACATCACAAGCAGCGGATTGCAACGGTTACACTTCAAATCTTGAAGATCAGGTAGTATCCGTCAGTTCAGGGTCTTCGGAAACTACTACATTGACTGTATCATTGGGCGAAAGTGCTGGAGATAGTTGTGAAACTACTGTCGCAGCATCTGCCGTAGGCCAAACTCCAACTGATACCGACAATGATGATATCACAGTAGAAACTTCTAATGATGATGGAGGGGGCCAATATTCTGTTCAGATATCAGTAAAAGATAATGATCCTCAATTAATTAATTACGATAGTGAAGAAGATGGAGATCAAGTAAAATGGGAACTTATAGTTGAAAATACTGGTGAACAATCATCGGCAATGCAAATCGAAATAACATCCGATGGAGATTGTGATTCAGACGGTCTTACTGCTAGTTCTGATAAACAAACTACTGGTAATTTGGGTTCAGGAGATACTGAAGAAGTTGAAATAACCGTTGATATCCCAGATGAGGGAGCCACTGAAGCAGATACTCATTGTTTCATAGTTAGAGCCACTGTAACACAGGATCCTAATGCCGCAGATAGGGCAGAAGATAATATTACTTTGACGGTGAAAATTCCTCAAATAAAAGAATGTGAAGCATCCCTACAGAAAACCGCACATAGCCTAGATCCTCTAGAATCTGCAGATAATTCTATTTCTCTAACGAATATTGGAAATACAGAATGGACAGTTTCTGCCGCTGCTACTTCAGATGAATATGATGTCCAAGATTGGGTTGATTTCGACGCACCTTTAAGTAAACTATTAAGTGAACCGGGAGGAACTCAAGATTCTCATACCTTTAGTTTTACAATTACTCCTGATGATTCTGTCCAACCGGGCACTATTGCCGTGTATATTCAAGGGAGGGCAGGTTCATCTATAGGTTGCGAAGAAATAGTGTATGTAACCGTCGGGCAAAGTAAGGATGCCTCTATTTCTCTAAGTACTTCTAAGGTTTCTAATGCTGAACCCGGTTCCACAGAAAGACTTCAGGTCCAAGTAACTAATACTGGCAATGGCCAAGATACATTTGCTTTAGGTACAACAAATCTCCCCTCGGGATGGCAAGTATCGATAGCTCAAAGCAGCGTAACTATAGATGGTAAGCATTGTGGACCAAATAACTGTAACAAACAATCTTTGGATGCCGATATTAAAATACCGAACGGAGCTTTGGCTAATATTCAGTATAGTATCACTTTTTATGTTAATTCTGGCGGTACTCAACATGACTCAGTTTCTCTGGACGTAACTGTTGCTGCAGTTCATTCAGCTACTACTTCTTTATCCTCAGATTCGCAAACGGGTAAATTTGCTCAAATCGTTCAATTCCCATTAAGTATTACAAATATGGGAAATATTAGAGATACTTTTGTTTTAGATGTTTGTAATCCTAATATTAACTCTACCTGTTCAGAACCTGCATGGAATGCATCATTCTCAAATTCAGAAGGTAATTCAATCTCCAGTCTATCATTGGATCCGGAAGAAATTGGAGATATTTTTGTCGATATTCAAGTTGAGGAT
The DNA here is from genome assembly GCA_963968165.1 of uncultured Candidatus Poseidoniales archaeon. GTDB lineage: Archaea > Thermoplasmatota > Poseidoniia > Poseidoniales > Thalassarchaeaceae > MGIIb-O3. The sequence continues at coordinate 71,131 of CAXAFE010000006.1, read as the reverse complement.
CCATTTGATAATAGTGAGGAAGTCTTTGAGATTAGAGTTGGAATAATGGGCTCTAGTTTCCAATCTACAGAACTTGTAAAAGTAACCGTTTCTAATTACAACTATAGTATGGGAATATCTTTTGAAAACCCTGGCGATAATCCAAGAGCATCAGAACTATCCCTTCCTCCTGGAGGGGTACACAGTACTTCTTTTTGGATAGATAATACTGGCGATGGAGGTGTTGACGATGCTATAATTTCAATTATAGGCATGGAATCATCTGTATTTAAGACAGTAAAACTAAATGGCGAAATAATAGATGATAAAATAACAATACCTGCAAATTCTAGATCTTTAATCGAAATAGATTTAGAAGTTATAGAAGGTGTTGAAAGTGGCAATTCAGGCACAATAACTATCAGTGTTTCCTCAAAGAAAAATACTGCTCTAGTGTCCACTGTGAGTTTTAATATTGATGTTATTGTAATCCACGATCTACAATATACAATGGATAACTCTCCCGAAGAAATAACAGTAAAATATCCTCAACGTGGAACTTTTACAATATATGTTACAAACAACGGAAATGCTGTTGAAAAAGTAGAGGTCATTACTCCTGCCCCTTTGAGGGAATGGTCTGTAGATGTAGTTCCAGATGATTTTACATTAAACCCAGGGCAAACAAGAGAAGTTGAAATCCGAGTCACTCCACCCGTCGGACTGAGTGATTACGATTCATATAAATTTACAGTAATAGTTCAACCTAAGGATACTCCAGTTGCAGGTCAACCAATAGAATTGACTGTTAATGCAGATGTTTCTACTTTAAACATAGCAAATGGGTGGTTGGGGCAAATATTGGTATATGGCTCGATAATATTTGGTTCTATATTGGTTATCACATTGTTTTTAAGGACAAGAAAAGAGAATAAAATAATATCTGAAGCATTACTTGCAAAGCAAGAAGATTGACTCTAGTTCAGATTACTTGCCGGATACACTTATGTTTGGTTTTCAGGTGGGCTGGAATGTTGCCCTCTGCTGGGCCACGTGGTGTTACTATGTCCGTTCCCGAAGATTATATCGCTGTAGCAGTTATGGCGTTGGTTGGAATAGGATTTCCTGTCGGAAGTTTCATTGCCTCCAGACTACTCAGACCTACTCCTAATCCGCATGATAAAACTCAATTAAGATCATGGTTACTTCCTGGATATGAAACTGATCAATCTCTCTACGTTAGACGCCATAGTACTTACGAATGTGGTTCTGAACCAGTCGGAGATGCTCACATAAATTTCCACTTTCAATATTATTGGTATGCTATAATTTTCTTAGTCTTTGATATAGCTTTCATGTTCCTTGCATTTGGTGGAGTAATCACAATAGAAAAAAATGGAGCTTTAACTGATACAGAAGTTTATAGTGCATTAACAACACTAGTTATTTTTATATCTTTAATGAGTTTAGGCGTGTGGCATGTCTTTAGGAAAAGAGGCAGAATTTATATTTGAGGTGCTATGATGTCAGAAGATGGTCAAAATTATACTATGTTTAGCAGTAGGATGCTAGTTGATACTGTTGGAGATACAACCGATGCCGCACTAGATGCTAGTGGTCTTAGAGAAGTCATAGGAGTACTGGCAGGTAGAATATTCAATTGGGGCCAAAGAAAATCATTGTTTCCACTACATTTAGGCATAAAATGCTGTGCTTTGGAGATGGCTGCAGCAGGCGCCAGCCGATTTGATGCAGAAAGGTTTGGAGTATTTTTCAGATCAAGTCCCAGGCAGTGCGATGTTCTACTAGTTAATGGCCCTATTACTAAAAAATTTGCAGACCCAATAGTGCGCCTGTGGGAACAAATGCCAGAACCAAAATGGTGCATAGCTATGGGTGAATGTGCGATCTCAGGAGGCCCATATTTTCAATCATATAACGTTTTAGAAGGAGTGGATACAGTCATACCTGTGGATATCTACATTCCTGGATGCCCACCGCGTCCAGAAGCATTAATAGACGGGTTTGGTAAACTGCGAGAGAAGATAATTCGAATAGGGGCTGTCCCAAGTCATGCCAGAACTGATAGTGTAGCGCCAATAATAGTTGGAGATGAATGAGGTAGATTCTTATGAATGGAGTATCAGAAGAATCGCAGATATCTGCTGCAGAAGATTTAGTTGAGATAATAGGTAGAATGCCAGGAGTCATTTCTTCGGTCGATAAAAGAAATAGTGGCACGCAGATCAGGCCGATTGTCAACCTTATCGTATCGCCTGAAAACTGGCGAGAAGTTGCTAAATCTTTATTCGCAGATCATGGAATAGACTATTGTTCGATGATTACCGGAATTCATTGGCCCGAATCTACAGAAAAACAATGGGAAGTAGTATACCACTTTTTGAGGACAGGAGTAAAGGATCCTCCAATAGTAGATGGTGTTGTGGAACCGATAATTACCAACTCCTCTATCTTAAAAGGTTCTGATGTACCTCTAGAAATTCAAATCAGTATACCTCTTGCAGAAACTAGAAATCCTTCAGTTGCCTCAATTCAAGATATATGGGTTGGAGCAGATTGGAATGAAAAAGAAACTTGGGATTTAGTGGGTATAGATTTTGAAGGTCATGAAGGAATGCGTCGTGTATTACAGCCCCATGAAACTCCAAAAGGATATCATCCTTTACAGAAACAACACAAATTAAGATATCATAATTTCGAGGAGATGTATGATGATGCTCAAGGCTTCAAGAGAAAGCCTGCTGATTCAGAGAGAGTTAAGTGAGGGAATAAAATGGCAGAAATGTGGATATCAATGGGTCCTCAACACCCCATGACTCATGGCCTCTGGACATTAAAAGTCAAAGTAGACGGAGAAACTGTAGTTGATACCGAACCAGATTTAGGATATATCCACAGAGGAGTTGAAAAAATTTGTGAAGCCCGAGATTTTACACAAATAACAACCTATTGCGACAGATTGTGTTATGCAAGTGCTAACACATGGTCACATGCATACATCTATGCTGCTGAAGATTTACTTGGTGTGGAAGTGCCAGAGAGAGCGGAATATATTCGTCTTGTAGCAGTTGAATTACAAAGGATAGCGAGCCATCTAATGTGGTTAGGAGCATATGGCCCTGATATTGGAAATCTTACAGTTATGGTTTGGTGCCTTCGTGAAAGGGAAATGATGATGGATTTACTCCAAGAACTTGGAGGCTCAAGAATGCACTATAATTTTCCTAGGGTAGGAGGAGTAAAAAGAGATTTACCACATGGTTTTGCAATGCGAGCTCGACATAAATTAAGATTATTTTTAGATCGTATTCAAGAATATGAAGCACTTTTTGACGAAAGTACGATTTTCTTAATTAGAAGTCAAGGAGTAGGATACGCAAAACCCGAGGAAATGATTAATCATGGTGTATCTGGCCCGAATCTTAGAGCAGGTGGTGTAAATCATGATATTAGGACCTCACATCCATATTCAGTTTACTCAGAATTAGATTGGGCCCCAGCCGTTGAACGTTCATCAATAAAAGGTGCAGATTGCTATGATAGATATAGAATTAGAGTTGAAGAAATGAGACAAAGTGCAAATTTAGTACTGCAAGCACTAGATAAAATGCCAGGTGGAGCCGAGACTTACCATGAGCCAGGTGATCCTAAAATATTGGCTAAATCTCCATCCAGAGCACCAGAAGGAACATCCGGATCACATCATTTTGAAGATAGTAGGGGCGAATCAATGTTCTACTTGGCCGGAGGAGGAGAAGGAAGAGGGAAAATGCCTTACAGAGTCTCAATTAGATCTCCAATCTTTATTACAATTCCATATGCCTCAAAGTGCATGATAGGGTATAAAGTAGCAGACATTCCTGCAATAATGGGCTCCTTCGACCCTTGTATTGGAGAAACAGATAGGTGATTATATGGCTAGTAGTGATTGGTTAGATATTCGTGGCTGGACTGAATCTATTATTGGATGGTCCTTTGACACAACTCATGATTTGCTTCCAACATCCGTACAAAGTGAATTTTCTACAATTCAACCTGCCTTAGAATCATTTTTTATTGCAACTGTAATGTGTACAGTAGTTTTTACAGTGATGATGCTAACTCTTATGGTTGTCCCATATATTGAAAGGAAATTTATTGGACGCTTGATGGATAGAATAGGTGCAACTACCTCACTTCGTAGTTTATGGATAGGGGAAGGAAATGCAACCGCAGGAGACTGGTGGAATAAATTACCAATGGGATTAGGTAAACCGATAGGGTATGCCAATAAAAAATTAAATCAATCTTTTGGAAATGATCATCCTGAAGAAACTATCTCAAGAGTCAATAATCGTGGATATCATGGCATTTGGTTCTTATTTCCTGGGTTTTTTCAGGCTTTAGCGGACTTCATGAAATTTGCAACAAAGGAACATATGGTCCCAGATAAGGCTGATAAATTAGTTTTTGAAGTCGCACCAGTGATAATAATTGCTACAACTATCATGGTCTATGCATTCATTCCCTTTGGACCTCATATATGGGCAGCAAATCCAGAACTCTCGCTAATATTTATGATGGCAATTTTTGGAGTTGCTCCTTTGGGAGTATTCTTCGCAGGATGGGCTTCCAACAATAAATATACATTAATTGGGGGAATGAGGTCCGCTGCACAACTTACAGCATATGAAATTCCCTTACTGATCACTGTTCTCAGTATTGCAGTAATCAGTGGCTCGTTCAATATTTTAGAAATTATAGACTTCCAAATTGAAACATCTAACACTTGGAATATTTTCATATTGCCATTGGGTGCTGTATTATTTCTGGTTACAATGATTGCAGAAGTCGAACGTATCCCCTTTGATATGCCAGAAGCCGAGGCTGAATTAGTAGAAGGCTGGTGGACTGAATATGGAGGGATAAGGTGGGGCTTAATGTTCGCTGGAGAAATGATGCGAGCTTATGCTGCATGTATATTATTTGCAATGTTTTTCCTAGGAGGTTGGGAATTTCCATTCCAAGATTCACTATCAGCTTTACCCATAGTTGGATTTGCGTTCAAGACACTATTTGCTATCATTCCAGGACTGGTTTGGGTTTTATTGAAAGCTTGGATACTTTTTGCCTTTTTCGTATGGATTAGGGCTTCATTACACCGAATCCGTACAGATCAAATACTAGAATTCGGTTGGTTATACCTTTTGCCTCTATCAATAGTAAATCTTGCAATAGCCACGTTCCTCAGGTTAGAAATTTGGACAGGGTCTGAATGGCCAATGTGGACTCCACCAGTTCTATCGTTACTCGCAATCTTCTTCTTTGTTGTATATGCAATTGATGAAGATGAAGAGGCTCTTGCCAAATCTCGTAGACCATACAGTACCCAAACTTTATCCAAAGCATATCCAGGTAGTCAGAGAAAATCATATTCTTTGGACCAAAACGAAGAAAATACCATCATTCCATATACTGCTCAGAATATCAGTAAATCTTATCCTTTAGGTAAAATAAATCAGGAGGTGAACTGATGATTAGTCCTGAGTATAACACTGGTCATCCACACGCAACGCCTAATTTTCGTAATCTAGTCATTAGACCAATGTGGATTACAATGAAAACAGCGTTACGAACTATTCCATATATTGGGAAGGCTAAGTTTTTGAAGAATAATTACCATAATCAAAGAAAAAATATGATGGACGAATTCACCATGGCTCGTGTTGGTGAAAACCATCCATCAATGGGCCATGTTTATTCTGCAGATAGAGAATCTTCTCCAGCATTACCATTTTTAGAGCGACCTGTCACCATTATGTTCCCATATGAAAGATTGGAAGATATGGAACCATGGTTGTTTGTGCCTGGCAATTATAATGGTAGAATAGGTATTGTATGGGAAACCTGTACTGCCTGTAAGGCGTGCGTTAGGGCATGTCCTAACGACTGCTTACACATGACAAGTGAAACTAGAGTCAATGTTCTCGATACTACTAATGAGGGCGATGAATGGCATGGCTATGGTAATGAACTCGAAGCAGGGGGTCTGGCTGCACGCCAAAAAGAGGATTTTAAAGAAATTGAAGATTTTGACTTAGTAAATGCGCATGAGGCCCCTCCTCAACAGTATGATTTTGCTGAAATAATAGATATATCTGGTGATACAGCAACAGTACGTTGGCAAGATGGATCTGGTATTGAGGAAGTTAATACTTCTGTTTTAAGACCAGCAGAAGAAGATATTGTATCGGGAAGAATAGACTTAGGACGCTGTATGTTTTGTGGCTTGTGTGCTGAGTCATGCCCCTTCGAATCATTCTTTATGACAAATGAATATGATGGAATGACTGGCTATTCACGTGAACAACTATGGATGGATGCTAGCCGAACTCGTTTATTGCCAGCAGTACATCAAGAACGCGTAGATATGGAATTAGCAAAAAGGGCAGGAAAAGAAAAAATAAAAAGAGAGAAAAAGGCTGCTAAATTGGAGGCTTGATTTTGCTTATTCAATTAATCGCCTCTATTGATTTTCATGCTTTAGCTTTTGTGATTATGGCGTTACTAGCAATAATTGGGGCCCTGGGATGCGTATTTTCAAAGAGGGTAGCACACTCTCTGTTGTCTTTAATGTTAACATTTTTTGCAGTTGCTGGAGTTTTTGTTTTAGCAGGTGCTGAAATGCTAGCTGCAATACAAATTTTAGTTTATCTTGGCTCAGTCATGTTAGTTGTTCAATTTGGAGTAATGCTCACTAGACGTAAAATTCAGGAGGTAGACTATTAATGAGGGCACTTTCATCAGTTACCTCAGTTGGAGTATTTATCTTTGTGCTCATAGTATTACAGGAAGTTAACTCTCATCCAATGTGGGAATCTACCGGGCAGCCTCCAACCACACTTCAATTTGCAGATGCGATTTTTAATGAATGGGCTTTTGTTACAATAATTCTTGGTGCGCTGTTGGCTATGGCTATGATCGGAGCGTCGTATTTAGTTAGGGACGAACGTTTAATTAACCTAGTTTGGGACATAAGAGGAGAAATTTCTGATAATATCGAAAATATTCAGAGTAAAAAATTATTTAATTCTGATAATAACTTTAACCTTAAGGAGGAAGAATAATGATAGATCCTAGTTGGATCGTCGGCTTAGGAGTAATTTTATTTGGAATAGGCTTACTAGGCACATTTTATCATAAAAATGCAATTGTTGTTTTAATGTGTATTGAATTAATGCTAAATTCTGCTAATCTTAATTTCGTAGCAGGAGCAATGTACTACTCCGATGTTAATGGTTGGGTATTTACCGCAATTGCGATTGCAATCGCGGCAGCAGAAGTAGCCATAGGACTAGCAATACTATTATCTATGTATAGCACCCAAGAGACAATCTCTCTCGAGGATGCAAATATTTTGAAGAATTGAGGTGGAATTATGGGACAAAATAAGCACGAATATCCATTAATTTACCCTTTAATACCATTACTGTTAATTATTCCTATTATGAAATTTGTATTTAATATGGAATCATTTGATGCAGCATTCTTGATTGTTTTAGCTCCATTATTAATTTTTCCAACAATTCTCATAATAGGTCAAATATATAATAAAAATATCGTTTGGAAAGAAAATTATAAGGAAGGTGGAATTTTAGCTCTAGGGGCTTTAGGAGTTTCATTATCAGTTTCCTTATGGATATTATTTGACTATTTATCAGATAATCATCACTTTTCCAGTAATACAGTAGTTGAATGGTTTCAATGGATTACTTTTGATTATCTACAATCCGACTATACTATACAATCAGAAACAAGAATTATTGGAGTTGGAATTTGGATAGATTCGATAAGTTTGATGATTCTATTTGTGGCTACATTCCTCTGTTTTTTGATTTGCTGGTTCAGTATGGGATACATGAATACAGATCCTATAAATGAAGATAGAAACCATCGATTTTATGCTGAATTCGTTCTTTTTAGTATGGGGATGTTTGGAATGGTTTTGGCGGATAGTTTCCTATGGTTATTTATTTTCTGGGAAATAATGGGACTATGCTCGTATCTCTTAATCGGTTTTTATTATTGGAAAGTGAGCGCAGCATATGCTGCAAAGAAAGCATTCCTAACTACTAGAGTCGGTGATGTTTTCTTAATGGTAGGATTATTTATCTTATACGATATTTATGGCTCACTAAGTTTTGAAGTAATATTCGATGATCCGTCTACTGGTATAGGTGGTGTATTAGTAGATTCAAATCAACTATTTTGGGCATTACTATTATTATTCGTTGGAGCAGTTGGAAAATCTGCCCAATTTCCACTACATGTTTGGCTACCAGACGCCATGGAAGGGCCTACTCCAGTTTCTGCCCTCATTCATGCCGCAACTATGGTAAATGCTGGACTATATCTTGTAGCCCGCATGGTTCCTTTTGTCGATGTGCATCACCATGGATTAGCCAATTTGGAAGAATTAGGCCTAATTATTGCATATATCGGAGGGATAACGGCCTTTATGGCCGCTTCCATAGCATTTGTTCAAAATGATATAAAGAAAGTTCTTGCATATTCTACCATGAGTCAATTAGCATATATTTTTACCGGCCTTGGCGTAGCTCTGTGGTTCTATAACACCGATCATCATCATGCGGCAACTATTGCTTTTGGAGCGTCGATGTTCCATTTATTCAATCATGCAATGGCTAAAGGTATGTTGTTCATGGCAAGCGGCTCTGTTATCCATGAGGTACATCATGCCTTTGATCACATTCATGAAGATAATAGCGATAGTAGTCACCATGATTTTGATCCTCAAGACATGAGGAATATGGGGGGATTAGCCTCAAAAATGCCAATTACGGCAACAGCTATGATGTTTGGGTCTATGTCTATTATAGGCGTACCTCTAATTGGGGGTTTTTGGTCTAAAGAAGGAATAATTGCCGAAACATGGAAAGCAGCAATAGAAGAAGAACCTCTTATGTTCATTCCTGCAATACTTATATTGGCCACGGCTGGAATGACTGGATTTTATATGTCTAGAATGTGGCTAATGACATTTGCAGGAGAACCAAAAAACGATGTAGTTAATCATGTTCATGAATCTACTCCATGGATCAAAGAGCCGTTGATAATTTTAACAATTATTACTGCCATTGGTGGATTCTTATTATCTCTCCTTGGAGTAATTGATTTCTTAGCATCTGAAACAGATCATTTAGCAATGCATGAACCAGGAATTATTTCACAATTAATTTATACTTTGGAACACGCCTTCCTGCCTTCTGATGTTAATACTAGATTAATTGGTTGGACTACAATATTACTCTCATTTATAATTGGACCAATAATGGCAGCCAGGGTGCATGGAGGTAGTTTAAAAGAGGGAGAAAAGGCAAATATCCTAGTTGGTTGGTTAGTAAAGTTATCAGGAAAGTTTGGTTCTCAAGATGTTTCAAGTTTATCAAATTCACAAATATCAGAGGCACTTCAAAACAGACTATATTTCGATAATTTATATGAATATATCATCTCAAAAACAGTGTTCCCATTTGCTAATTTAACTGCATGGTTCGACCGTACAATAGTTGATGGAATAGTCAAACAAATTGAATCTAAAGCAGTAATTAGTTCACTCCAAGTCCGTAAAGTAACTACTGGAAGTGCACGAGATTATATTTTAATGACTGCTGTAGGTATGCTTAGTTTATTCTTTTTAATGTGGGGGATGAGTTAATGGGATTGGATCTTTTATCAATAATAACTTTAACTCCAATTTTTACTGGTTTAATTTTAATTGGATTGCCTCAAATTTTACCCAAAGATGTTGCATCTAACCTCAAGAAGGTCACACGTAATATTAGTATGGGAATAGCATTGGGGATATTTTTGATTGCCACACTTCTGTTCCTTGGAATTCTTGGAAGTATCGATTGGACTAATATAATGCAAGGAGATTATGTACTTAAAAATGATTCATTTGCACTAATTTCTTCTATAGGAGTACAATGGAAAGTCGGCGCAGACGCTCTATCTTTCCCTATGATTTGGCTCACGACTCTACTAATACCAATTTCAATGCTTGTGGAGTGGGATGCAAAAAAAGGGTACTTATTTCACCCTCTTCTACTAATAATGGAAGGCGCGCTCTTGGGAGTTTTTGTCGCTTTGGATTTATTTGTTTTCTATGTATTTTGGGAATTGACCCTCATCCCTATGTTTTTGTTAATACTTCTATGGGGTGGTGATGATAGAAAATATGCTGCCATGAAATTCTTTATCTATACATTTACTGCAAGTGTATTCATGTTAATTGGGATCCTAATAATGTATTTCCATACATTGCCGATAGCAGGCTTAGGATCTATTTCAGGCCATCATTTTGATCTCGTAGCAATGTCTGGACAGTCTGAACTAATTCCTAGTGAAGGATTAAGGCATTTTGTATGGATACTTTTACTAATTGGCTTCGCTACAAAAATGCCTAGTGTACCAGTACACACATGGCTTCCAGATGCTCACGTACAAGCTCCAACTGCAGGTTCCATGTTACTGGCGGGAGTAATGCTCAAAATGGGTGCATATGGTTTTCTCAGAATTGCAGTAACCTTATTCCCTGAATCAACGGTAGTTTTCATTCCTTTATTGATATTTTTGGGAATGGCAAGCCTAGTATATGGCGCTTGGGTCTGCTTGGGCCAAACAAATCTGAAGCGTATGGTAGCATATTCTTCAGTTTCCCATATGGGCCTAATCTTCTTAGGAATCGCAACCATGCAACCTTTAGGAATTGCTGGTGCGTTATTTATGATGTTCGCCCATGGAATAATTAGCCCTCTATTATTTGCTGTCGCTGGCGCTTTCAAACATCATTATCATACATTAGAAATAGGCTCTATGAGGGGAATCGCACATCATTCACCATATCTTTCAGGCCATATGATGCTGGGTTGGATGGCAAGCCTTGGACTCCCTTTAATGGCTGGATTCGTAGCTGAAGTGGCAATTCTGATTGCATTTTGGATAGAATTTGGATGGCTGGTGATGTTACCTGCGTCAACTTTAGTGATTACTGCAACTTACTATTTGATATCAATGCAACGTACAATATTTGAATCAGATAATCCTCACGAGGGAATACTTCCCGATACTCTTCATGGCGAGGATCCACATGACATCACATGGCATGAGAACACTGGCATGTTTATTCTGGGAATATTGACAATAGTATTTGGAATATTCCCATTCATATTTTGGGATATGATGTCTGTTTGGAGTACTGGATTTGTTACAGAGAATTTAATCGATGCTTTGCATAATAAAGATAAATGGCATTCTTCTATCGAGTGGTTAGTGGAGGCATTAAAATGAATTCATTAAACGATTTAACACTTGATATCCTAATTCCTGAGATTATTATGACTATTGGTATGTTAATGATGATTATTATTCCTAACCTCGGAGATGCTAAAATACGAATTCCTCTTACAAAAAAGCGTATTCCTGTACTAATAGGTGGGACACGATTCTCTATAGTTAGTAACCCTATAATTCCCAGCATCATAGCAATAATTACTTTTACATTAGCCTCAATTATGTCTATGTATATGTTGTTGATGAACAAAACCGGCATCATTCACCCAATTATAGAAGTAAACCAATTTACAAGCTTATTTTCATTAATATTTACATTTGCGCTACTACTAACTTCCATATCCTCATTTTATCGTCTACCGTCGGTTCCAGACGCTAAAATTCCTAATGAAAAAGATTCTGAAAAATCTCTAAATAAAAAAATTATAATATTGATGAATAATCGAAGGCAAGTAGACCTCTACATACTACTAATAATGGTAGGCTTGGGAATGTGCTTAGTTGCTAAATCTACTCATTTATTTATGCTCTTTGTTTGCTTAGAACTAGCATCTCTATCTTCTTATGTATTAGTAGGATTCCACAAAGAAAGCGAAATAGGAGGAGAAGCAGGAACAAAATACTTCATCGTAGGTTCCGTTGCATCTGCAGTTGGAATATACGGAATGTCCTTATTGTACTTGTGGAACGGTAATCTTGAGATTTCTTCTCTCACGAATTCATGGATGGAAATGCAATCTTTAGATTCGTTTGCAGGAATAGGAATGGGATTGATGTTAGTAGCATTCGGATTTAAAGTCGGAGCTGCACCATTTCATTTGGCCACTCCTGATGCATATTCTGGCGCATCATCACCTATCGCAGGACTACTAGCAACCGCTTCAAAAGCAATGGGTTTTGTGGCAATGATGAGAATTCTACTAATCATAACATTGCCAGAACAAGGTATTGAAGCGTATTGGATGCTCGCACTAGCAATTATTTCTGTTGTTACGATGTCATGGGGAAATTTTGCAGCCCTTACGAGTGATAATCCAAAGAGAATGTTGGCATATTCTAGCGTCGCCCATGCTGGTTATATGATGGCAGCATTAGCTGCAATCGGAACAGGTTTAGGAGATAATGCATCTAATACAATAATTCTCACTGCAATTTTATTTCATTTATCTATTCTAGTTTTATTTAAATTTGGAGCCTTTTTAGTACTTACATTGGTTGAAAAGGAAGGCAATAGTCACAAAATTTCAGGTTTAAACGGACTAGCACGGCGAGATCCCGTAATTGCAATCTCTATGTTCATTTTTATGCTTTCTTTAGCCGGAGTACCTCCTCTATCCGGATTTTTATCCAAACTATTGATGATAAATGGAATAGTGAATGTTTCTGCAGGTACTGGCAGCGTATCTTCAGTAGCAATCTGGTCGTGGATTACTAGTGTAAATATGATTTTTTGGCTAGCAATGGCAATAGTAGTAAATAGTGCAATTTCTCTTTTCTATTATCTAAGGATAGGGCTGATTATGTTCTTTGAAGAACCAATTATAAATGACCCACTTGATAAATCAATAATCTTAAGGGTAACAATAGTGCTTTGTGCATTATTAACTTTATTATTTGGAATAGGGCCTTTTTCTGAATCTTTATTAGATATAGTCAATGAAGCCGCTCATTCTTTCCTTTGAGTTAGATAATTCATGCTCAACTTCACATAGGTGACTCTCTACCGAGGCATATGGCTCGTAGAGAAGAAAAGGTAGATGCTGAACTTCTTGCCCGTCTAGAATCAGGTACAGGAGATCGGATAAGAGTTCCATTACCAAATAGAAAAGTGAATGAAATGTTTGCAATCGCCGATCAAATACTTGGTGGCCGAAGAGTACGTTCTGTTTGCGAAGATGGCCAGACTCGTTTGGCTAGAATACCGGGTAAAATGCGTAGAAGGCAATGGGTTCGAGAAGGTGATCTGATAACTTTACAACCATGGGAATTTCAAGATGAAAAAGCAAATGTTTGTATGAGATATACAAAAACACAATCACTCTATTTGTCAAGAAAAGGAGTTTTGCCAGAAATAGTGGATTTATTCGGAATGTCTGACGATTCTCAAATAAATAATCAAAATAAAAATTTGGAACAAGAAAAAATAGTCATTGAAGAAACTATTGATGAAGAGGTTGAAGATGAAGATTCTGAAGAAATAATTAATCAACCTCCTCCTCCAACTAATAGAGATTTAGATGATGATATAGACTCATTTTTTGGGTGAAAATAAATGCCTAAAAAAAAAGAATGGGATCTAGAACCTGATTTTGATACACTCATGAAAGGTGAAAAAAGGCATGAGTGGATATCTGAACCAAGGTTTAAGAAACTTTTCAATGAAGTCGAACATGGATTACAAGGTGTAATGGGCAAGGGAAGATATGAATGGGTCGATAGAAGAGTTTTCGACCAAGTTTTCGATAGTTCGACATTATTGGCGATTCATAAATTAATGCAAAAAGGAGATTTAGAAACAATAGAATATCCAATAGCCAGAGGTAAAGAAGCACATGTTTTCTATGCAACAAGTAACCAAGGGCCCGTGGCAGTGAAAATTTTCCATACTACAAATGCAGTATTCAAAAGTCTTGCAAAATATATAGACGGAGACCCTCGATTTGGTGGACTCTCCAGAAGACATAGAGAACTAGTGAATATATGGGTAAGGAAAGAATATAGAAATTTAAAGAGAATGAGAAAATCAGGATTACAGGTGCCAATGCCAATTGCTCATTTTAAAAATGTCTTAGTAATGGAATTTATTGGTGAAGATAAGGCGAGCCCTAGGCTTAGAGATGTATCTTTAGATGACCCATATGAGGTATTTTCTCAATTACTTGATATTGTTGCGATAAATTGGCAAACATGTAATTTGGTTCATGCAGATTTCAGTGAGTATAATATTTTGATAAAAAATACTGATATCTGGGTGATTGACGTGGGTCAGGCCGTTACAAATCAACATCCAAATGCACAAGAGTTTCTTGTCAGAGATGTAACAAGACTAACTGAATGGATCAATAGGCAAGGATTTGATGTCAAACTAGCAGATTGTTTAGTAAGAGTATTAGATGATCCAGTGCCATTTTTGTCACCTCTGCCGGGCGGAGATTAAATCTAATGACATAGGGACGATGGTTATGGAACATCTAGCGCGTATACCAAAAGATCGTATCGCCGTCCTTATTGGTAAAAAAGGAACTACTAGAAAGATGATAGAAAAAGCATGCGATGGTAAATTAAACATAGATTCTTTATCCGGAGAAGTCAATGTTATTTGGAACTCTAAGGATGTTGATCCAATAGTACGTATGAAAATGCCAGATGTAATTATGTCAATAGGCAGAGGCCTCGCTCCAAAAAGAGCATTAGAACTGATAAAAGATGATATTTTTCTAAGAATGTATGATATTAGAGAATGGGTCGGCAGGCAACCAAATCAAATAAGACGAATGCGAAGTAGACTAATCGGAACAAATGGCCGTATCAGGAGTTTAATAGAAGAACTATCGGGATGCGAAATCGCAATATATGGCTCAACAGTTCTAATAATAGGGGATAACGAAGGTTTAGCAATCTCCGGACCTGCAATCGAAGGAATACTACGAGGTTCTGAACATGGTACTGTTTTACATGGACTTGAACAAGATAGACGAAGGCAACGTATACAATCTAGGAGTTTAGAAACTTATCAAGATAGGTCTCAGGAACCTCAATCTGGCTTTGATGTATTAGTACCCGGTCTGGCCGATGCACGCCGAAAAGCGGAGAGAAAATTTACAAACTCTCAGGTTGATCCAGAAAGTCAAGAAGAAATTTCTGAAATGTTGAAACTCGCAGAAGATGAAGAAATAGTGTATGAAGAAGAATAAAAAAACCGCCATATCTAAGCGGAGAATCTCCTCGCCCTTACTATGCCTAATCATTTAGAAGAGTTGTATGATTATGAAAAATTATCAATAAATATAATATTAGCTTCATTATTCATATTTTTTTGTGGAGTATCTTTAAATTATTTTGAATATGCCAATCCATTGACCGATTTTATTTATGAATATTATCTTAATCCTATTTTTGATGAGGAATTTTCAGATGCAGGATACAACACCGTCAATACAATTACTTATGCATTTATTTTAGCAATGTTTGTTGTGGCATTAGCTGCCCTTTTGAGATATTATGACATAGATTCTAGTGACTATACCATAATAGCATTATTTCCTTATATCCTTTGGGCATCCTTTGGAGAGGTTGTGGAAGATGCACAAATGTTTAACACTGATTTAGCGGTTTATTTCGTAAGTCCTGGAATACATTTTCAAACAGCTGCGTGGGTAATATTATCCGGTTCAATAGCATACTTTATTTCAAATAAAACCAAAGATGAAGATGTTGTAAATGGCCAATTGAATACGGTATCTAGCATTTTAATACTCTCACATTTTTTGGTATATAGTTGGTCAATTTCTAATAGCGATACTGTTATCAATAATAATATCGATTTAGCACCCTTAGCGCTCATTGGATTATTTGCAATTTTCTTACCTCAAATACTCAATCAATCAATGTCTGTGTTCACACCAGTACAAAGAACAGTGTATGTGGTTGGAATAGGAGGTTCATTGGTATTTTTTGGAGCACTTTCCTCATATGCCATCAGTGCGCCTACCAAAGATTTGGTATTTTGGCCACTTATTGTAGTTATTGGCCTACCTTCTTTATTGGCATATACGATGTTTAAGTTTGGGTCTTCATCAGCAAAGGAACTATCTGATAACGGGTTAATTGCAGGAGTATTGCCTGTTTCAATGACTGAAGATGATTATATTGAATTAGAATCAGGCGATAAGGACCTTATCGAAAGATTGAGAAAGAGAGCAATAACTGCCTATCCTGTAGTATTTTTAGCAGTTGCTGGTCAATTCTTGGATGGATTAGCAACTTGGATCGGCATTGATTTTTTTTCATACTCTGAAAAACATGTATTATCTGCATGGATAATAGAGCAATTTGGTACTGCATTTGGCTTCACTGTAATAAAATTAGGTTTAGGTGGTTTAATTTGGTACTTCTTTACATTATCAAATTTTGAGCATCGACAACAACACCTACGTTTATTAATTGGTTTAGCAATGTTAGTCGTTGGCATGGCACCAGGATTAAGGGATGTTTTCAGATTATCATTAGGTGTATAAAATAAAAATATATGGCCATTAGGAGGTTTAAATTAAATGGATAGGTTACCAACAAATATTGATATTAATAGTGAAGACTTCATAATAAGAAAGGAGAATAATATTTCACTAATTAATCAATTAAACACTCACCTATCTAAAGTAAAAGAAGGAGGGGGAGAAAAGTATGTTATCCGTCACAGAGGTAGAGACAAAAAACTAGCAAGAGAAAGAATTTATGATATTTGCGATCCAGGAACCCCATTCTTAGAACTATCTCCACTCGCTGGTCACGGACTTTATGATGGTAAAGCATTTTCTGCTGGTATCGTTACAGGTATTGGAGTAATAAACGGAAAGGAATGTATGTTCGTGGCCAATGATGCCACAGTAAAAGGAGGTTCTTATTATCCAATGACCGTAAAAAAACATATCAGAGCACAAGAAATAGCAGAAGAAAATAATCTTACTTGCATCTACTTGGTGGATTCCGGAGGAGCGTTTTTGCCTATGCAAGATGAAGTATTTCCTGATAAACTACATTTTGGAAGAATTTTTAGAAATCAAGCACTTTTATCCAGTAAAGGAATATCTCAAGTTGCAGCAGTTTTAGGTTCATGTACAGCAGGAGGCGCGTACATCCCTGCAATGTCAGATGAATCAATAATTGTGAAGGGAAATGGTACTATTTTTCTTGCAGGACCTCCATTAGTAAAATCTGCAACAGGAGAGGAAGTTACAGCAGAAGACTTAGGAGGCGCAGATGTTCATACTCGAGATTCAGGAGTTGCAGATCATTTTGCTGAAGATGAACCTAATGCTTTGAGGATGGTTAGAAATATTGTAGAGAACTTAAACATAAAGCCCAAACATAGGTTAGATACAACAATAGCGGAAAATCCATTTTATGATTCAGAAGAAATACTGGGGATAGTACCAATAGATAACAGGACTACTTATGATGTAAGGGAAATTATCTCCAGAATTGTAGATGATTCACGTTTCCATGAATTCAAAATTCGTTATGGCCAAACATTAGTATGTGGCTTTGCCAAAATTCATGGCTACCCA
Organism: uncultured Candidatus Poseidoniales archaeon; assembly: GCA_963968165.1. GTDB lineage: Archaea > Thermoplasmatota > Poseidoniia > Poseidoniales > Thalassarchaeaceae > MGIIb-O3. The sequence goes on along the minus strand of CAXAFE010000006.1, from coordinate 53,489 downwards.
GTGGGTATAGTCGCAAATAATGGGATACTATTTTCTGAATCTTCTTTGAAAGGAGCTCATTTTGTAGAGTTATGCGGACAACGTGGAATCCCACTTGTATTTCTTCAGAATATAACTGGTTTTATGGTGGGTAAAGAAGCCGAATCAGGAGGAATTGCCAAAGATGGTGCAAAGTTAGTAACTGCAGTTTCCTGCGTCCCAGTTCCAAAGTTTACTGTAGTTATCGGAGGATCACATGGAGCAGGAAATTATGGCATGTGCGGACGCGCTTATGACCCCAGATTCCTATTTATGTGGCCTAATTCTAGGATATCTGTGATGGGAGGCCCTCAGGCAGCAGACGTTTTAACAACTGTTAAACAAGATCAAAGATCCCGTGAGGGGCAATTTCCTATGTCTGGTAATTCTTTAAATGATTTTAGAAATCCCATACTTGAAAAATATGAAACTGAAGGATCGCCTTACTACTCTACTGCAAGAATTTGGGATGATGGAATCATAGATCCAAGAGATACTAGGGATGTGCTAGGACTGTGTATTTCAGCAAGTTTAAATTCACCAATGCCAGATCAGAAATATGGCGTATTCAGGATGTGATAATTTGGAAAATTGGGAAAAAATACCAGATACCAAACTATGTAAATTGAATATAATCGGCCCAATTGCATATCTAAAAATATGCCGAAATGATGTATATAATGCATTAAATATTCAATTAATATCTGAATTAATAGAAATATTATCGTGGACAAAGATGTATTCTGTTGGAGTAAAAGAAAAAATATCTGATTCTGATGGTATTGAATACCTTAGAGTCCTAGTGTTTACTTCCGAGGGTAAGCATTTTTGTGCTGGTGCAGATATCAATATGATGAGAGATGCAGGAACTCAATCTTTAGATGATAATAGAAAGGATTCCATTAGACTTGATGATTTATTTAATTCATTGTGGGCACATCCTTGTTTTACAATAGGATGTATACAAGGAGTGGCATTAGGAGGAGGGGCTGGTTTAGTAGCATGCATGGATCACGTAGTCGCAACTCTGGACTCAAAAATAGCATTATCAGAAGCTAAATTGGGAATTCTTCCGGCTGTAATAGGGCCTTATGTATATCGTAAAATAGGTAGCTCACAATTTAGACGGCTCTCCATATTAGCCAATAAGATAGATGTTAATGAAGCATTAAGAATTGGCTATGTTAACGAAATAGTTGACTCTATAGATTTATTCAAGATATCAATTGATAATTTAATAAAAGAAATACTTACTACAGCGCCAATTGCAGCTTATGAAGCTAAAAAGCTCACTTTAACCTTTGATCGTTGGTATGGAAGCGATGAAGAACTTAGAAAGTGGACTCTAGATAAAACGACTAAGATGAGAGGATCTATTGAGGGGCAAGAAGGACTTTCATCCTTTTTAGAACGAAGATCCCCAAATTGGTTTAGAGATATAAAGGAGAATTAATATGTTTCCTAAATGGATGAAAAATGCCCCAAACTCATTTTCATCCGTATTAATAGCTAACAGGGGAGAAATAGCAGTTCGAATAATTCAGGCGGCGAGAGAAGCGGGCATAAAAAGTATAGCAATTTTTTCAGATTCTGACATTAATTCACTACATGTGGAGATGGCAGACGATACAATCCATTTAGAGGGTAAATCATTATCTGAGACATATTTAAATATCGATGCAATAGTTTTAGCTGCAAAATTATCCAATGCAGAAGCAATTCATCCTGGTTATGGATTTCTTTCAGAACGAGCAGATTTTGCTAAATCAGTATCTGAGGCCGGTTTGATTTGGATCGGCCCATCCCCCGAATCAATAGATATCATGGGTGATAAAATATCTGCAAGGAAAAAAATGATAGATTCGGGTGTGCCAATTATCCCCGGTGAAGAATTAATTATAATGAATAATGGTGATTATATGGAACCTTTAGCATCTGCAGCAGCAAGAGTAGGTTACCCACTACTTCTCAAAGCAAGTGCAGGCGGCGGAGGAAAAGGCATGCGTTCAGTGCATGAGCCCAAGTTACTCAAAAATCAATATGAGGCTGCATCTAGGGAAGCGTCAGCTGCATTTGGAGATGGTACTGTTTATGTTGAGAGACTACTAAATAAATCTAGACATATAGAAATCCAAATTATGTGCGATCAACATGGAAATTCTATACATTTGAATGAGAGAGACTGTTCTTTACAGCGTCGACATCAAAAAGTAATAGAAGAATCTCCATGTGTTGTTCTCTCTCAAGAATTACGAGAATTAATGGGCCAATCTGCAATAAAAGCAGCCGAATCAGTAGATTATGTTGGAGTGGGAACAATAGAATTTTTATTAACTCAAAATAATGAATTTTTCTTTCTTGAGATGAATACTCGACTTCAAGTTGAACATCCAATTACAGAATTAATTACAGGTATAGATATAGTTCAAAAACAATTTGAAATCGCCGCAGGTTTAGAATTAAATCTCAAACAGGAGGATATTAGCATTAATGGGCATGCTATTGAGGCCAGAATTTATGCAGAAAACCCATCAAAAGGATTTCTGCCAGCAATTGGAAAATTATCAAGATGGGAAATTCAGGCAAGACCTGGTGTTAGATTAGATTCTGGATTTAGGGAAGGAGATGAAATCACAGTAGATTTCGATCCGATGCTCGCAAAGTTAATTGTCCATTCATCATCTAGGGAATCTGCAATTAGGAAACTTAATATCGCTCTTTCAGAGTTTATTGTTTTGGGCGTATCCACTAATATCGGATTTTTAAGAGATATAATTAATCATGAAATATTTATAGAAGGTAGGATTACAACAGATTTTTTGGATAAAGCCCCAGATGAATTATTTAATGAAACAAAAACAGCTCCCTCTCATTTAGTAGCAATTGCAGCTGCAGCAGAAAAATTAGGATTGGACAAATTAAATTATGATGGATCTGTAGGCCAATTTGATGATTATAGTGGCCACCCAAGTGATCCCTTTGGGACACTTTCTAGAAATTTTCCTTGAGGCATAGATATGGAATGGAGTATAGGTGATGATGAGAAAAGATATTTCTCAGAAATTCAAATTAATGATAATATTGTAGAATTATCATCATTACTAAGTAACCAAGAAATAATTCCATTGCCCGAGATGTCATTAGTAAAGGGATCAAAACCTAATAGTATATTGATAAATATATCCGGTGAATCAAGATTGGCTCATGTCATAAAAGTACAAGACTCATGGTGGATTCATCTAGATGGTAGGATTCACATTGTTAACAGACATGAGTTTGGTAGTGCAGCAATAACTCGTACTGAAGGTAGCTTAATTGCCCCAATGCCGGGAACGATAATCGAAATACTCGTAAAAGATGGCCAAAGAGTACGCCAAGGACAAACACTAATCGTGATGGAAGCAATGAAAATGGAACATAAAATACAAGCTCCAATGCCGGGCAAAATCTCATCTTTAACTCATAAGGTTGGCCAAAGGGTTGATATGGGTACTGTATTGATAGAGATTAATGAATAAATCATTTAATTGGTTTCAAATATTGCTGATCTTCCATCATTGGTTGCAGAACTTTCGGAATTTTTACGCGGCCTTCTTTATCTTGGCATTGTTCCATTATTGCCACTAATGCGCGACTGGTTGCTACAGCAGTTGAATTAAGTGTATGCACTGGATCATTTCCTTCGGATGTACGATACCTCATTTTCAACCTATTCGCCTGATAATCAGTACAATTTGAGCATGAAACAACTTCTTTATACTCTCCAGCCCCGGGTAGCCAAGCCTCTAAATCATATTTCTTTGATGCAACTGTACCCATGTCGCCAGTACAAATATTCACGACACGATAATGCAGGCCTAAACTATCCCACAACTCTATTGCATTATTTAGTAAATCTTCGTGATGTTTCCATGAATCTTCTGGATTACAAATTATTACTTGCTCAATTTTTGTAAATTGATGTACTCTCCAAATTCCCCTATCTGAAAGCCCATGAGCGCCCACTTCTCTCCTAAAGCATTGTGAAATCCCCACCATTTTTATTGGTAATTCTGATGGTTCTATAATTTCATTCATCCTCATTGCTGTCAATGGATGTTCACTAGTTGCTATCAAATAGTATTTATCTGGTTCTATTCCGTACATAACTGTTTCAAAATCACTAAGGTCGGTGACTCCTTCATATGCTTCTTTGTTCATCATTAATGGAGGTTGAACAAGAGTATATCCCTTTTTTATAAGAAAATTAGAACAATATAGCTGCAAAGCCATTTCCAATCTAGCTAAATCTCCTTTAAGAAAATAAAATCTACTACCGGTTATTTTGGCTGCCCTTGCCAAATCCACCCATCCATTTTCATCTAACATTTCATTATGATTTTTAGCAATAAAATCTAATTTAACCTTGTTGCCATGAGTACTATGTAAAGTATTTTTTTGCTCATCTACACCGATTGGAACACTTTTATGAAGTATATTGGGAATTTTCATTCTGATTTTATCTCTATTAAAAAGACACTCATCTGCTACTAAAACTAATCCATCAATCTCAGATCCAATACTCGATACCATATTCATTATTTTGTCAATTTCATCTTGATTCCCAGTTTTTTTTGCCAAACCGATTTGTTTTGCTGCTTCATTTCTCTTTTTCCTTAACAAATCTGCGTCAAATCTTGCTTTACGCCATTCAGTATCCAATCTGATTACTTCATCTATATTATCATGAGGAATATCTCGCTTATCATGATCGGCACGAATATCATCAATATTAGACCTGAACATATTAATGTCCAACATATTCCATAGGAATCAACAACTGGTCTTCAATTAATCGGAGATATTGCTTACAGGAACGTAATGTTGTGCCATAATTGATCAAAACCAATTGCAATACTTCCAAATATTATGTATCCAAGAATACTTCCTCCATTTAGTAGTGGAAGTCCAGCTTGGGGCTTCCCTCTCGCAACTTGAGTCATTAGGGCCAAGTAACCACAAAGGCCTCCAAAAAGAGTTCCAAGACCAACCAACATAGGGCCAAGATGGATTGGAAGCGTTGGTTCGCCCCATATATCGAACACAACTGGCCCAAATTCGGGCAAGAATGTGATGCTAGATATTACCAATATTCCAGGAAAAATGACATCTCCCAAGCCCATAAATAACGCATCCCTAGATTTTTTTACAGATTTCTTATCATTACTTTTTGGTATCGAATTTTCACTTTGCATTATCTTTTCATTTTCATCTATAAATGAATACCCCCTCTCCTTTGGAGCAACTAATAATACTGGTAATTTGAGATTAATCATAGTATCTGCCAGTTCTAACATATGTTTACTTTTATTAACGGCCCAGTGATCATATATTGCTGCAATTATCATAAATATAATTATCAAAGTAGGAGTAAATGCAACGCCTAATAGTGTAATTACTCCTGCACCTACTAATACTCCTACTCCATTAACAACATACCATTCTGGATAGAAATTCAATATTATCATTAATCCAAGTGATGTAGTAACAGCAAATATATCTAAAGAAATTCCTGTTATGTTAACTCCAGTTAATATTTCTAATAGCCATCTAAGGACTAATGTCAACGGCCAAATTGTATAAAATAGACTAACTCCCAAAGCCAACATTACAAATCCTTTAATTAGATAATCAAGACCTTTACGTGCTAACCAAATAATAATAATTGTAAACAGAAAAATCATTAATAGTTCAAAAAAAATAAATCCAACTTTTGTTGTACCTTCTTCTCCAAAGGCCCTCACTTCTTCGAAATTATATATGGGTTGAATGAATAATCCTATGAGAATAGTACCAATAAACATACCAGCCATCCCAGTCATCGAAACCCATTGGTCCCGCATTGCATGTACAATTTCCCTGACACCTCCATCTTCCATGCCTTGCACGACATTCAATACCCATTTCACTTTGACGCACCCATGGGCAAGCAAGGCCAACAAGTAATCAGTCCAAGATCATGGCTAAATAACAGAATTACAGCAGGTATTAAATTAGGCTTGGAAAATTCTGCTGAGATGCTATCTAGACTAGGTAATCCTGAAAAAAACTTCAAATCAATTCATGTCGCAGGAACAAATGGCAAAGGGTCTCTTTGTGCTAATTTATCAGCTTTAGCTACAAAAAATAAATTATTAGTAGGCTTCTTTTCATCACCACATCTAATCACTGTTGAAGAGAGAATTAGGGTTAGTGGCCGCCCAATAAATACAGATTTTTTTGATAAATGCCTCACTAAGGTTATGAAAGCATCAATGATAGAACCTTCCATAGAACCGACTTACTTTGAAACTACTTTTTTAATATCAGTAATCGCGTTTGCCGAGTTAAAAATTGATATTGCAATTATCGAGACAGGTTTAGGAGGTAGACTAGATGCAACACGTCTTGTTAATGCAAGCCTTTGCGCAATAACCACAATATCGCATGATCACTCTGAAATACTAGGGGATAAAATAGTAGACATAGCATCAGAAAAAGTTGCAATATTTAGGCCAAAAACAATTCTTTTTTCTTTATATCATAAAGATTTAGAAGTTAGAAAAATCTTTCATTCAGTAGCAGGAGAATATCTTAGATGGTTTAAACCAAAATCTAAAAATGGTTGGATTATTTCAAAAGAGTATGCTGTGAAGATAGGAAATTATTTAGGTTGGGAGATAAAAGACTTCGAAACCCATTGGCCCGGTAGATCGCAAAATAAGGTTAATTGGATTCCGGATGTCAAATGCAGAGTAAGCGCTGCCCATAATGTTGAAAGTATCAGAAATGATTTAAATTTAATTAAAGGAAAACATATTATGTTGATAGGAATGACTAGAAAAGCCAATCTGGACAATGCTCTAGAGTCCTTAAATAATTATAGAAAATGCATACATACAATAGTGACTGAACCCCGTGGAGGTAGGAATTATGCAGTCAAATCCACAGAAATCTCGCTCAAATTAAGTAAATTAGGATTTAAAAAAATAGAAAAATTGGATGATCCAATCGAAGCATTCAAAAAAACTATAATAATTGCAGAGAAACTTAAATCTCAAGTTTTAGTAATAGGAAGTATATATTTGGTAGGAGAAATTATGAATTATGTAATCATCAGAGATAATCTAGATATAAATGATATTTTAACGATACATCCTCCATTAAAGTCGGCAATATGATTAGCAACTCTCCACACGATTGGATATGACAAAAAAATGGGACCAACGTTTTATTGCTCTAGCCACACATATTTCTCAATGGAGTAAAGATCCATCAACCAAAGTTGGTTGTGTCGTAGTCGGCGAAGATAGAGAAATCAGATCTACAGGTTTCAATGGCTTTCCAAGAGGAATTGAGGATAAATTAGAAAGATTAGAAGATCGAAATCAGAAATATCCAATGATCTGTCATGCAGAAGAGAATGCCATAATGCATGCAGCTAGAATCGGAATATCTCTCAAAGGTACTATGGCGTATGTTACATGGCCACCTTGTTCAAGATGTACTAGGTCGCTTATCCAAGCAGGCATAAGGGAAGTGGTTTATCCGAAAGATCTTGACATCCCAGAACGTTGGCAATCAGATTTTGATATAGCAACAAGTATGATGGATGAAGCAGGAATAATTGTTAGAATGGCATGATGGTGGATAATATGTCCAATATCAATGATTCATTTGTATTCAAACGGACCGGTCACATTGCTCGCAACAGGGCATTACTTGCCGCTATGACGAATAAACAAAGTAACGATGATGGTACAATTTCTGAAGATGAAATTTCCTGGTTATCTAGAAGAGCGGAAGGAGGATTCGGAATAGTCACTACTGCAGCTATGCACGTCTCCAGAGATGGCCAAGGTTGGGATGGAGAAATTGGAATTTTTGATGATATTCATAAGCCTGGACTTGGTATTTTGACTGGTACGTTAAAGTCCCAAGGTTGCATATCTCTCGCTCAAATATTTCATGGAGGCATGCGATCACCACAAAGATTGACTGGAAAAAAGCCAATATCGGCGAGTGAAAATAAATGTACAGAATCATATTCCGGGTATTCCAATTCCGCTACTGAAAATGATATAATTAGATTAATTGATAATTTTTCATCAGCAGCATTAAGATGCGCAGAGTCTGGATTTGATGGGATAGAAATTCATGGTGCACATGGATATTTAATTTCTCAATTTCTAGGAACTAAAACTAACAGGAGGCTAGATGATTGGGGAGGACCATTAAAGAATAGGTCAAAATTATTAATCCAAATTATACGTTCAATAAAGTTAAAATGCCCAGAAAATTTTTTAATTGGAATTAGAATTTCTCCTGAAATAGATAAGTTAGGCATAAATATACATGATAGTGTTGAATTAGTAAAAATTTTAATCAAAGAAAATATTGATTTTATCCACTTATCATGTTGGGATTCATTTTCAAAATCTATTACTGAACCAGAAGATCCACGTTTGATTACAGAATGGTTTACATCCATAGCCGACATTCCTCCAATTATTTCTACTGGTGCAGTGTGGGATAATGGCGATGTAAAGAATCTAATTTCACAAGGTGCTGACTTTATTGGAGTTGCAAGAGTAGCAATTGCACACCCAGATTGGCCAAAAAATATCTCAAAAGAAGGTTATTATCCTCATAAACCTCCATTTACATCATCTCATTTGTCCGACGTCAAATTAAATGATACATTTATCAATTATATGCGGTCATGGGAAAATTTTGTTTTTGAAGACATCGAAGTAAAGGAATAGAAATGTTTCAAGGAACAATTTTAGCGGCTTTTTTTGCTGGAATTGTAGCCATATTAGTAACTGTATTAATTGAAAGGTATGGAGGTGCCATAGGAGGAGTTCTCGGCACTATTCCTACAACAATAGTACCTGCAAGTATTGGAATATTTTTAGCAAGTGAAATACTAAGCTTCCAAATGAGTTTATCTGTAGTCTCATTAGGTATGCTGATTAATGGAATATTCTTGATGATATGGAAAATAATTCCCACTTATTTTCATTTGACTGAAAAGAAGTATACCACATTAATTATAGTAATTATCTTATCCCTATTTATCTGGTCAATGTGTGGTTTATTAATACTAAATATTATAAATTTTATAACGGATGAGGGATATTCTCCGTTCAATGTAAGTCTATTGGGGTTTGCCTTAGTTTCAATACTCGGAATTACTATTTGTTGGAATATTGGACCAACTCCTCCGAGCAATACTGATGTGAATAAATATATTTTACTTTCAAGAGGGTTAATGGCTGCACTGGCAATAGGATTTGCTGTTTGGATATCGGGCATGGGTTATCCTATACTTGCAGGATTGGCTTCAGTTTTCCCTGCTATATTTCTTACTAGTATGGTTGCACTTTGGATTTCTCAAGGGCCCTCAGTACCAATGGGTGCCGCAGGCCCAATGATGTTAGGAGGAGGTTCAGTAGCTCTTTATTCAATTATTGCCATGTGGTCGCTACCGTCATACGGGGTAATTATTGGTTCAATTTTTGCATGGATAGGCTCGATATTACTTTGGTCCTTTCCAAGTTTCAAATTTATCCAATGGCGGCAAACGAAGTATCTATTCAAGAAGTGATTTTTTTCCAAATTATATCTAATTTTTTATATAAATCCTCTAAAGAACCATCATTAATTATCAGAATATCTGCCAAAGCTGCAGTGGCATCTAGTGCCTGTCCTGCTTCATCTTTAGACTTAATTTCACTTGCTTCTTGTTTTATGAATAATGATTTTTCAATAGGATCGCCCGGTCTAGCGCGTCTCTGTAATCGGTTCCAACGCTTCTCTTCGGTGGCCCTAACTTCTATTAATGTAAAATCTCCTCTTGACCGTAGTGCTTCTACTTCCATAGGCGTTCTAATGGAATCAACGACAGCATCAACTCCATCTAAAATATCTAGTAACATTTCCGCCAATATTGCTCCACCGCCTTGTTTTCTTAAATCCCTACCTCCTTCAATTAACGAATCTCTAGTGATTTCTTTATCTTGTTCTCTGAGCCATAATCTAATTGAGTCAGAACAAGATACACTATCCATTCCTTTACTAGCAAACCATTCCACTAGAGTGGATTTACCTGAAGCATTTCTACCAGTTAGGCCAATAAGCATATTAAACCCTACGTGGGTAAAGGAAATATTCATTTCGCTAAGACCAATACCTTCGAGTACTCGCATATTTTATTTCTGCATTATGGATTGAGCGCAATAAATTCATCCTATCTCCAGAAATATGTCCTCTTAATATTCTAGTTGCTGTTTCCTCACCAACGCCTCTTCCCATTAAACAAATTATTCCATCCAAACCATGAGTTTTTACTAACTCAGCATTTTTCATTATCTTACCTCTTATTTTGGAGTCTTTACTCTCAACCATCTCAATCAATCTATTTTCCATTCTTTCCGGTGAACAAGCAAGCATGGTGCCTCCGCACAATGTGCAAGGTGAAATTTTCCTACCTATTTTCTCAACTCTTTTTCTGGTTTTATTATTACAATTAATGCAGACTAAACTAACCCTTTCATTTAGTAATCTTAACTCTAACCTTTCTCTTAATTCTTTATCAGACCAAGATGGGAGTAACAAATCTTTTTCAGCCTTTGGAGATATACCTAGAGGACCTGGAGGAGTCAAAATCAATCTAATCGTGTTTTCATCAATCATCTTCAATGTATCCATTGTTCCTGAAATATCCATTCTCTCATGAAATAACTTATCCAATGCCTCTTCTATGACTGGTGTTCCTTTGTACCTCTTCATTAATCCGTTAAGATTAACTTTCCTTGGATCTATTCCCTTTTTTAATACGCCCATTTTTTTGGCTACTTGGACGACTCTCCATCGAACTGTACGACTATTTGGAATCGTCATTCTAAGGATAGAAGGTAGAGCAACGGCAGGAGTTTCTGTCAACCATTTGATGATATCAACAGGCGTTACTCCTGGAATTTGAAAAGCAATCCTATATGGGTCAATTAGTGTTCTACCCATCTTACCTTCTCTCATCGAACCCATTGCTTGTATGAAATGTGCTAATGTTTCATTTATTTTAGATCCTTTACATGTATTCAAAACTATTATTCCTTGTCGTTCTTCAATTGTAAAATTACTCTCATCTGGTATTTCGCCCGTCGCTTCGACATGCTCTATAATTTTAGAAATTAAAATATCTTTGGCAGACTCACTCAATGGGTATTCACTAATTTTACGTGCACTACCTATTTCCTTTGCAATTCCTATTGACATAGCAACACTTCTTCTTAATTCTCCAACTTCCTCAGCAACAATTCGTGGAACTGGAGGTAATTCTCCAGACCAAACTGGGGCGGAGCCACTTTCTTTAACAGGGCCTACTAGTAACTCTTCTTGTTCAGGGTCTGCATCAATAATCTCCCATGTTCTTCCTGCCATGACAAACCTTCTAGTCTGACCTATTGAATCCTCACTATTGTCATTAAGAGAGAGAACAAATGCCTCATCTACAGAGCCCAACATCTTCCTAGTAACTGCGTCTCTGACTCTATATGAAGTCTCATCAGGAATCATTGAGATATGATTCATTCTAGTCTTACCTAGTCTCCCAGCAGGTGAAAACCACCCTCCTTTGAGGGAATCTGGAAGGACTTTTAGAAGTTTTTGTAACCATCTTTTTTTCTCAATATCTGTATATTCATTCTCCCATGAAGGTCTTTCAGATGGAAATTCACCATCGATTCTAGATGCCAATTCTTTCCACAGTTTTTTTGTCCACATAGTTGGATCAGAGTTTGCAGGTTCCTCAATTAATCTCACTAGCCATCTATCGTTAAGTACTCTCAGAATAGATAGAGTTTGCTCATGTTTCCAATTGTTAAAAATGGATACTCGCTGAATTATTTCGGTCGCCTTTCCTAACGGGCAAACACCCCTTTCTATAGACAATTGCAAAAATTGATTTGCTGCTACGATTCTAGGATTAGTTCGCCATTCTACCTCTCCAATTTCACCATTCATTGCCTTTCTAGCTATTACTGCACATTCTGATATTCCATCAACATCCCATGCTAGTATTTCACCAGCACCTGTACCTCCAAGAAAATGTTCTGCTCTTCCAACTCTCTGCAGCAAACTATCGACGGATCTTGGACTTTGTAATTGATGAACTTTTCTTATAGTTCCAACATCAATTCCTAATTCAAGACTACTGGTACAAATTAATCCATGTAATTCGCCATTTCTTAATGATTCTTCAACGTCCCTTCTAGTCTCAGCAGCCAAACTACCATGATGAATTCCTATATTCAATTCTGGTGCCAATTTGATAAGTCTCTGTGCTACAGTTTCTGCAGTATTTCTGGAGTTAACAAAAACTAATGCTGGAGAATCCTCAATTAACTTTTTCGATAGTCTTCGAAATGCAGCTATTGAATCTGGAGAGATTTTCCAATCAAGAGACAAAATCTCATCTTCTGATATTGTTGGTTCTTTATGGACTAATACTCTCGTCTCTCGAGGCGCTGGTCCAATTATTGCCTTTCCTTCGCCAGAAAACCATTTTGCAACCTCACTGGGATTACCTACTGTTGCAGATAAACCCACTGTCTGTATTTTATTTTGGTTATAATCCTGTATTCTTTGCAAACCAACCAATAATTGCGAACCTCTTTCTGAACCAGCCATATCGTGAACCTCATCCAATACTATTGCCCTTACTCCAGAAAGGTGCTGTCTAAGTCTACTTCCTAAGAGCATTATTTGCATTGTTTCAGGAGTTGTAACTAGTAAATTAGGTGGAGTCTTAGATTGCTTTAATCTTTCTTTTTGAGTTGTGTCTCCATGTCTTAGTCCAACCGAAAGCCCTAAAGGAACTAACATTTTTGATAATCTTCTATCTATATCTCTATTCAATGCTCTTAAGGGAGTAATATATAATATTGATAAACCTTCCCAGCCTTCTGATAAAAATCTAGAAATAAGGGGTAAAATTGCAGACTCAGTTTTCCCACTTCCTGTTGGAGCTACCATTAATCTGTCTTTACCATTCAATAGTTCAGGGATAGATGCGACTTGAATGGGTGTCAATTCCCATCCTAGCTCAATTATGAGCTCTTTTACACTTTCATGTAGCTCGCGCATAGGCTCCCTCCACCTCGCGGGTTTGATGGAACTAAACAAAACCCTTTGTTTGAAGATTTAGTAAAATTTAATATTTCTGTCAGATATCTTAACATCAAAGGAACTATGTTTACCAATACAGTCCCGGAACTGGATAAGATGGCGCGCGGCAGAAGAAAACAAGTAGGCCCTATTAGGAATTGGTGGAATTCTCAGCAAAATAATCATTTCCAAATCATCGGTATTATTACATTCCTATCATTTTCCACTTTCATTTGGTCGGCTTCATTCCTTTTTGTTCTAGACGGTACGGCCGACGTTTCAAAAGAAAATTTGGTCCCATACTATTGGCTTGGGCTATTGTTATCAATTGTTGTACTATTTTTTAGCGCCCCCGAACTTAACTTTTTTTGGAATCAAAAACAAATTTTAGAAGATATACTAAATTTAGATTCTAGATCCGAAGTTCTTAGAAATAGAAAAGAAGCAGAAAATGCAGCAGATTTACTTGGTGATAAATATATTGCAAGACTCAAAGGTCTTTACGAAGAACTAGGTATAAAAGTAAAAGGTAAGAAGTTTGCAATCAAATCTTTGCCCTCTAAAAGACGGATTTCAAATAGTCAGAATAATTCAGAAGAGGAGGAATGAAGTGACCACTTCTGACTCTCAAAAAAATAATAATAATTTTGACTTTGGATTCTATAATGAATGGTTAAGAGAAGCCTTTTTGGCCATAGGACTAGTATTTTTAATTCTTGGAGGACTATGGGTCGCAACAGGTCAATTTCCTCCAATGGTTGTTGTTGAATCTGGTTCAATGATGCATGATTCTGAAGATGGATCCTTGGGAGCAATCGACCCTGGAGATCTAGTCATAGTCATAAGTCCAGATAGAAAAAATATTATTACTTATGTTGAATCGAAACAAGTAGGCAATGATAATTTTGGATATACTAGCCATGGAATGAATGGAGATGTCATAATTTATAGTAAAAATGGAGGTTCAGATACTCCTGTAATCCATCGTGCAATTCTAAAGGCCGTGCTAAATAATTCAATTAATGGTGAAAAAACTTGGGATGTCTTAGGTACAAATATACTGAATGTATCAAGTATAAATTTAATTTTAGATTATCCATGTAAATATCATGGTGGCAGTTATAATCTAGAAATAAAAAATTGGCAACCTAATCATAGCGGATATATCACAACAGGCGATAATCCTGATACAAATGGTTGCAAAATAGATCAAATTGCCGCTACCGGACAGGATGGCAGGAATGGGCTAAAAGATGAGTTAGGCAATCCAGTTATGGCTGTAAAGGATGATTGGGTTATGGGCATTGCTTCATCAGAAGTCCCATGGATAGGAGCAATTAAATTACTAACATCGGGAACTCACGGTTTTGTAACTGACGAAACATGGTTCAACTTATCTTTAACTATTTTTATAGTACTCCTGTCTCCTACAATATACGAATCATTCATTCGAAATAAAATAGATACTAATCTTGATGAGGAAGAATAGTTTAAGTTATTATATTATTATAAAAATCATGATGGAAAATAGGACATTATAATTGGAATTATTAGGATGAATAAGAATAAGAAACTACTATTATTACTAATCCTATCTGCCCAAGACTCCAGCCTAATTGGATGAATATTTCTTTTCATTATCGTATCTATTTTTACTAAAGTTGAATGTACTCCGTCTCTTAGAATATGGCCTCCATCAAATGGGACCATGGGAATTAAATTGGCAAAACCTAGTAAAAAGTTAATCCATGCTAACCAAAATAAGAATGTGAATAACATTATCAATCCATCTGTACCAATTATCGATGCAACAAAACCATCACCTGCTGATAACATGGCTTGCTCTCTTAGATTCATTACTTGGCCCTCGCCAGCCAATGGGACTCCAAGCATAATTATTGGCATAACTGCCGTAATTAATAAAGTCGGAATTACTCCGTATTCCGATATCCCATTAATTACATGCGTATATCCTTCAACCCCGCCAATTCCGCTTTTTAAGCCCCTTACCCCTAAAAATGAAACATTTGAGTCCGGCCCAATATCTTGCGATATTAAGAATTCTTTCGCATCAGTAACATTGCAATCAGTATCTTCTTCGCATAAGCCAATTTCCCAATCATAACGATCAATAAGCATTATTTCTATTTCTCTTTCATTTTCTTCAATTTTATCATTTAGATTTTCAGAACTCCATGGCCCAGATAAAACAGTGAAAGTTACATTCTCTCCCGGTAGAAAATTTCCCATCATATCGCTAAAGGTATCATAATCGGGAACAGGTTCCCCATTCATGTGTGTAATTATTTCATATGGCAACAAACCCCCTTCATCAGCACCGGTATTAACAATTATTTCTTCCGCATGTACTCCTGGATTTTTAGCTACAAAACCATTAGCTGTAGAAGATAATAAAATGATAACAATGTAAGTAGCAACCAAATTTATTGATGGTCCTGCTGCAAACAATCTCATCCTATCTCTTCTTGGTGCTCTATACATTTCTTCTTGTTCCGGTTCCGCGAAAGCTCCCATTGGTAACGGACCAACTAATAATAAGCCAAAACTTCTGATTCTCATGCCATGTGCCCTAGCCTGAATTCCATGACTATATTCGTGAATAATTATTGCGATTATAAGTGCTAAAACAGGCCACCAAAAAGGAACAAAACTGGTTACTCCTGGTATCAATAACAAATCTTGTGGAGGAATTGGATCATTCGGAGGATTAGTAACACTACTACCAAAACTCAAAATTAGAAGCAAAATTACTCCAATCATAACAAAAAGACAAATCCAAATTGAAACCTCTCCATAGATTCTCCAGAACTTTTTTTTACTTGAAATCAAATCCAATACTTTTTGCCCCTGTTTAGTTCTCAACATCAAGATTATCCCAAGGACTCTAGTGGCATCCCATCTATCTAAAATACCATTTTCTTCAAGGAAAATCAAGCCAAAATACCAAATAGCAATAGCTACAACAACTAATGCAGAGTTACTAATTTGATATAATATGAACAAGAAAATCAAAGGAATTAACAAACTATTTCCTCTTCTTTCTTGGTCTTTCATATATGGGGGTCAGGACCTACCTTCTTCAATCCGTTGCTCAATATATCACAAATAAGATTAGCAACAACCACTACCGGGAGCTATGGAAGAAATAAATGATAACGATGTTAAGAATTTCAAAATATCTAGTGCTACCATAGTTAAAAAATCCCAGAGTATAAAAAAAATATTAAAACAAGCTCAATTAGATGGAATAAAGTCCAAATTAAATGAGTTAAATGAAAACTTCAATTATATTGAAAAACAACTTTCAGGATTTAATTAATTTTGACTTTTCAGAAGAATAATGGTGATATGGCTCCTTAATATTGCCCAAACTGTCCGATCCACAAACTAATGCTATGAATCTATTAAGTGGCATTCCTTTATCCCATCCAAGATAAGGAGTTCCATTTCTAGTTAGGGGGAGAGTGGGTATTTTCCTAGATAGTTGCCGCAATTTACCAGATAAATGGCCGCCCTCAACTCTCATAATTCTCCAACTATCTCCCCTTATCCCCTTAAGCCGATATGCATATAGGGGCATCAAGTTACATCTTTCTCCAACATCTTTCAATGCATTATATTGATGGACTGTTCTTCCAGAAAGATATAATTTACTTTCTTTGGATGATTTGACTTCTATGGGGAAGCACATGTCTCCTCTTAGAACTAATAAATCTCCGGTACCCTCAGAACCACTTCCAGGCGCTCTTACAACTAAAAATGGCCTTTTAACTACCTGCATCATTTGAGCCCTTTCAATTTCTGAACAGGACCTTATGACTGCTCTAACTCCTTTTAATTCTCCCGCTAAAACCGAGCGTAATTCTCTCTCATAATTTACTCCCATGAAGTAAGCCAATTGTCAGGGTACTTGACTACATCGATTATAAATTAAATAATATAGCAATTAAGTGGATTGAATAATTTTCTCAAAACTACTATTTTTGATATTATAATTAGGTTAGTTAAAACACCCCTAGTATTCTGTGTTAAATATGGAAGCCATCGGGATAAGGACCGAAGATTTCCAATTAGCTTACAGATTAATTAAAAAATTCAGAGACTTAAACATCCCTCATATACAATTAGATCATAGAAATGATGTACCTTCTGATATAAATTTGTGGTTTGGCTCAAACGAGGAAGTAAATGTTTCTGCAGATTACCGAGGAGTAGCTGTTGATATAGATAATATTGATTTAATAGTAAATGCGGAATTGAATAAATTATTTGCTGGGCCAAATGTAGACGAATTATGCTTCGGAGTAGACACTGGTCCTAGGCCAGGATTGGCATGGTTTGCAGATAATAGATTGATTGGCTCAATTCAACTTGAATTTGTAGATGATGTGATTATGGAAATTATAAGAGTAATTGATCAAATTCACCCAAAAAAAGCTTTAATAAGAATTGGGAATGGTCCTAAAACATTATCAAATAGAATTATCAATTCTTGCATAAATCAGGGTTTAAATGTTGAATTAGTCGATGAAAAAAATACTTCAAATGGATCTCGTCATGATCATAAATCTTCAGCTGAAAGTATAGCCGAAAAATCAGGTATACCTATTTTTGAAAGAACAAAGATAATCCCAACTAGGGGAGAGGTAAGAGAAATTCAAAGAATAAGTAGACTTTTTACTGAAGGAAAGATTACTATTCCAACAGAATTAGCGTTTTCTGTCGCAATTGGTAACCTATCACTTTCGGAAGCAGTCGAGATACACAGTAAATAATTTATTCAAATTTACCTTTTCTGAAATCTCTAGTTCTTTCAATTCCAGGCAATTGATCTTCGCCCTCTCTGTAAACGGTTTTCATATTATTAAGAAAATTATCTTCATGAGTAACAATTAGAACCATTCTGACTCCAGGGTCTTCTTCTGCATCCATCCATTTCAGTATTATTTCCATCGTTTTCCTAGCTCCTTCTCTATGAGGATAGGCAAATACATCCATCCCAAGTGGAGGTAAAACAAGAGTTTCTCTAGGTTCTAATTTTGAAACTTCATGAAAGAGTGCTTCGTATGAGTTTTTTAGCAATTCTCTCCTAAAATTATCCTGAGTCGGCCTTCTACAATCAGGTCCTACTACATGTACTAAATTTTCAGCAGGTAAATTAAAACCAGGAGATGACACAGCTTCTCCTACTCCACAAGGTTGTAGATTTTCCTTTCTTCTTTCTTTTGCTATATTAGTGCAAAATTCTCTCAGTTCCGGCCCTGCAGCCAATTGCATCCTTTCATCTAAGCCTTCTCTACCTGCGAGTCTATTGTTTGCTGGAATTACCATTATATCTCCTTCAACGGTTGTAATATTGCCAAATACTACTCTGACTTGACCATGTTTGCATTCTCTGACTATTACTACCTCTGCCATATTCTAGCGAGACGAGGTCATCAGATATCTACTCATCGCCTCTATTTTAATCAATTCTATACGAAGGCTTGATTCGCTTTTACCCCCTCGGGATTATTATGTCATCTAGTTATGTCTTAATAAATGTCGAACCAGGGTATGAATCTAGTGTCTTTGAAAATTTGAATAAATTAGAATTCATTACAGATATTAACCACCTATTCGGAGATTATGATATAATAGTAAAAATAGAGGCCGATGGCATCGGGGTCATCGCAGGATTAGTGGTCTCTTCAATAAGGCCGATTGATGGGATAGTAAATACAAAAACTCTTGCTTGTGCAGAATTTTAATCTCTCTCACTAAAAATTAACCATTATTAGTCCTCTAGTTGACCATTTATTTGCCCAAAAGTTAATTATCTAATATAGCAGCGAAAGATTTGGAGATATATCAATGAATGAAAAGAAATATTTTGTTTTAATGAAAGGCGGAAAGGACACTACTCAGGTGTTTCATAGTAAACAACCAAGGGGGGCTGCATTGAAAGCAGCGTCTAGAGGTGAAACTGACATACATCTACGAGAGAGAGGCACGAATCGCGTTCATGTATTCACGGGTGAAAAAAAGATGGTTGCCAAACCAGCTAGTGCACCAGATTGGTTACCTGACAAAATCAATAAGGCGAATGTTAAAAAAATTAGAATTGAGAGAATTTAAAGAAATTTTTTCAATGTTAATTCTTATTTCCTTATACCTAACTTTTTTGCTAAGATTGCTATAGGATCATAATATTCTGTAACCACTCTTTCTTTGAGAGGAATAATGGCATTGTCCGTAATATTAATTCCTGCAGGGCAAACATCTGTACAACATCTTGTGATATTACAATATCCTATTCCAAAATCTTCTTTTATTTCTGGAATTCTATTTTCTACATCCAATGGGTGCATCTCAAGACCAGCCAGCCGGACAAAAAATCTTGGTCCAGCAAATTCATCAAATTTTTCATGTTCCCTTAAAACGTGACATGTATTTACACATAACATGCATTCTATGCATGATCTAAACTCCTGTATTCTATTGGCTTCTCTTTGATTAAATTCCCAATCTAACTGATCAGGACCGTTAATTGGGACCATTTTCTTATTCATTTCATAAGCCCATGATGTGTCAGTTACCAAATCTTTGGTTAATGGGAATGCTTGCATTGGCTTAATCACAACTGCTTCTCCTTCAGATGTTTCTTCTATAATATCCTCCATCCTTGTCATACACATTAATCGGGGTTTACCATTCACTTCTGCAGAACAAGACCCACATTTTCCTGCTTTACAATTCCACCTACAAGATAGATCTGGAGCATGCTCTGCTTGTATTCTGTGAATGACATCCAATACAACCATTCCTTCATCCATTTCCACGGTGTAGTCTACCATTTCTCCCACGACATCACCATCTGTCCCCGGTTCTCCTCGAAAAATCTTGAAAGTAATATCTTTAGTCATTCTACTCTTCCTCGTGTAAGTCTTGTATATCCAATAAATCCTTCAAATCTTCTGATATTTTTGGATATCGTCGATGCTCTATGCTCATTACTTCTTTCTTAGTTATTACGCTGTTAATTTTACCCCAGTACTTGTAATCAGGAACTGGAAAATCATCTCTAGTATGCCCTCCTCTAGATTCTTCTCTGTGCAATGCGGCCAATGTACACATCCTACTTACATCTATCATTGCATTTATTTCTAAGGCCTGATGCCATCCAGGATTGTAGATTTTACTATTTCCAGACGAAGTATTTTTGCCGCGAATTTCCAATTCATCCAGATCCAGTAATGCTTCCTTTAGAAGTTTCTCAGTACGAATTATTCCTACTTTGTACTGCATCATTTCCCTCAATTCTTCTACAACCTTGGCAGGATTTTCACCATCTTTCCTAGTAAGCGGCGCCAAAGTTTCCTTAATAACCTCATCAATTTCATGTTGTTCAATTTCTAAATATTTTGTGATATTACTTGCCATTAGGGCAGCATGTTCTCCAGCAATTTTTCCAAACACAATTAGATCAGACAATGAATTTCCTCCTAATCTGTTAGCTCCATGTAATCCAGTAGCTGCTTCTCCTGCTGCAAACATCCTTGGAATAGTTGTTTCTTGAGTTTCAGGATGGACTTTTATCCCTCCCATCACATAGTGGGCAGTTGGACCTACTTCCATCTTTTCAGTCGTGATATCAACCGCTGCTAATTCTTTGAATTGATGATACATTCCTGGGAGCTTCTTCCTAACTTCTTCCGGTTCTCTCCACGATATATCGAGATAAGCTCCACCATGTTCACTCGATCTTCCCGCATCTCTTTCTGCATTTATTGCTTTAGCGACAACATCTCTAGTCAATAACTCCGGAGGCCTTCGAACTGTAGCTAATTTTCCTGAAACTATTTCGGACACCCATTCTAGAGCTTCTTTTTCGGTATCAGCAAATTCGTCTTTATACATTTCTGGCACATAATCAAACATAAATCTGTTACCTTCCGAATTTGTTAACATGCCGCCCTCACCTCTTACTCCCTCTGTGACCAAAATACCTTTTACTGAAGGTGGCCAAATCATCCCTGTAGGATGAAATTGAATGAATTCCATATCTCCCATTTCTGCTCCTACCCAATAGGCAAGGGCATAACCCTCTCCAGTATATTCCCAAGAGCCTGAGCAAACTGCCCAACATCTTGTCGCACCTCCTGTCGCCATAACAATCGTTTTAGCCTTGAAAACATGCAAACTACCGTCATTCCTATTGTATGCAAAACAACCCGATATTTTCCCATCAGTCTTGAATAATTTTCTAACTGTAAACTCCATGTAAACATCCATTCCCATATGTACTCCCTTTTCTTGCAAGGTCCGAATCAATTCTAATCCTGTGGCATCTCCGATATGGGCTAGTCTTGGATATGTGTGCCCTCCAAAGTTTCTTTGATTTGTAAGGCCCTTTTGGGTTCTATCAAAAATAGCCCCCCAAGTCTCCAATTCTCTAATTCTATCCGGAGCTTGCTGAGCATGGATTTTTGCCATTCTCCAGTCATTTAGATATTTTCCTCCTTTCATTGTATCTCTAAAATGAATTTTCCAATTGTCTCGAGGATCCTTATTCCCAAGAGCAGCAGCAGCTCCTCCTTCTGCCATCACTGTATGTGCTTTTCCCAGCATAGATTTGGAGATTAGGGCAACACTTGCTCCATTCTTACTAGCCTCAATTGCTGCTCGTAAGCCTGCACCTCCAGCACCAATTATCACCACATCATGCTCATGGATAGTATATTCCTTGTTCATAGTTAAACCTCAAAAAATTATGTAGTAAGGATCTCCGAGTACTCCTTCTGCAACTGCCCATACAAATAAATCACCAAGAAAAACCATGGCGAGACTGGTCCAAAACCAAAATGCATGGTCGATATTCATGTTACTTACTCTAATATATATGCTGCCCATGAATCCAGAAAAACCCCCTCTCCATTGATTCATATTCCCTCCAAATAAATGCCTAAAAGCATGACAAGATCCAACATACATAAACAACAATGCCGACTCTACTGCTAATACTAGCGTTCCGATAGATAATCCAAAGCCTTCGTCGAAATGCATTGTATGAAAAACATCATAAACTTTCATAGATAATATTATAATGGCGAGATATAACATATATCGATGGATATTATTTATTAAAAATAATCCTGTTTCTCCCTTGTATCCTATTCTGTAGGCAATTTCTGGTTTTGCAACAACACAAGCGGTAGGATTTTGGAAGAAAACCCTATGATATACCTTACGCATGTAATAACAAGTACCCCTAAATCCAAAAGGAATCCAAAGTATCAATAATGCAGAATTCATCCAAGTTGGAGTTTTTAAACTGAATAAGTGAATTACATCCGGGGAAAATATCGGAGATGTTACACGATGGTTATCATATTGTATAGCTCCATCCCAAACCAGTACTCGGAGTGAAGTATATATTAGTGTCGCAGTTAGTGCAAAAGCCATCCAAAAAGGTTGCGTCCACCATTTATCTACACGATCTGTAACTCCAAATCCTTTTTTAATTGGAAGCCTAATTGAATCTGACACGCTATTATCTTCCTATTACCCAATGCGAAAAGCAGCGAGGACATAAGTGATTGCTTTTACCCATAGTAAAAATTCTAGAAAAATTAATAGTTACAATAAAAAAACATCATGATGAACTATAATTATGGTTGTTATTGAGAATGTAGAAAATTCTATTTTCATTAATTAGTGTTACATGCTCGAAGCGTGTTTGCCTGTTGTTTAATGCCCCAATGTGGAGAACCATTCCTCTAAGCTAAAGTTGAATAGTCAACATCTGCCTCTGAAAATTCTACTTCTTCAACATCCATTTGGGCCAATTGTAATTTCCCAGATAATTCATCATTTACCGCATGCCAATATGAATATGATTCTATGACCCATATGCCCGATTCCCTAGTGCCATTGCCGCTCCCTTTAACTCCTCCAAATGGAAGATGTGCCTCAGCACCAGTTGTTGAGTTATTTATCCCAGTCATGCCGGCCTTAATTCCAGTCTTGAATCTATATGCTTCTAATCTATCATTAGTATATATTGCACTTGAAAGTCCGTATGGAGACGCATTTGCTAAATACAATGCATGATCAAAATCTCTCGCTTTTACCAATGTTATGGCAGGACCAAATAATTCTTCATGAAAACATTCCATATCTTCAGTGACTTCAGAATATACATGCGGCCACATATAAACTCCTTCTTCAGGAACTCCTAGAAAATTCTCTGGTTTATTATCAGATGTAATCCTGCCGCGACCCCATAATTTTGTTGCAGCACTGGAATCACACATCTCCAATGCTTTTAGGAAATCTACAGCGTAGCGCTCAGAAAGCATTGGCCCGTATAGGACATTTTCATGCTTCATCGAATCTCCGATAACTGTAGATCTAACTTTTATCATTAATTTTTCAACAAATTCATCAAAAATATCTTCATGAATTATTAAATTTCCAAGACTGGTACACCTTTGTCCAGCAGTTCCGAATCCAGCCCAATAAGCGCCCTCAACGGCATTTTCAATATTTGCGCTCGGCATTATTACCAATGGATTTTTTCCTCCCAATTCTAAACTCGCAGAAACTAAATTCCTTCCGCATACTTCACCTATCATTTTACCAACCGATGTACTCCCTGTAAAACTTATTTTATTAATGAGTCCTTCATCAACAGCATCTACAAGATATTGACCTGCGCCACTTCCTTTACCGTGAATTAGATTTATAACTCCATTTGGTAACCCTGATTCATGTATTATTCTGGTCAACATGAATGAAAGTAAAGGAGAATCTTGTGGAGATTTCCAGACGCATGTGTTGCCACACATTATGGCCGGAATCATCTTCCAAAAAGGAACAGCAGCAGGAAAGTTACAAGCATTTATTATGCCGCAAACACCCAATGGGCGCCTGTAAGTGAATAATTCTTTATCTGGTAGTTCTGAATTTACAGTTTGCCCATAAAGCCTACGACCTTCAGATTGAAAGAACAGACATGTATCAATGGCTTCTTGTACCGAACCAGCACTCTCCTTCAGAGTCTTGCCTATTTCTCTAGTTTCGAGTCGTACAATATCATCTTTATATTGCATTAATAATCTGCCAATGTTACCAATTATTTGGCCTCTGGTGGGAGCAGGTGTTGTGGACCAAGATTCAAATGCGTATCTAGCTGATTTTATCGCATCATGCACATCTTCTCTAGTAGAAAGGGGGAACTCTCCCAGACAGTCATTTAGAATAGCTGGATTAGTACTTTCAAAGATTTCACCGTTTGTAGATTGTCTTAACTCTCCGTTGATTATATTATAACCTCTTACCTTAACACTACCATTTGGATTATTGCTTTCTATAATTTCAAAACCTGTCTCGAGAACGTGAGTCATGATACTCCGAAGTGCCCTACTTTCATAATCCTACTGAGTATTGACTTACCCATCATTAATAAAATCAAAAGACAATTTTTTATTAGTAGGTTTAATTACCCCAAAGTTTCAGAGCACCTTATCAGGAGCGATTCAAGTGGCAGCAGATACAACGGACAACCCAGATTCCCTTACTTTGAGGGTCGCAAAAGCAATACCAAGTGATGTGGGACACGGGAGGGCCCGAGTACCTTTCGATAATGATTTAAATCTTAAACCAGGGGATATTGTGAAGATTTCTGGAGATCAAGATACAGCGGCTATAGTTTGGAGATGTAGGCCTGAAGATGCTAATCTAGGTGTTATTAGAATAGATGGAATAATACGAAAAAATGCTGGAGTTAGTCTTGGAGATAGAGTTACTATTGCTAAAGTTGAAACTCAACCTTGTACAAGATTAGTATTAAGTCCCGTAATGGCAAAACAACAGAAAGTTAGATTTGGACCAGGAATAGAAGGTTTTGCTAGAAGAGGGCTTAATAAAAGGCCAGTAGTAGCTGGAGACAGAATATTTATTCCGGGAATGACTTTGTTCGCAGAAGCATTACCTTTTGCTATAGTTCAAACTAATCCGAAAGGAATAGTCCAAGTTTTACCGGATACCGAAATTATCATCAAGGAGGAGCCAGTTGGCCAAGAAGAACAAGAAATAGTCCATTCTATATCCTATGAAGACATAGGTGGAATTGGCCAACAATTACAAAATATTAGGGAAATGGTAGAATTACCCTTAAAGCACCCCATATTATTCCGAAGATTAGGTATCGATCCTCCAAGAGGTGTATTGCTTCATGGCCCTCCAGGTACTGGAAAAACATTGATCGCCAAAGCAGTCGCATCGGAAACCAATGCTCATTTTCAATCAATCAATGGTCCAGAAATAATTTCGAAATATTATGGAGAAAGTGAGAAGCAGCTAAGAGAAATATTTGATGAAGCTGCAGCCAATTCTCCTGCTATCATTTTTATCGATGAGTTAGATAGTATTGCACCTAAAAGAGAAGATGTTAGCGGAGAAGTCGAAAGAAGAGTTGTCGCTCAATTATTGACTCTACTTGATGGCATGCAAGGCAGGGACAATGTTGTTGTAATAGGTGCCACAAATCGTCGAGATGCTATAGATCCAGCATTGCGACGCCCAGGTAGATTTGACAGAGAATTAGAGATCGGAGTACCTGATAAAAACGGAAGAGCGGAAATTATTGGAATACATACCCGTGATATGCCAATTAGTGATGATTTTAATCTAGAATGGTTACTGGATAATACTTACGGTTTTGTGGGTGCAGACATCTCCGCACTTGTCAGAGAATCTGCAATGAAGGCACTGCGCAGATATTTGCCAGAGATAAATTTGGATGAAGACGAAATACCTCCTGAAGTTATTGAAAAGATGGAGGTCAGAATGGAAGACTTTCATCTAGCCATAAAAGATATTGAACCAAGCGCTCTTAGGGAAGTTTATATCGAAGTCCCTCAGGTAAGTTGGAATCAGGTAGGAGGATTAGAAGAAGTAAAAGAAAGACTCAAAGAGAGTATAGAATGGCCTCTTAATAGGCCAGAGTCATTTGAACACTTTGGAATAAAGCCACCTAGAGGAATAATACTTTTTGGAGCACCTGGTACTGGAAAGACCTTAATTGCTAAAGCAATAGCAAATGAAGCAAAAGCAAATTTCATCACTATCAAAGGTCCTGAACTAATATCAAAATGGGTTGGAGAGTCTGAAAAAGCAGTCAGAGAAGTATTCAAGAAAGCCAAACAAGCGAGTCCTTCAATTATATTTTTAGATGAATTCGAGAGCATTGCAGGAATGAGAAGAAATAGCTCTGGAGATGGTTCAGATGCAATGAACAGGGTCGTAAATCAATTATTAAGTAGTATGGATGGTGTTGAATCTATGGAAGGAGTAATCGTAGTTGCAGCAACTAATAGGCCTGAGATGATAGATCCTGCATTGTTACGTTCAGGTAGGTTTGAAAGAGTGTTACACATTCCTCCTCCAGATAAAAAATCAATCCAGGAAATTCTCAGAATACATACTGCTGAAATGCCCTTAGGGAAATTCAATTTAGATGATTTTTCATCCAGATTAGATAATTATACAGGTGCGGATATAGAGGCAATATGTAGGGAATCAGCCTTAATAGCAATGCGTGCCGGGAAGAGAACAGTTTCAAAAAAATTCTTCGAACAAGCAATTGATAGAGTTAGGCCAACCGTAACTCCAGAAATGATGGAGTATTACGGACGAATGGAATCAACTCTTACAAGTGGTTTAGAATCAGTAAAAAGATCTTCCAACAATTCTTCTGGAATGGAATCAGTCTGAGGTGCTAAATTTGCCTACAACATTTAGTCTAGAAATACTTAGACGAAATGTTGTAGATATGGCAGGAGAACTTCTTGGGACTCTAGCAGACTTTAGCTTAGATATTAAAACAGGAAATGTAGTTGCAATCTTAGTAGTAGTCCAGCCAGACATAGATCCGACCGTATTGCCTTGGAATACTGTCGAAGGTTTACTTTCTATACCAATTGAGGAAGTTGATAATGTTGGCACAAATGTCCAATTAAAGCGATAGATGATGATGCTAAATTGTTCATGACTTCACAACGGTCTTAAGATGAACTTAATGCTCATTGTTTGTTACTGAGTATCGGTGGTCTTGCTTATGGTCGATTGGAAAAGAATTTCTAGAAGAATTAATTCTCCAAAATATCGTCGCAATGCCCTTGTTTTTTCTTTTTGGGGTCTTCTATTGACATTACTTTTGTCTATAGCAGTTTCCTACGTAGTACCGGGAGAAACCCAACAGTCAGCATATGGTGATGACTGGAATGATTTAGGTTCCTTTAGGGGTGAACTTAATGATTTAGGAATTCCAACCACTGCTCTAGTTTCTAGTCCCCTTTTATTGAGTGAGGTAGAGTATCCTGAAGAATCAATTTTCATTATCTCTGGTGTAGAAAGAGATACAATTTCCTTACCTCGGTTCACAGGTGATGAAGATGTAGTCCAATTCTCCGAAGGGGATGGCTATACATCTTCAGAAATTGTGGCAATTGAAAGTTTCGTAAAACGCGGAGGGACAGTTTTATTGATGGATGACTTCGGATATTCTAGTAATTTAGCAAGTGAATTTGGACTTGATTATACTGGACATAGTCTATATGATGGCGAAGCATATGATCAAATTTTAGGTTATAATTTTGTGTGGGTGAACACTACATCTACTTACAATTTTACTTCTACTCCAGGCTCTCAGAATTCTGTGAATCCATGCATAAGGGACTCAGATAATGATGGATTTATAGATTTATTAGATAATGATCCAACCGATCCAAATTCTCCAAATCCGGTAATCAATCTGAGAAATGTCGGACTTTGTGCGCACAGATTCGATAGTGAAACAGGGGAGTGGGATTTTTCTGAAAATTATAATCTATTGACAAATGGTCTCTCTGCATTTGAAAAAACTTCTGCGTACAATCCTTCAGAACATAGATATGTTATAGCAAAAACTACTCTTGACTCATGGTTGGACAATAATGATGATGGCGAATATACCATAGGAGGATACGAGGCGCTTGGAATACAAGGTGATGAACAAGGCCCCTTTCCTGTATATGTGAGGTATTGTGAAAATATTCTATGTAGATCTTCAGATTCAGGCAGAGTACATTTTTTATCTGATGGTTCAATGTTAATAAATTCGCTTTACAATCCAGATTTTGATGAATACTATTCAGGATTAGTTCCTTCGAATGATAACCGTAAATGGGCGCTTGATATAGTTGCTGAATCATTGTTAATTGGTAATTCAGGTACAAATGTTAGTTCTAATGCATTAGTAATCTTTGATGAAAGTCGGCATCAACAAACTTCTATTTTTGGAGATACCTACAATTTGATATATTACCTATTAATTTATTTTACAAATGACTGGATGGCAATGGTGATACTATTTATGATATTATTTATATCTCTTGAAGCCATAATAATTCGTAAAGAAGATCCAGAAGATTGGCGGCATATATTTAGAATAATATATTATGGATTTGGTGACGCAAGTAGGTATGAATACTATCAAAAATCAGATAAAATTAGACAAGTACTTCTAAGTAGGGTTAGGAACTTAAACACCCTTTCAAGAGAAGAATTCGATGCTTTACCCGCTGCCGAATTACAAAACATGGTAAAAGATCCAGTATTGATTAGATTTATTTTTGAAGATAGAAAATATCGGCCCGATGAATTAGTAGGAGTAGTAAAAAGAATCAAAGAATGGGGTAATGTAGATACACAGGTGAAATTAGATGTGGACACGTAAAGGAACTATCTTGCTCGCGAGTGGCGTGAGTTTGATACTAATTGGGATGATGATTTCTAACTTCCAATTCATCATTATCGGTTTAACATTTATTGCATTTTTATCAATAAACGGCTGGGTAGATGGGCATGATAAATTAGATATTACTAGAGAATTATCTGCCTATAATGTTTACAAAGGAGATAAGATAATGGTTGACCTAACCATTTCCAACAAATCATATCGAAGAACACAACAAATAGAGATTTTTGATAATGTACCTCATGAAATGAAATTACATCATGGAATAAATCAAATGAGGATGAATCTAGGTCCTGGACAAAGTACAAAAATAAGTTATTATGTTAGATGTCCATTACGCGGTTACTATACCATAGGCCCAGTTTCCGTCCGTTACAGGAACTCATTCAACCTCTTCGTTAACGAGTCTAAAATAGATTCTAGATCAGATGTTACTGTTTTCCCCCAAGTTCGAGATATCGAAGAAGCATTATTGAAATCTGATGTACCAAATATGTATACTGGTGCTACCACGTTGAAAACTCCCGGCCCTGGAATGGAATTTTACTCTTTAAGGGAATATATTCCAGGAGACTCTTTCCGTTCTATAAATTGGAAGGCGTTCGCAAGAACGGGTGAATTGATGGTAAATGAGAAGACTAGAGATGCAGTTACTGATGTTTTCATAATTCTCGATACAAGGGACGTATCTAGAATTGGGACAGTCCTGAAAAATTCTTTGGAAATGGGGTCAGTTGCCGCTGCATCAGTATCTAGTCATTTTCTAAAAAGAAGAGACTCTGTAGCTTTGGTTACTTATGGAGATAAAATGGATTACCTTGGTCCTGAAACAGGTGATAAACAAAATTTCAAAGTTTTGAGTAATCTAGCTGCGGTGAGTGCATCAGGTTCTATGCCCCTGCAAGCAGTAACAAACGCAATCACCTCCAGAATAAGTAGGGGCTCTCCTGTGTTCATAATTAGTAGTTTGGAAGGTGATGGTACAACACTACCTGCTATCAGAAGTCTTGCTGGCAGAGGGCATGAGGTTGTCGTATTATCTCCAAGCAGTATAGACCTTGAAAGATTAGTTAGTAGAATCCCTCGTCTTTCGTATGAAGTATTAAAATTAGAAAGACAGAATAGATTGACTGCTATTTCTGGATATGGTGCAAAAGTAATTGATTGGATGCCAGATATTGAATTAGCTCAAGCTCTTATGCAAGTCAAAGGGTCCTAACTAATGGAGGTTTGAAAAATGGATATAGTTGAAAAACATAAATCATCAGAAACTTTACACCTCCCAATTCTCAGGAAAAAATGGCAAATACTAACTTTCCAAATATTGTCAACTATTTCACTTCTTGCAATAATGTTTCGTATGAATGAGATATATGGTTCTTGCACAGACGAATTCATATTAGCAGCAGAAGGTTCGCAATATTGGTGTCCTGCCTATGAACATACTAGGGGGCTTATTTGGCTTAGTAATAGTAACAATTTACTCATTCCAAATTTCCTATTGGGGATAGGTCAATCTGGTATTTCTTCATTTTCAGGACCGTTAATCATTTGTGTGGTTATAACAATTACTTGGTCCTATATATTATCCAAAGGTGATAAATTAAAAACAGATATCAAGAAATTTACTGGGCTAATACTAGCTATATGGATTTTTTTACCTTTCCTATTTTCTTGGATCTCTAGTATGGCATTTAATGGATTAGAATCTCCTTTGAATCATTTTGAATCATTATTGTATCCTGTGGCCTTTATGTTTGAACTTATATTTCTTGGAATAGTTTTTGCACCAATTCTTGCCGGAATGATGGGGATATGGGGATTATCTAGGAAACTTATAACTTGGGCTATGGGTTACTTTTTATTGATAATAGGAATCCATGCATTACTGACCTTTGAGGATCTTTCGGGCGCTTTTGATCTTGGGCTAAAGTCTATACCTTCCCAAATCGGTGAATCGACCTTATTTGGAGGCTTTATATCTCCACTTGCTTATGACCTTCTAGAAGTATCAATACTACTATTGATTTTCTTAGAATCGGGATTAGCTGCCATCACACATCTGGAATATGCTATGTCACTTCCAGAAGGATCTAAGAATGATTCGGAATATATAAAACAATTCAATAATGTAGTTAATTCACATCTAATTCATTTATCCATAATCATCTTCCTAGTGGCGATTACGACAGCCATGGCATTAGAATTTGATGACCTATTGATATCCTTTGTTGGTTTTATGCAGGGAACACAATGGTCTGGACAGGTTCAGGAATCATTAGAATTACAGATGACGTATGGAAAAGTAATTTCTGCAAGTTTGTTCATGCTAGTTGTTGCAGGAATGCGATATGTAGTACCGTGGCAAAGAATTATTGGATTTATCGAAAGAAATCTCAATAATCTGCGTTCATGATTATCTACTAAATAAATAATTAGTAATTTTTAATGATACATAGTTCCCTACAAGTGGAGATATCAAAATTAGAGTAACTATTGAGATTATGTTAGAATATTCTCCTGAAATATTTTTGATTAAATCTGAGAAATATGGATGTATTAAGTAAAAGATAATAATTGTAAAAAATAAACAAATCCTATCTACTAATGGAGTAGATAATTTGCCATCATTGTCCATTCTGGAGGGTAATGTCTCTGCTCTTCCCATAAGCCGCTGAAGATATTTATGGTCATCAATCCATCGGATAAAATTATATTTCCTCACAAATGGTTTCAATAGAAAAACACACGACCGACCATTATGAGTGCAGGGATCACAGTCCAGAAATGCAGTAAATGCCCCTCTAAATCGATTCTGTATCAAGTATATAGCGGCCAACATCTCTGTGGTAAATGCCTAAGTGACTCGGTTAGAAAAAGAACGTCAAAAGAATTGAGGAAACAGTTAATTTTACCAAAAAATGCTAGACATGACGATGGATCTCCCTATCGTTTACTTGTAGCTATTTCTGGAGGAAAAGATTCCGCAGTATTACTCTCTACAATAGTCGATATAATTGGGCAACGAAGAGATGTTGAAATTATTGCAGGATGCGTAGATGAAGGCATTGACGGGTATCGTAAGCCTTCTATGGAGTGTGCAATAGAACTTTCAAATACTTTAGGTATTAAATTTGTATCCATAAGTTACTCAGAATTAGGATATGATGAAATGGACACAGTTGTATCAAAAATGCCCAAAATAGGTAAAACTCATGATGAAGCAAGTGGGATGATGCCGTGTTCATTTTGTGGAGTATTTAGGCGCCAAGGTTTGAATGCTTTAGCAAGAAAGACAAAAGCTGATACTATGGCCTTGGGGCATAATTTGGATGACATGGCTCAATCAATATTAATGAATTTACAAAAAGGAGATATTGAAAGATCCGTAAGACTAGCTCCGCATACTGACTCTCCTTTAGAGGGACTTACTCCCAGAATAGTTCCTTTAAGGTGGATTCCTGAACAAGAAATTCATGCCCATGCTGTTGTTTCTAACCTACCATTTTTTCATGGTGACTGCCCTCACGCTCCAGGTGCAATGAGACAACTTAGTAGAGATATAGTTGCAAATTTGGAGGAACAAACACCTGGTGCTAGACATGGATTATTACATTCACTTGAAGAAATTAGACGCCTTTACAAAGATAGTAATAAAGATGGAAATTCTAGAGTTAAAAAATGTACGGTTTGTAATGAAGTAACAAGTAGGGAAATATGCCAAGCATGTACGATGAAAAATTGGCTATTCGAAGTATAGTGCAATTATATTATCTGCTCAGATATATCAACCATATCTTGAATTTTACCACAATATGCACATCTTATTTCAACAGGATTCCTACTTACTACTCTTAATTTATGCGGCAAAGGTTCTTTTTTATTTTGAGTTATACAATTGGAGAATGAACATTTTATTATATTCACTAACTCATCATTCAATCCGACCTGTCTTTTCTCAGCAACTCCATAATTTCTTATTATTGCAACTGAAGCTTCTGGTGCTATAATGGCTAATCTATCTAATTCTTCCTGTACTAATTCTCTATCCTCAATTTTAAGAACATCCTTTCTGCCTAATTTATCACTTGGAACATTCATCACTAGGGATATGGGATTAGAAATCCCAGACTCTAACCTTAACATCCTCAAGACTTGTAATGCTTCTCCTCCGGGAATATGGTCGATAACAGTTCCATTACATATGGCCGTTACTCTTCTCATTTCAGCATCACTCATCTAAGTAACCCTCCCTTAGAAATATCTATTTCCAGGCATTTGCAAAGTAGTGCCATTCGAGTTGGAATACCATTGAATGCTTGCTCAAAATATTTTGCATGTTTAGTTGAATCTACGTTCGATTGAATTTCATCTACTCTTGGGAGAGGGTGCATAATTATCATATTCTTTTTTGCATCCACCAAATCTGACTCTGAAATAGTATATATCCCTGATACTTTAGAATATTCGTCCTCATCTGGAAACCTTTCCTTTTGAATTCTAGTCATGTATATTACATCTGAATCTTTTATTTGTTCATACAATTTATCTGTTTCATTTACAACGCCACCTAATGCTTTTAAATCACTAACTATTTCTTCAGGCATCTTAAGTGATTTGGGTGCAACTAAAGTCAAATTGACTCCAAAACGTGCTAGGGCATTTGAAAGACTATGCGCAGTTCTTCCATATCTCAAATCACCAACTATGAGTATGTTTAATCCCTCAAATTTCCCATGTGCTTCTTTGATTGTGAATAAATCTAAGAGTGTTTGAGTAGGATGATTTCCAGCTCCATCTCCAGCATTAAGAATAGGAATATTCACCGAATCTGCACTATATTGTGCAGCCCCTTGTCTTGGATGCCTAATAACTGCAACATCAGCATACCCATCTATCATTTGCATTGTATCGAACAGAGTTTCACCCTTGGAGACCGAAGATCCTGCTGTCGTAAAATTCAATACTTCTCCGCCCAATCTCTTCATTGCAGTCTCGAAGGACATCCTAGTCCGAGTAGAATTCTCAAAAAACATATTCGCCAAAACCTTCCCCTTTAGCAAAGGAAGATAGGTCTCCCCCTTTGCAATAGGTAACATCTTTTTAGCATCATCTAATAATTTTATAATTTCCTCATTGGTGAGGTCATCCATCGTAATAAGGTCGTCCATTACACTCTCTCCTAGCACGTCTAGAAGGACGTACTCCATATGCATTACTGACAAACCATTTCATCTTCATCAAAAAACCGATGTCTTGATGCGGGATAGTCTCTCCGATTGTTAATTATGATTATCAGTCGTACTCCACTTCGGGCTTCATTCTGTGGAGGCGGAACAGATATTGATTCATTCGCTATCAAAGAAAAAAATGGCGGAATGGTAGTATCTGTCGCCTTACAAAGCTTCATCCATGTCACTGTAAACAGACGTTTTGATAATAAAATAAGAGTTGCCTATTCAAAATTAGAATTAGTAGATAACTTTGAAGATTTAGAACATGAATTAGTACGGGAAGCAATGCGTATTACTAATATCACATCCGGAGTAGAAATAACTACAATTGCGGACATTCCTTCTAAAGGAACGGGCCTGGGTTCATCTTCATCCGTAACAGTTGGGCTGCTAAATGCATTACATGCATTTGCCGGCAATAATCCTTCAGCTAAACAATTGGCAGAAGAGGCGTGTATGATAGAGTTGGACATCTTAAACCAACCAATTGGGAGACAAGACCAATATGCCGCAGCTTTCGGAGGATTAAATTCTATTTCCTTTTTCGAGAATGAGATCATTGTTCGTCCATTGAATTTACCTGATACAACAATTAATAAAATAAAAGATGAATTTACCTTAGTGTTTACTGGAATATCTAGGAGTGCCAGCAAAATTCTCTCAGAATCTCCAAGTAATCATAAAGAAAAAATATCTAGACTAAGAAAAATCCGAATTCAGGCAAATAAATCAAAAGGATTATTGGAAGAAGGCGATCTAAATTCGTTAGGCAAACTTCTCTCAGAAACTTGGGAACAAAAACGTGGTATATCCACCAGCGTCACTAGTAATGAATTAGACAAAATATATTCAAAAATAATCAAATTGGGTGCAACAGGTGCAAAATTACTTGGTGCAGGGGGAGGAGGGTTTTTCTTGGTACATGGTGATAAAAATTTAAGGGAGGTCTTGATTGATAAATTCCCATCAACGAAAATAATCCCTCTAAATATGGATTTCACCGGCTCAACAATTATTCATAATTCTCTCTTATAGGTATTAATATGTCAAATTTTATCAAGAAAACTTATTTTATAACATTGCTTTTTTTATTTACGTCTATGTCATTAATTATACAGGAAGATAATATCCATTTAAAAAAAGAAAACTTTGAAAATACCCTTTATTCAGATGAAATAACTAATGACTATATTCAAGGTAATTCCTACTTAAACATAAGTAACCCATTACATTCTAACTCATTATTAAATGCGACATGGTATTCTACAATAACAATAGATCAATCGTATGGGACTGATATTTTACCCAATCAATCGATAGGATTAAGAAAACAAATAGATCAATATATAGGAAATTCTGATGATTATATTAATGATTCAGAAGTAATGGAATTTAATGAATACATTAACATTTCAAGGTCCTGGAATGATGCTGAGTTAGGAGGT
The DNA here is from genome assembly GCA_963968165.1 of uncultured Candidatus Poseidoniales archaeon. Lineage (GTDB taxonomy): Archaea > Thermoplasmatota > Poseidoniia > Poseidoniales > Thalassarchaeaceae > MGIIb-O3. The sequence continues at coordinate 17,802 of CAXAFE010000006.1, read as the reverse complement.
TGTTGTATTATTGATTATACGCCATTTTATTCTGAAATTTCTAATTTAATTGTAATCAAATCTCCTATTACCGGGCCAGTTAATATGACAAATAGTACATGGGGGTGGGAAGAGTCAGCAAACATAACAGGGTACACGGATAATAGAATAACTCGAGTTCTAGATTTACCACGATTCGGCTCCTTAATTGAGGAAATTCCACTTCATGTGTCCCTTCCCGGAAATTGGGAATTTCGATATAGTGCAATGTCTGAAATAATATCAGGAACTCCAACTAACTTTATTGTAAATAGGTCCCAAGCCCCCGTTTCATCAAATATTAGAATAACCCTATCTGAGAATATCCCTCCCGTAGTTGTGGCTACCAGATCTCAAAATCCATCATCTTTTATAGCACTTAATAACTCATATACATACTCAGGAATATGTAATGACGGACCTCTTGAAACTCCAGTTATGGAATGGAAAATAATCAAAGATGGCAACTTAATTTTCTCCGTAGAAAATCCTTGGTTTAATTTTAAACCATTGGATTATACATTTATGCATGGAGATATGGCCTCTATATCTTTCAAGTGCACAGATTCCCATAACATTAGTTCATTATGGTCCGAAAATATAACTATTGATGCATTAGCACCAAAATGGGAGGGTGAAATCTATTTCAATTTTCGAGGGACGAATAATCAACTAAATATTTCAGACTCGCATTTCTTCATGCCTTCTGGTTCCCAACTTAATCTTGATATTATGGGAATTGATGAGAACGGCCAAGACGTTTCGATTGAACTTTATACTAATATGTCAGAAAGTTGGACCCAATATCAAAAAAATGAGGGAAATTTTTCTTTTTATGTCACACAAGGCGATAATATTAATGGATTACATTTGAATATAACCGATCGACATCTTGAAAAAGATTTGAGAAATATAGAAATGATATTAATAATCATGGATCAAGCTGGGAATTTTGTAAAAAAAGAATTTAATTTAATTATAAATGATGGCAATTCTCCAACAGTCCTTATGGACATTATGGCAAATAATTCGATAGTCCGACTGGATAATTCTGCAAGGGAGGGAAATTACATAAAGTTAATTTTTTCAAATTCTTATGACGATATTGATTCTATTGAAAATACTACTTGGAGGATTTTATTGGATGATGAAATTATAATAAAAGATAGCCCATGGTCATCAGAAATTGAAAAATTAAATCTTTCTCAACTAAATGTAGGCTCATATGAAATCACAATAATAGTTACAGATTCTAAAGGAAATGATAAAATTGAAACTTTCCCATTGATGATTTTTCCCAAGAAAGGAGTAGATTTAGAAGTCATTTCATATTCTATTATCGAAGATTCCCAAAATACAGGAAACGCTTTATTAATTTTAGAAATGAAAAATAATTATAATGATGATGTTTTTGCTAGAGCTTGTTTTGAAAATTCCTGTAGCCGATTTGTAAATTTTCCAGGAGCAAGTGCTGATTCATCCACAGTTGTATTTTTGGAGTTTGAATTTGAGGTTCCCAGTACAGATTTGATTAATTTTACCATAGATTGGGATAGCAATTCAGCCAATGACAATGGTAACTTCATAATACAATATGACTTTAATCAATCAGATGAAAATTCAAATAATTCATTATTTATATTAATATCAATTGTTCTTATTTTATTATTTGTTACAATTCGAAATAAAATCAAACATAGTTAAATTGACTAGTTTTCACTCAACGAACCGCATAGATATTGACTGATTGACTTTAGGGTTATGTGATGTTAATGCTCCCTGACTATGCAGATAGGGTAATTGCAGAACATAAATTACGAGTAGAGAAATCCGTAATTATTGGCATTTTTCTATTGATAATTTCTGGAGGGTGGTGGCTATTCATCAATCTCGAGAATGACAAAGATATAGTGTTTAGATATGGGCCAGTTATTCTAATGTTTATGTCGGCATTTATTCTTCCTGAGTTAATGAATTACGGCCCTAAGTCCCGATCAAAAATAGCATCAATGATAAATATTATATGGCCCTGTATTTTATCATTTACATTAACAGAATACATAAATTCATTCAATTATGTTATTTCTGCAATAATACTGTTGTCTATCGTATTGTTCTTATGGGCCGTGACTAATAATATATTGGGATTAAATTTGTCTACAAAGAGATTAAGAGGAATCACAAGTATTGTAGGATTAGCAATATCATTACCAATACTTTCATCAACAGATAATATATATTTATGGATAATTTTGATACTATCAATTTCCATTACTATGGTTCCAGACTTAATAAAAAAAGATTCTGAATATTTAGATAGAAAAAGATTTTCAAAAGAGTTAGATTTGGCTGAATTTAAATTATTAAAACTAAAATCAGAAGGAAATAATGTTCAACAATCTTCCTCCATATTAAAAGTCGCAAGAGAGGAAGGTTTTGATAATCCAATAATGGGACTTAAATCAATTGAAGATGCATTAAATAATGCCGAACGTATGATGGCGCTTTCAAAAGATATTGAGGAGATAAGGCAAGAATCTCTTTCCAAATTAAATATGATGGAAAATATTACTCTGGATACTAAGATTTCCAGAAATTTATTTACTTTAGGAGATGAAGAGTTCACACTGGGCTCATTAAGGGAGGCAGAATTATTATATCGTAAATCAAAAGAAAAAGCTACCGAAATAGAAAAATATTGGCAAGATGCATCTGATATAATCTCAGAGTCAAAATTAATACTGGATAATTTTAATGAACACCAAGCAAAATCAGTAATTGGTATATTAAACTCTGCAAAGGATGCATTACTAAGGGAAGATCCTAAAGAAGCAATACAAATTGCCGAATCAATCCAATATCACATTAAAAATATGGGGCATGATGAAGAAATAATATCCAATTTAATCGCAAACGTCGAAAAATCACTCACAAAATTTGAATCGGGAATTATAGATAATTCTAATAATAGGATAAAAGAAGCAAAAGAGGCTGTAAAATTAGGCGACTACTCATTGGCAAAAGGCCTAACAGATAGTATACAAAGAGAAATTTCATTAACATCTGAATCAAAACTCAAGGTCCAAAAAGCATTGAGACAGAAAGTAAAAATAGAATCTAGGTTCCCATCCGGTAACTCTCGTAAAGAATGGGAAATAAAGTTGGAAAATATAATCTTAAAATCAAATTCTGGAAGTTGGGCAGATGCATCTGAAGAATTAGATATCCTAACTAATTCTTTAAGAGATTATGAATTTGAAGTAAAAGAAACGAAAGAACTACTATTATTTATTCAAGATAATTTGGAGAAGCTAAGGCCTAAATTAGACTCTTCTGGAATTGATATAGGTGATGAGATGAGACTACTAACTGAGCAATCAGTAGCCAATGCAACAAAATTTTTCGAAGAAGGAGACATCAAAAACTGTCTTTCTCAAATGGCTAAATCAGACGAGTTATTTGAAAATATAAGGCGTAGAATATAATAATATTATATTATTTCTCAAATCATCAAACCATTTGATTAATATGTAAGGGTATAATCCATCACACATGGCCAAGGAAGTAACTACATCAATTCTAGTTTTATTAATGATGCTATCATCTGGCTGCCTTGCAGCAATTGAAGATGCTACTAAAGAAATAGATCAAACTATTGATAGATTAGGGGGGGAATATCCTCAAATTGAATTACCAGAAAGAATAAGATCTACACCCAATCTGAAAAATTATGATCAATGCAATGAACTTCTTGAAGATATGAAGACTGCCGTTTATGATGAGATGTTAGTCAATCTAGATCAGAATAGCTACTGGCATTGGTCTACTCAAATTCTTCGTGGAAGTAGTGGATTTTTTGATGATGCAATGATTGCACTTGATGGAGATATGGGGGCTATGCCAGAATCTTCTAGTGCAGATTCGTTACCAACTACGAGTAACAACAGAGAAGGAGAATATTCTGGGACAAATAATCAAGAGTCAGATGTTGATGAAGCAGATTTCCTTAAAACCGATGGCTTTAATATTTACATGTTAAATGGAAATCTTCTGGTAATAATGGGAATTCCTGAATTTGGTCAATTGACTATTGAATCGAATACTAGCATTGAAGGAATACCTCTTCAGATGATGCTCGAAGGCGATAAACTTGTTATAATCTCTAATATCTACTACTGGAATCTTCCGATGGAAAGTCCATTTAGGGAATTAATGGCCGAAAAAATTACTGTTTCAAACCCTGGTAATGATGACTATGATTACACCTATACCCGCGTGCAGAATTTAGTAAAATACACTGTTGTAGATGTAAGTAATACTTCTTCACCTCAAATTAAGAAGGAACTTTATATTGAAGGAAATTACCAGACTTCAAGATTAGTAGATGGTACAGTTCGTTCGGTCACACATCTTTGGACGCACTTGGATGGAATACAAAACTATGTTAATTTGCCTTCTGGATACTGGGATGAGTCCGATGAAGAGGTACGTATGGGGTTATGGAATAAGAGTGTTTCAGAAGCGATATCATATAATACAAAAATAATAGATGACTTAACACTTGATGATTTTGCACCTCACATATATGAATTGGTAAAAACGGAATCTGAAAATATTTTTCAACTACCAATAAGTTCTGATGACTGTAATGAATTTTCGGCAAGTGAAGACAGCGCTAGCCGAGGATTTGTCACTATTATGACTCTCAATCTATTTGATACCAATCTTGACATTGAAGTTGACCACATTACTTCCTCTTCAGCACATGTATATGCATCTAAAGACACACTAATTCTCGCTGAACCCTCAAATGACTGGTGGTGGTTCTGGAGAAATTCTAATTCCATTGATAAAACTAATATCCATGTATTTGATATTAGTTCACCTAATTCTACAAACTATTCATCATCTGGAAGAGTGAATGGCACAGTTCAGGATCAATTTTCGATATCTGAGTATCAAGATTCAATTAGAATTGCCTCCACTTCCGAGGATTGGAGTGGATGGCAGATAATGGAAGTATTTGATGACGATACAGAGAACGATCCCACGGGTCCCACCAATCATGTAACGATATTACAAGATAATGGGAATGGGGAATTAATTCACGTCGGATATATTGGAGAAATAGCTCCCGGTGAACGTATATGGAGTGCAAGATTCATCGAAGATAGGGCTTATTTAGTAACATTCCAAAATGTCGATCCACTATGGGTAATTGATATATCCGACCCGACTAATCCTACTATACTTGGAGAATTAGAGGTTCCAGGAGTATCAACATATATTCATCCTATTGATGATAATAACCTTCTTACAATAGGGATAGGAAGTGGGCCAGATGGACTAGGTCTTAATTGGTCAATTACTCAGGTATCCCTTTTTGATATCAGTGACCCTACAACCCCAATCCTCTCAGATGTTATACCCCTAACTCCAGCATATACCGATGAAAATTGTATAGATATATCTTCTTGTGGTTGGTCTTGGTCTTGGTCAGAGGCTACCTATGAGCACAAGGCATTTACTTACTGGGGTTCAGAAGATTTACTTACTGTCCCTCTTTCTACATATCGATATATCTATGATGAAGTTGTTTTAGATGGAAATACTTACACCTATTCGGGATATGAATTCATATCAAGTATGCAACTAATTAATGTAAATATTGAGAATGGAACATTAAGCATGCACGGTGATGTAGAACATTCCGATTTCTATAATGAAGATGGACTATCTGATTGGTGGAGCGGTTCAACTAATATTCGCCGTTCTATATTCATGGGCGAGTATATTTATGCCTTCTCAACTGCGGGCGTAACAGTTCACAAAACTGATGACTTATCTCTAATAGTTGAATTAGAAATCCCAGGATATGATTATGTTCCTAACTACTATTATGGTGACGTGTTAATGGCTGATACATCAGAGGGGAATGGACAAGAATCTGACTCTAAAAGTCAGGATTGATCTAGTTAATACCAAATTTTAGTACTTTACCTGTAGAACCTGGTGATGCTATCGATTCTCCTCTTAAACTTCCTGCTTTTTTTCTGAGATGTACAACTTTTCCACCCACTATTGTGTACATCGGCCATCCAACCATTTCCATATCAGAATATGCACTCCAGCCTACTTTACTCCAAACATCAACATCTCCAAATTCCCTTTTAGTTTCCATATCTATTAATACTAAATCCGCATCATATCCTTCCTTTATTTTACCTTTATTTTGTATATTATATACTTTGGCAGGCCCTTCGCACATCCACTTAACTACGTCAGAAATAGAACATTTACCCTCAGCAGAATGAGTCAACATCATTGGTAAAGAAGTCTCAACTCCTGGCATACCGGAATGCGCTTTTGGAAATCCTAATAATTTATTTTCAATTGTATGAGGAGCGTGATCAGTTGCAATACAATCTATTGTACCATCTTTTAACCGCCTCCAAAGTTTATCTCGATCTTCAGAATACCTGATGGGGGGATTCATTATTAATCGCGTACCTTTCTTTTCAACATCTGTTTCATCAAATGTAAGATGCTGTGGGCAAACTTCTGTAGTTATCAAATTCCCCTTATTTTCTGCCAGCCAATCTGCTTCAATACCACTTGTTAAATGTAAAATATGTAATCTATGATTATATTTTTTCGATAATGCCGAGGCTCTCATAGTAGCAATTAGTGCCGTTTCCGCGTCTCTCCATTCTGCGTGTGCACCTACGTCGGTTCTTTGTTGAAATTTATCCTTTCTAGATTTCAATCGATCTTCATCTTCAGCATGAACAGCTATCACGCCACCTGTTCCTGCGAAAATTTCTTCTAATGCATTTTGTTCATTAACTAGTAAATCTCCAGTACTACTTCCCATGAATATTTTCGTTCCACAAATGCCATCAGTAGACTTAGGTACCTCTCTTGTTCCCACTGCTTTTTGTAATTCTGAAAGATTATTAGGCGTAGCCCCTATAAAAAAACCAAAATTTGTGATTGCAGAATTAGATGCAGATTTTATCTTTGAATTCATAGATTCAATGTTTACAGCAGAGGGATTATTATTCGGCATGTCAAGAAAACTTGTAATCCCTCCAGCAGCAGCGGCTCTACTCCCAGACCTAATGTCCTCTTTTTCAGGCTGACCAGGTTCGCGAAAATGAACTTGAGGATCAATTGCTCCGGGCAATAGATAGAGGCCCTCTCCATCTATTAAAACTTCATTTGGAAGATTTACTAAACCACCTCCGATGGCAATTTTCTGGATAATACCATTATTTATTCGTAAATCTCCAAACACAGATCTTCCTTCTATTATCATTTTAGAATTTATTATCAACATACCGTTACTCATAGTCATTCTATATCTCTCGAGTGCCATTAAGCACAAGATTGTTAGCATTCAAAAATAAATAAAAAATCCAACGTGTTCAAATATTCTATCCATTCCGCATGGGTTATCGGGTTGGAGTAGTCAGGTTATCTCGTCGGGCTCATAACCCGGAGACCGGTGGTTCAAATCCACCATCCGATACCATCACTAAATAAAAAATGAAAGTGAATAAACGTAGGACTGAGCACTATTAGTATGAAAAAGCACTTTCATAATTTATCAATGGGTAATTAGTTTCTTAATATACTTATGACGATCACGTGAAATTAGAATCGGTGGGATTATGACTAAAAAAACTGCAAGTGAAAAGATTGATGAAGAAGAAATAGTAATTGATATAGATGAACCTGAATTAACTGTGGAAGATTTACCCGGTGTGGGCCCCGCTACAGCAGAAAAACTAAGGGAGGCAGGATTCGAAGAACTTCTTGCAATAGCAGTAATGAGTCCCTCAGAATTAGCGGAACAAGCTGAACTTGGCGAAGCAGTCTCTGCAAAAATAATAGCGGGAGCAAAAAGGATGGCCAATATTGGAGGATTTATAAGTGGCAACGCACTTTTAGACAGGAGAAAGATAGTACAAAAATTATCATCAGGGACTTCTGCATTGGATGAGTTACTAGGTGGAGGATTTGAAACTCAATCAATAATTGAAGTTTACGGGGAATTTGGAAGTGGAAAAACACAAATTGGGCATCAATTAGCCGTTAATGCAATCCGATCCGTTGAAGATGGCGGTCTGGGTGGAGAAGTATTCTACATAGATACTGAAGATACTTTTAGGCCAGAAAGAATTTCACAAATGGCAGAGGCAGTTGGATTAAGCCCCTCAGATGCTCTCGAAAGAATACATGTAGCCAGGGCATATAACTCTGCACATCAGATACTTCTAGTAGATGAAATAAAGAGAATGTCTAAAAACATCGATGTCAAATTAGTTATTGTTGATTCACTCACTAGCCATTTTCGTGCGGAATATATAGGAAGAGGCATGTTAGCCACAAGACAACAAAAACTGAACAGACACTTGAAAGAATTGAAACAGTTATCTGACGTACAAAATTCTATAATCTTAGTCACCAACCAAGTTATGTCGAAACCAGATGCAATGTGGGGAGATCCGACAAAGGCTATTGGAGGACATATTGTTGGACACGCAAGTACGTTTCGCCTGTACTTAAGGAAGTCCAAAGGTGGTCGCCGAATTGCAAGATTGGTTGATAGCCCCAATCTTCCTGAGGGTGAAGCCGTATTCACAGTTACTGCAGAAGGTCTAACGGATTAATTTCTGAAGAACTATTTATGGAACTTATCTATTAATTTAATTTGACTGAATGACATCATAAACTTCATGTATTAATTCACTCACATGTTTTTTGTTGAATGACATTTTCAACCCTGTGGCTGAAAATAAATCTATCAATCCCTTCGTATATCCTAATGATAAACCCTTTTTGTATGACTCTAAAGCCTTTTCAGGATCTTGTCTATGATATTTCCATAATTGTATCGCTCCCAATTGGGCTATGCCATATTCTACATAGTAAAACGGTGCACCAAATAGATGGCCTTGTAATTGCCATGATGTCTCTACAATTTTTTCATAATTAAATGAATCATCATTTACGCCTGAGTAATCGTATCCTGAACCAAATTTATCAGATATTTCTAACCATTTGATACTTCTTTCTTCCCTAGTGTGGTTAGGATTACTATATATCCAATTCTGAAATGAGTCAATTGTGGCCATCCATGGCATAAATTCTATTATTCCTTCTAGATGTTTTTTCCTTGCTCTATCTGCCTCATTTTTTGTATAGAACTCTTCCCATTTGGAGTGTGTAAGTAGTTCCATTGACATCGATGCCACCTCTGCAAATTCGATAGGAGAATCTCTTTCATGAATAAGTTCCAAGTGCCCAGAATAAAAAGAATGGAATGCGTGCCCAGCTTCATGAATCATAGTCTCTAGATTACGTTGAGTCCCAGCAGCATTCATAAAAATGAATGGCATTCTACTTTTTTGTAAGTAATATTGATAACCACCTGGTGCTTTTCCAATTCTACTCTCTAAATCTAAACATTCCTTGTCTTCTAAGGAATCAAAGTATGCACCCAACTCTTTAGACATCGAGTGAAAAATTTTCGAGCACCCGTCTACAAGTTGTTTTACATTTTCAAACGGCTTTAATGGTTTATTGCCTTGTAAATCTACGGATGAATCCCATGGTCTAAATTTGTCTAATTTTAAAATATCTTTTCTCCTTTTAATCATAGTTTTCTTTATTGGCATACAAGATGATTCTATAGAATCGTGAAACTCGAGGCAATCTGCTATCGTATAATCAAATCTATGCATCGCAGCAAACATATATTCTTGATATCCTTTAAAACCGGAATTAATTGCAATTTGATGCCTTATCTGAATCATTTCATCAAAGATATTTGATATTTCCTCTGTATCTTCCAGGACTCTTTTAGTACAACATCTCCATGCTGATTCTCTAACCTCTCTTGTTAGATCTTCTTGATATATTGCCATCATCGGAAATGTCATTTCTACTCCATCAAAATTTACAGTCTGCTTCCCTCTAATCTCATTATATCTTGTTCCCAGTAGGGATAATTGTGTTTGCAGAGGTATGTTCTCTTCTCTAAAGATATTAATATCTGATCTCATGGCTTCAATCATTATATCATATTTCTCTGGTAATTTATCCACAGATTCGTGTCCTAAAATTTTTTTATTCAACAAATCACTAAATTCAGATATCTTTGGTTGTATATTCTCTACAAAATTTTTCCATGAATCTTGAGCTTTCTTATCATTCGTATTGCACGTCATATTGATATATGTTTTTGCCCTTGTTTCCGATATTATTTCGCTTAAATCAGATTCATCCCTTATCAGACTTTCAATACATCCTACGCAATTTAATCTTCTATCCCTCAATTCGACATAGTACTGCTCTAAATTATTCCAATTCGTGGCATCCAAATCATCAGGGACAAATTCTCTATTCATTATTAATGCCTCAATTTTTATGAGATAAAGGCCCATTAGGAAGTGGCCCTTCTTCTCTACTCCATTTGATACATTTCCATTGCTCTGCATCGTTTACTAATTTTTTTCTTATCTCTTCAATATCCGGATGTTCTGGATTTTGATTTTGAATCCAACATGCGGTACAGAACCTTTTATTCTTAAAATCTACGAAATTACCAGGCGTACATGCTATTTCACAATTAGTACAGGATCTAAAACCAAAGAACTTAGACATATTATCATTTCACCCTTGAGCCTATTGCATATCAGTTTGACCCCTTGACGGATTCTCTTTCATAAGTCGCATAGTGCCATTCTTGTAAGAAATATTTCTTCAATTTTGGATAATGAGGTATTCTCATTTACATTCTCAATTCCAATCTTCATAAGGCCTGTTATTTTTGGAATTGGCCGTGATGGCAATACCTTGCATCCTAAAAGTTCAATAAGTGACCTAGCTAGTTTATCATTTTTCAAATACGATTCTCTATTCAGATTAATTTTACCGAATGATTCCAATATCCCTTCATTTGGTAGATTTAAAATCCATGCTGTTTTATCTCCTAATCTTAAACCAGCTCTCTTAAATCCTGTTTTTATCTGATGTGTTCCTGAAATCAGTCTAAGGAACTCTACGTCAGGAGTTCTTGCTGCCATGTTATTCGATTCTTCCCTCCTTCTGAGCGAATACCACGTAGTCCACAGATGAACTTCGCTTGCTGCTACATCCTCTCCTAAAATAAGCCATCTTTCATTTGGCCTATGTTTATTGAATAATTGTATTACTGAGTCTAATTCATTTATTTCTGTTGAAAAAACAATCCTCCATGCCGGGAACCAAGGAATTGGATGTGTTATATCCATATAGATGCCGAACCCAAGTATGTTAATCATTGTTTTTTATTATTTTTTCTGCAGAGATAATTATATTATTAACAAGATTTCTACTCCAACCCCATAAATCTCCAAGTTTATTTTTATCATTTTCAGTCATCATTGTCACATCTCTAGTTGTACTTAATCCCAGTTCATTGATCATTTCCCTAGCCCGGATCCTTCCAACTCCCTTTATGGAAACAAGACCTAATAAATCTCCCTTACACCCGTATTTCACTCTACGATAAACTTCATTTATTGCATCAACCAAAGTCTTGTGTGCCTTTCTATTAATACTTGCTAAATCTGTATCCTCCTTTAGAATTCTTCTTGTGGCATATAGTAACCATTCCGCTAATTCTACTCTACTTCTCAAATCTCCTGGTTGTACACTCCACATATTCTCAATCTGATCAAATTTTAATTCATTTATCCACGATTCCAATACTAATGTACCTTTCATTATTCCTCCTTCATCTAAATCTTCAGATAGAATTAATATTTCTCTTGTATGATTAAAAATGGCTGCATTGATTACCTCAATATCTCCAGATTTTGGCCATATTGGTATAAAATCAGGAGTTGAACATATCAAATGTAAAAATCCTAATGGCGAAATTTGACGATGTTTATCATTACCAATTAATATCGACATAGCACTTTCTAAACCATCTCTGATTATTCTACCTGACAAAGGATTAAGATACAATCTAGAAACTCTTGTACCTAAATTTGTAGATTTATACGTCATTATTGGGGATTCCGGTATGATGTCATCATGCTCTTCAATATTACTAGCTTTAGTAAATCCAAAAATTGCAGGTCCACTTCGCGGCTTTACATGATTATACTTCTTAGTTTCCTTTGTTGAAATATCCATCCCCAACACATTAGATGCAGAATTAACCCATGCTGGAATCTCGTCCAACCATTCATCTTCATTTTTTATAGGTTTATATTCAAGCATTCTTTTCTTTACTTGCTTAGAATCACCTTCTCGTATTATCATACCATTACCAACAAGCCAAGAAATGGCTTCATCGATTCTTATGGCCAATTCCTCAGAGTTCATATGAGTAGATAAAAATGTCTTAGAGAAAAATCTACTCAATGCATCACGATCTTCCAATCCTCCGGTTGCTATCATTGATAAAACGTGAATAAGCAATGCAGGATCTTCTTCTGCCTTCTTTGAGTTTGGATTTGCTAATTTTGAAACCACATCTTCAGATTCACTTTCTATGTACCTATTAATTAAATAATTTACTTCTTGATTATTTTTAGCCATTATCCATGATTCTCCTCTGTCATCATATCTGGGTCTCCCTGCCCTCCCCATCATCTGCCTTATTTCCATTATTGGTATTGGGATATTTGTTCCAGCTCCAGTATTCCATCTTTTATGGTCACGAATCACTACTCTCCTCGCTGGTAAATTTACTCCCTGTGCTAAAGTAGGTGTAGCAACTAGGCAATTAATTTCACCTTTTCTAAAGGCTTCCTCTACCTTTCTTCTATGCTCATTGCTCAATCCAGCATGATGAAATGCAACTCCACCTTTTAATGATGAAATCAATTTCTTTCCCAATGTAGAAACATCTTCATTTTTTGTCAGAGAATTTGCTAAAATACTCCATGCATCAATCTCCTTTTTAGTATAAATTTCTCCGCCATTAATTGTGTTCTTTAGTACATACTTTGACAAATCTCTGGCTTCTTTTTGCGATGACGCACGTGAAGCTACAAAAACTAATAATTGACCTCCTGATTTAATTGTATCATCCAAAACTGCTGATAATTTTTGATTATCTGTACCTTCAATTATTCTCGGATCTGGTATCTTTTCAATTTTTCTGCTATCAATCTTGTGTACACTTACTTCAAGTCCATTTAAAATACCATATTCTAATGAAACTGGACGCCAGCTAGATTTTATCAATTTAGCATTTAACCAAGATGCTAATTTTTCAGAGTTTCCTACGGTTGCTGATAATGCAATAATTTGGACATCAGGCTTCCTATGTCTTATTCTAGATAGAACTATCTCCAATGTTGGGCCTCTTCCAGGATCATTCAATAAGTGAAATTCATCAGTAACAATAATACCTATATTATCCATAATTTCTGGCCTTGTGCGCATTAATGAGTCGAGTTTTTCACTAGTACATACAATAATATCTGAATTTTCGACTTGATTATACTCCCCCTCTCTTTCTCCAATTGCTAACCCTACTCTCAAGGTTGTATGCGCCGTAATATCTTTCAATTCACTCATTTTTTCCTGAGCTAAGGCTTTTAGTGGTACTATATAGATAGCTCTTTTTCCCTTTAATTCATGAGTTAATCTGTGCACTATTGTCAGATGCGCTATCAGTGATTTACCACTAGCCGTAGGAATTGTTAACATTATATTTTCACCATTAATTGCGTTTGGCAATGCTTCTGCTTGAGGAGGGAATAATTTTTCAATTCCCCATTCATCTTTTAAAAACGATATTAGTTTACCATCCAAGCCTAATGAATCTAGTCCAGACATATGGGTTGCCACAACATTACACTTCGTCGGCCGCTCTAAAGGATACCGATATATATCTCAAATGAATTTTAATATTATTGATTAATTCCATCTATGATAAGCAGGATGACCTTCTTTTATTTTGACAAAGATTCCTTTTCCTGTAGCACAAATTTTACCATCTGCCTCCATGGTTAATTCCACTTTTACAGAACTACCTTCAATTTCTATAACACGGCCTTGGATTTTTAGTTCAGAATTTAGAGGAGTGGGCCTCAATAGTTTGATACTATAAGATGCAGTAACTGTACAAGGAGGGTAATCTTCTCCTGATTTGTCCATTAGTGCAATTGCAGCAACCCAATTACCATGACAATCTAGTAAAGTCCCAATTATTCCACCATTTATTATGCCTGGAAATGCCTGATGTTCTTCCGAAGTTTCATATATCATTTCTAAACCTTGATCATTTTCATATGATTTTATTTTCAGTCCTTTGTCATTTGCTGGACCACATCCAAAACATATGCTATTGGGTGCATATTTTTCCTGAACCGACAAAATACGCTCTTCTCTCATAAGTAGGAAGACAGAGCCATCACAATTGAATTATTCCCTTCTTGAAAGTATATTCTATTAATTCACTTCCCTTGCCACAACCGTTGACTGTCGAGCGCATTGAAGATAATTCCAATTCTATAGCCTCAACAGAGGTTATAGAAAAAATTGTTCCCAGATTAAAGAAGAGGCGCTTTGGCCCACTTAAGGTATCCAATCAAATCCCTAAAAGTAGGCGACTAGAAATAGAAAAAAGCCTCGAGGGCTCTAATAAGAAAACTAATAAATGGACAAGAGAAGGCGGAGTTAGCAATCATAACTTTTTAAGAAAAAGAATAAAGCCTGGTACAGTTAGAAATTTACAGTTTAACTTACTTGATATAGATATTGGAGAATCTTGGCCAATAAACGTAACAGTAGTACATGGAGTTCGGCCTGGGCCAGTAATAACTCTACTAGGTGCTGTACACGGAGACGAGTTAGTCGGACCACTTGCACTAACTTATTTGTGCGGCCCAAACTTTCTTGGCGGAGGAAATGCCATAGATCCATTATTATTATCTGGTACAATCAGAATAGTTTCGGTGGTAAACTTACCAGGATATTACCGTCAAATTAGGGATTTACCCGACGGCCGAGATCTTAATCGTCACTTCCCCGGTAGTGCTGAAAGTAATACTACCTCAAGAGTGGCCAACAGAATTTGGACAAAAATTATTTCTGGAACTGATTATATTGTAGATCTTCATTCAGCTGCCAAAGGTAGAACTAATATGCCTCAAATAAGAGTAAATCTTGCACATTCTTCTAGTAACCTTACGGCACGCTCATTCGGCATCGAGGCCATACTTGATACTAAAGGGCCCAGGGGCTCTCTTAGAAGGACTGCTAATGATTCAGACATAGCATGCATTACCTATGAAGGAGGAGGTGCCGATGAGGCAGATCCAGAAGCAGTACAGGTTGCAATGTACGGTATTCTAAATGTTCTAAGAAGCCTTAGAATGATACCGGGATATCCAAGTAGACCGCGATTCAGAATACTAGCCTCAGGCTCAGAATGGCTAAGATCAGATCAAGGTGGACTCCTTGACGTATTAGCTCCAGCTGGGAGTTATGTCAAAAAAGGGGAAGTAGTTGCTACTGTAACCGACCCTCGTGAACCAGGCGTAAGTCATGATGTAATCTCTCCCAGTCAAGGACTACTAATTTGTACGGCTACTTACCCATTCGTAACCTCTGGAACTCCAATAGGTCATTTATTACCTATGAAAAGAGGAGTAAAGACTCTCATGGAAAGGTTGGATGACGAAGGTTGCTTAATTATTAGTGGATCAGATGGAGATCCACCTTGGAGGGAGGACGATGATGTTGAAGATATTTCTGTAGTCGGAGAGTGGTTAGGTGGATCTCCCGATGCCGAATGGGGAACTAATCACAAACCATCTCAAGAAGAGGAAGAAGAGGCAGCATAGGCGACTTCACTCTTTTCTATAATTCATTAATTCTGGTATTTCAGGAGCAGATGGTAGCGTAATATCTTGAGATATCCTTTTTGATATACCAGATACTCCATATGCTTCATATGCATCCTTAAGATTCTTATTTTTTTCTAGTCTAAATCCGACTGCTATTCCAATTGTAGAAACAATTGTTATGAATAAGACAATACTAATTATTCCAGTAGTGCTTGTCAGAATCGATGCAACATCATTATTCTCAATTGAATTTCTAATCCAAACATTTGTATTAATTTCTAATATCAATTTTGTGGTTACCTCCATATCAATTATCACAATAGATATATTTTGTACTTTATTTCCTTCTAAACATAGATGGGTAGCCAAATCTGTCCTATAATTATCATTACAATCTAAGGGCGGAAGAAACAGTCTAAGCCCATCGGAAGATAAATTCCCATTTATTGAATAATTTTCAAATTCCCATGTTATCGTTCTTTCTATCGTGCTCGGAACTCCATCTAGGGTAATTATGAGTGATTTATTACCAGAATCCCATAAATAATATTCATTCATAGTCGGACTTGTAACTATGGAATCAATTCTTACTATGCCCTCATCTAACACGTTATTACAATTATCGTCAATACCATTCCAAATTTCATCCATTCCAGGATTTATAGAAAATATTAAATCATCACAATCTTCGAATTCATAGAAACCATCTGAATCCTTATCATAGTCATATTTCGTAGGATTAGAATTAGTTACCGAGATCTCGAAACCATCAGTTAGCCCATCTTCATCCGAATCATTATTATTTGGATTTGTAGAATAATTATGATATTCCAAATAATCTGAAATACCATCCATATCAGAATCTAGATATCTAAAATCTTCATCTATTTCATCATCGCAATCATTATCTTTATTATCTAATTCTTCTGGTTTATCGGGGGCTCTGTCAAAGTCATCGTCATCACAGTCTTGAAACTCATACCACCCGTCTGAATCATAATCTAAGTTCATTTCATTAGGATTTGAACCAAATGAATCTACCTCTAATCCATCGGGCAATCCATCATCATCAGAATCTCCATCGAGATGATTGGTTGAGTAATTATGATATTCTTCATAATCGGTAAGGCCATCAGAATCTGAATCTAGAATCCAGAATTTTTCATCAATTAATTCATTGCAATTATTATCTATATTATCTAATAGTTCTACCATTCCAGGATATTTAAGAGACATATTATCATCACAATCTTCAAACCAATACCATCCATCAAAATCATTATCTAAATCATATAAAATCGGGTTGGTAATTGTTATATAAATTTCCTTAGAATCATTTAAACCATCGCCATCAGTATCATAATTGGTATAATTAGTACCATATATATGAAATTCTTCCCAGTCAAATAAGCCGTCGTTATCAATATCAGTTAAATTGAAACCCTCATCAATGAAATCATCACAATCATCATTTATTCCGTTTAATAATTCTATTGAATCCGGGTTTATATTTTCATTAATATCATCGCAATCTTGAAAATGGTAAAACGAATCATTATCCTCATCTTCATCGAATGTATTGGGATCAGTTCCCCATATATTCAATTCTTCCGTATCTAATAGGCCATCATTATCTGAATCTGCAGATAACGGATTAGTATTGAATATAATAACTTCTTCATAATCGGATAATCCATCGCTATCGGAGTCAGATTGATCAGCTTTTGTTTGATATATCATTATTTCTTCATAATCGGATAATCCATCGCTATCACTATCATTATTCAGTGGATCTGTACCATGTATCTCCGTTTCATTCGTATCTGATAACCCATCTCCATCATCATCTAAATCTAAATAATTACAAATCCCATCTCCATCTAAATCTGAAGGAAATAATGTGCTATTATTAGAATCAGTG
>CAXAFE010000005.1:0-91914 GCA_963968165.1 uncultured Candidatus Poseidoniales archaeon | reverse complement strand
CATGGCTTAATCGAACTCCAATAGCGGTAGCCTCCGGCAGGATCAACCGGATTTCGCGTGAAGCAAAATCACTGATCCTTTCGGAAGTTTTGTGTTTATTAATGGTCACTAAAGTTGTCACTTATTGGTTATTGGCGCAGAATCACCATCATTTTGAATTGAATGAAAAATAATCTGCTTTGTCTTGCACCCCCTATTTCAGGGGTCAAGTCATAATTGTGGTTAACCTCCTCAACCGCGAACTAAGTTCGTGGCCGCACTTCCTCGGCTGCATCTCACTTGAATGAAGAAATCATAGTACCGAGGCACTCAATCTTCAACGCCAGTGTGACGCAACGGCCCGACGGGCTGACTTTAGTTTATGAATATGACTAGTTGAATTGGAATTTAGTTTCTTTGCAATGTTACGAAAATCTATGAATTATACATGATTTTATAAAAATATTATTTGACCAGTGAGTCATTCAATATTTGATAGATTGAAGGCACAGATAGTTCTAATCTGCACCAAAGAATTCTCTTAATACTGGATGCATTTCCATGGCTTGTTCTTTTTGAATTTGCTCATAAGTCCTTAGTATGATACCGACGGCAAGTAGCAGGCCCGTACCTGTAGCATTACCTACTGTACCCAATAGATCTGCTCCTGATGCTAAAAGACCAACGAACGCACCAGAGAACAATGTTACTGGAGGTATGTATCTTTCAAGGATTCTTTCTAATACAACCGGATTCTTTCTGAAACCTGGTATTTGCATTCCAGTTCTTTCAATTTGTTTAGCAACATCTTTAGCACCCATGTTTGTAGTTTCAATCCAAAACTTAGCAAAGACTGTTGAACCAGCAGTCATAAAGAATACGTAGACAAACACATGGACCATGATCTGAGTTAGGCTGTGCCCGTAGACATCACCTGTTTGATTAAGTAAAGGCATAAGCCAATCCCCAACTCCATTGACCATTGAGGCATACCAAGCAAATCCATCATGCGGAGTAGTGGCACCGGGCTTGTAAGCCCCAAACCATTCCGCCTTACTGCCCCATCCATCCTTTCCAATAATAGGAGTTGTACGTAATACAGGATGGCTCCAGAATAATAATGTGAACATGTTAACGTTCGCCAATAATGCTGCCATTAATATCACAGGTATGTTACTAGCATAAACTAAACGAATCGGATATTGCCCCCTATGCCCCCTTACTTTTCCATGAGTAAGAGGCAGTTCCAGTTTACTAGATTCAGCATAACCCACAACTACGAATACAATAATTGAGGAAATTAAGGCTGCTATCGGATTTGCGTGTTCAAGTAACATCAATTCAAAACCATTATCTGCCACTAATTGTTGGTTTGAAGCTGTTCTGAGAACATAAAATATCATAGGCAGGGTTCCTGAAGGAGGGTTATCTATTGAGATTACTTGGCCTTCAACGGTTGGTAACGGAGAAAGTGTCCCTACAAATGTGGATTGTGCTACTCCTGCCGCGATGAAAAGTGATATTCCACTACCAATACCCCATTTACTCACTAACTCATCCAAAAGGAATACAAGAAGGGATCCAATGAATAATTGAGATACAATCAAAGTATTTGCCCAGCCTACTCCATAGTCTAAAATTACAGTTTCAGACGGGTCTAAGAAACCATATACTTGTGGTATGGCCTCTATTGGAATCATTATTAATACCAAGATTTTCTGAACACCTTGGTATAATTGCTTATCTGCAGAATCCTGAAGATCTAATTGAATAATTTTTGCACCAGAAAATAATTGCATTATGATTGATCCGGTAACTATAGGACCTATTCCTAAATGCATAATGGACCCAGATGCCCCTGCCATTATTGACCTGAATGAAGAGAATATATCTAAAGTAGTATCAGATAGTCCATATATCATGACATTTGTCATTCCAAAATAGATTATTAAAACTAAAGTCGTAGTCCATAATTTTTGATTGAAGCGTACGTGCCCTTCGGGCTTAGTTATGCTTGGATAAACATCAACTAATCTCTTAAGTCCGTATAATCTACTTGCTTCACTACCTGTATACAACAAGCATGCTAAGGCTAAGCCTACTGCAAGTCCCAGTAGGGCGATTGCAACGAATAAGTATCCCACTAAACTACTATCTTGCCATGCCCAATAAGCAAATCCTATGAGAATAAGGAGCCAAACAAACGCCTTAAAATATTTACCAATGTATGGAATATTGGATATACTTTCAGGTAAATCACGCATAGCACCCCACATAACGAATGCAACATAGGGAATTGAAAGAGCGAACAAAAATAGTGCCTCGGTTTGAACTTCGGCAACATCAGAGCTTAAATCAAATCTTAACCAGTAATATAGAGCTCCCCAATATATTGCAGCCATTATAATTAGGCCTACTACATTTGGTCTACGATTTACCATAAAATCCATCTCCTTTAATTTAGTTATCTTCAGTAATTACAGATCCACCAGCGGCTTCTACTTTGGAAATTGCCAATGCACTTGCTTTTGGAACTGTAATTTTGATAGCTTTTTCTATACGGCCTTTGCCTAATAATTTATCATATCCAAGAGATGCTAGGTCTATAGAATCACCTTCTGTACGATCTTGAACCTCTTGTAAGTTAATTGAGACATTTACTTTTATTAGACTTGGGTGACGATTAAAACCGTACATCCCCCAATGCCCTGGCATATATTTTAAACGTGTTAATAATCGATGTTTATTAATTCCGGCATTTCCTCTACCGCCTCTTTTACCTGCTCCTCGACCGGCCTTTTTGCCTCTACCGTGATATCTGCTACCACGAAATTTATTTGTTCTTGAAACCATATTATCACCTTAAATCATTCTTGAAACTAAATCTCCAATAGCTTCTCCACGGAATCCTAATGCCCCGCCCACTGTGTAACTTCTTTTTATTCCGCCCCAACCTTTTGAACCACGAGGTGGATGAAGTCTTAGAACCGGCTTTAGACCTTTGACATCCTTAATGGACGCATCTCCGGATACTAAAGCTTTTGAGAATGCATCGATCGTAGAGAATTTACTATTCTCCTTGACAACGGAATCAGTAACTGGTTTATCTCCAACCATTCTCCCTCTTTGTTTGATTAAATTGCTGATTATTTCTGAATCTACTTCTCCCCACGTAATGTAATCTTTAGCCTTGGCTAACATTCCTTCATATGTAGGGGCATTTGGAAGAATAGTAGCATGGTTAACCTTTGTAAGGTTTAACATAGCCATTGTATCACGTATTTTCACTGTGACTCCTCGGTCACTTCTAGCCCTTATTACCAAAAATACCATTATAATTCCCTTCCTGTTTTCATATGCAGCCTAGTTCTATCTGCATCACTAATTCTCGTCTTATTAAGTTCAACTAAAGCATTATATGTCGCCTTGGCAAAATTAATTGTTGAACGTGTTTGACCCCTTGAACGAGACCATACGTCCGTAATTCCAGCAAGAGTCAAAACTCTTCTTCCATAGTCACCAATAACTAATCCTTTCCCTGACGGAGCTGGTAAAAGAGTTATTCTTGTTGATCCTGAGCGACCAGTGACTTTGAAGGGTACGCTATTTCCTGGGCCCTCTGAAGACTCCCACGATCCATTACCTCTCATAACTGGTATTAAATTTAGCTTAGCTGCATCTATTGCTTTCTTTATGGTACTAGAAACTTCTTTTCCTTTACAGACTGCTAGTCCGACGTATCCATCACTATTTCCAACAACACATAGGACGTTGAATCTTACACGGCGACCAGAGTCCGTCATTCTCTGTATCATATTGACTCCCAGTACATCATCAGTCAAGTCTGGAAGTAAAGCATCTACGATTTCCACTTCTCTTATTGGATATCCAGTATCCACCGCTTCTTCATAGGTTAGGATTTGCCCTTCACGGACCATTTTTCCCAACCTAGTCCTTGGAACCCATGTCCTTAGGCCAGCTAAAGGATCAGGTCCGCGACGTCTTTGTGCCGGTTCTTCGGATTCTGAAGGATATAATGCCATAGTTAATCCGGGAGCTAATGCAACTACCTCTTCTTTGATTTCTTCGGTTGATTCTGTCATTTCTTTGCCCCCTCGATAGCTTTCATAGTAGCTTTAACTGATTTGGTAAGAGATTCATCTATGTGTGTTCCATTTATCCTATCTTCATCTGGTAGTACGGAATCACTGTGAGGTATTTCTAAACCTCCATCAATCATGCCTTTCAAAGCTGCAAAAACTCTGCTTCCTGATGAAGAAGCCGCGAGTCCTATGTCCAGTATAGCTTCCTTATGCCCGGACGATATTGCTTTCTTGGCAAGTGCCATACCAACTAAATAAGTAGCGGGAATAGATTTTTTAGAGGCATCTGCAGGCCATTTATAATTATCCACTAGATTTTGGCCAGTAACGGATGATATTATTTTATCTCCGCCTGTACCAAATTCGACTAATTGACATGTGACTTGAGTATTGGAGACTCTGACTACTGCTCGTAGAACATCTCCGCGCAATAACTTCATCCTTCTTCTGTAATCTGTCTGACCATTACGACGTCTTTTGAATCTTAATCTCTGGTTCTTACCATGTGCCATTATTGTTCACCTCCAAACGCAATACCGTCTAGTTCCATATTTCTTTTCATATCTGCAACAGAACGGTATGAACCACCTTTGGCTTTACGATAATAATATCTATATTTTGAAGGAGAGAGTGTTTCATCTTCCCTAAATTCTTTCAATACTCTTCTTTGAGATCTAATTACTCTCATCCATCGTTCTTTCTTAGGAGTTCTAGCATTCGCTGAACCTTTTCTGGACCCTTGGCCCTTTCGTCGTCCTTTTGCTTTTTGGGATGCAACTTTGCGTGCCCTTGACCTGCTTATACCAACAATAGGTTTTGCTTTAATTATTCCATCTTCGATTAATTGCCTAACGTCGTCTTTTTGAACAGCACTTGTTACTTCGTCAAGATAATCTGGATGAATCCAAACACGATGGATTCCAACAACTCTTCCTTCTTTTTTTGTAAGAATATCAGCGGCCATCCTTTTTTGATTAGTAATCATCATTGTAAGTCCCCCTTCCTATCAATTCTTCTTCGATTGAGGACCCTAACTCCTAAATCGTCTGCACGGTCATGAATTGCTAATCTCTTTCTATTTCCAACAGAGGAGCCAATCCTTACAGCCTGTAATTCAGGATTTAGATTTTCTAAATCAGTTATTTTATGTACAAGGACTTCGTCAAAACCTGATGAATGAAGGCCCCTAACTGCAGCTATCTTACCCCAGCCTATTCTAGCCATAGGCGTCCTATATTTCATATTGAGACGCTGTTTTGATTGGTAACCTGTTGGTTTTCTCCAGCCGGAGTGTGATAGTCTTTTGTATCTGAACCATTCTTGCCGGCGAAATGCAGGCTGTCTCTTTTTCTGAGCAGCCCGAATCTTTAAATTTTCTTTTGTTTCATCACTTAAAACTGGTTTTTGGCGTGCGGTATGTACTCCGCCGAAATCTTCATAGAAATCATCATCTTCTTCAAAGAATTCATCGTTTTCAGTAGATTCATCACTACTATCACCAGAATCATCATCATTTATGATTTCATCATCTACAATTTCGGGTGTTGTTGATACTTTTTCAACTGCATCCGGCACGGATTCAATCTCGGATAATCTATCTATTAATTCCGATTTTTTACCAGAAACTGGTAGATTATTTTCACGCAATAAGTCTTTCAACTGTGCGACAGTCATATTATCGTATTCCATCTCTAATTCCTCCATTATGCACCTTTAGAAGTTATGTAAATTCCATCTTGGAACACCCTTCTATCTCTATTTTTGATTCGGCAAGATCTTTCTATGTTTGCTGCGGTTTGTCCGACTTTCTCTTTGTCGATACCTTTCACAACGACGTCTGTTTTGTTTGATATTTTGACTTCCACATCGGAAGGAGACCAAGGGAGTTTAGCCACTCTTGGTACCTTTTCCCCGAATAAGTTTGTTACTGTCATTATATCTCCTTGAACTTTCAAAGTCATAGGAAAGTGACTGTAGACAGCCTTCAAATGATATTCATACCCCACATCAACTCCATTTACCATATTATTAATATGTGCTGACCAAGTGCCAGAAAGTGCTTTTTCAGCCCTTCTTGGTAGATTACAGAATACAATTATTTCTTCATTCGATACTCTTAACTCGATCTTTGGGTGTACGAATTCTCGGGAAAGAGAATTATTTCCTTTTGATACTGATAATAAGTCGCCAGATAAAGTAGCATTTACTCCATCCATTAATGGAATTTTATGTGCAATATGATCTATTTTTACCATTTTTTATCCCTCCTAAAAGATGTAAGCGAGTAAACGCCCTCCAACTCTCTCCTTTTTTGCATCATAATGATTCATTATGCCTTGATTAGTTGTAAGAATAAGTAATCCAAAATCCCTTGCAGGCAAGTATCTTGATTCCCATTTATCATAATCTAATCTTTGAACGGAGTATCTAGGTTTTATAACTCCACAGCGATTTATAGCTCCAATTAGTTCTATTCTGAAACCGCCACCTCTGCCATTCTCAATTTGTTCATACTCTCCTATATAGCCGGAGTTTTGCATTATAGATAGCATGCTACCTAGAAGTTTACTGGCTGGTTTAACAGATACCTCATAATGGCCTGCTTGCTCTGCATTGAATATACGCGTAAAAGCGTCACTTAGGGGGTCGAATTGCATACTTAATCACCTCATGAATATTTTTTAAATCCTATATTTATTGCTACATCGCGGAAGCATTGACGACAAAGATGTAATCCATGACGGCGGATTAAGCCTCTGCGACGACCGCATCTACGACAACCAGTTGTTCTTCCTATTTCCTCTCCATGATCTCTTGCCATATCACTCACTCCTCCACTATTGATAAGCCAAATTTTTCTGTAAACCATATTTTTGATTCTTCACGGAATACGCGATGGTTGGTTGATACTTTTGATCCTCTTCTTCGGCGATGCTTAATTCGATGACCAGGGCGTTCTAAAAGAACATTAATGTCCATTCCGAATATTCCTATCTCTGGGTCATATTTTTGATCAGGAAAATCTGTATAGTCTGAAATACCAAATGATAGATTTCCTTGATTATCGAAATTATATGCTGGGAGCGTATTTTCTCTGACCCAAAATGCATCTTTTAGAAATGAGTTTATCTTTTCTTCACCACGGATTGTAACTTTACAACCAATTGGTGCCCCTTCTCTCGTCCCAAGATCCCTATTTGTTTGGGTTGAAAGAGTTCTAACTGGAGTTTGCCCGGTTAAAATTTCTAATACCTTCTCAGCCAATTGAAGTCTTTGTCCTGCTTCTCCAACGCCTATGTTGACAGTAACTTTAGTCGCCCTTGGCGTAAGCATAGGGTTTTTTGATTCACTCATGATTTATCCTCCAATGGCAGGTCTGTTTCCTTCCCAATAATGAATACATATTCTGAAACGGTTCCAAAATTTTCAAAACTAGTTTCGTTAGGTTTTGATGATCTTTTTACTGTGAAATCTACTATAGTAGCTGTTTCTCCTATGTGACTTCCACCAATTAGGTATGATAAGGAACCTTTTTTCATCGGCAGGTGAGTCTTTATTTCTTGACTAGGAAGAGACAGGACTACTGAGTCGCCTGTGTTGTAATCAGTTGAAGAATCCATGACAATATTACGTCCATCATGTAAGTGAATTTGTGTTAACCCTCCTTTGATTGTAGTTTTACCAGTTATCATACAAATCTTAGTTTCTGCAGACTTCTTGCTGATGGCCCTATATCTTAATTTTCCATTTGTATCTAATATACATCGATAATTTAAATCGCCAATTGTTAAAACATCCATCAATCCAACTCCTCTACCGGAATCTGTTTCAATTTTTCCGTCTACCATGACCTGTCTGGAATGTAATATTTTCTTTGCCTCACGCTTAGTGTGCGCAACTGTTAGTATATCTCTAAGAATTAGCGTTAGTGGCATACAGTTTTCTATGCTATGTCCACTAGGATTGGGTTTTTGTACCCATATACTAGTTTTTCTTGGTAATGGCCAACTTCGTGGCATCATTAATCTCTTTATGTGACTGCTACTCATATTATTGACCTCCAGATAAGGATCTTTCTGAAATTCTTTTAATTCGTAATGGATCACCTTCATATAATTTGGTTACAATTAAGTTTGATGGCCTTATTGGCACAGCTTCTTCTTTCCCATCAGCCGTATTTTGAGTTAATCCCTCTACGTAGATTCTGTCGTTTTTAGCATCAATATCAACTACTTTGGACTTTATGCCGGCTCTACCTCTTGACTGACCTAGGCGCTTTCCTCTGGATTCGGCTTTGACGCTGTTCGGATGACTGAAGTCCCCTCTTAAAACTTCGACCTCATCTCCAACTCTTACTGTTACAGTTCGAATATATAGCAAATCAGGATCATCGCTGACTAATCTTGCCCTCATTCTTTTACGCTTGGTGTGAAGAGGCGATTTACGTTGTTCTAGACGTTGTTTTCCTGCTTTTTTACTTGCCATATCATCTCACCTCATACGATTTGTTTTGCTGTAGCCGCTATACGTGGCCAGCGTTCTGCTGCTTCTCTACTAACAGGGCCTTTGATGTCTGAACCTTGCAGATCACCACGCTCATTTGTCAATACACATGCATTATCTTCGAATCTTGCCCAAGTTCCATCGACTCTTCTAAATGGCCTTGTTTGTCTGATTATTACGGCATTAAATATTTGTCGTCTTGTTTCTGGAGTTCCTCTTCTGACAGTTACGCGTATCATGTCTCCAACTCCAGCAGCTGGGTATCTACTAGCAACACCTCCCTTTTTTGGGACATTTATTAGTTGAACAATTTTAGCTCCCGTATTATCAACACAATCTAATTTAGCTTGCGTTGGTAATCCAGCAGTTACCTTGCCTGCAATTCCCTTCATTTACTCGCCTCCATATCAATTACACAGAATTTTATTGTTTTTGATAATGGCCTACATTCCATAATTCTTACTTTGTCACCAGGATTTAATTCCCCTATGCATGAGGGTAAGTGTGCTGAATAACGACGTGTTCGCTTTTCATATCTCTCATACTTCTTCATGTACCGTTCCATCCTTCTCTCTACTACTATAGCGTCTTGCATAGATGAAGTGGACACTATTCCTTCTATTATTTGTCCTCTAACCCTTAAATTTCCATAGAAAGGACAATTCATATTACCGTCCCATTCTCCCTGGGGCTGGTTTACATCTACTCCAATATCTCTCATTTTAATTTCTCCTATATTTTCGATTTATTCGGTCTTCTGGCCTTTGGGAAACCAAGCTACCATCAATTTTCTCTGTATTATTATCTAATGTAAAATGGATTACATTCTTTGCTAATTTAATATTATGTCCATTACAATCTAGAGATATTGTTCTTTTTGTTTCATCTAGGATCAATCCAGAAACTCCTACTAGGCTTGGGTCTGAAGAGTCTGTTACGGACAAATTTCTAGCAATCCAAGGTAAATTGATAACATTAGTCATTTATCTTACCTCCACTTGATAACCATTTTGTTCAAGAACTTTCGAAGCTCTTTTCTTATGGTCTCCTTGTAATTCGATGGTTCTATCTTTCACAGTTCCGCCACTAGCACATGCACTTTTCAATATCTTAGCAAGTTGGCTAATGTCTATAGCAGTATCATCGATGCCTTCTATCATAGTAACCATTTTTCCATATCTCCTTCTAACTACTGATATTATTGCTTTTTGTTGTTCCTTTGCTATTTCTTGACATATACATAATTCATCAGGTAGTCCGCATAGATTACATATACCTGCCATTTATTTCTACTCCTTGGGCCCTTGATTAATTTTGGTTATTAATCGGGCTATTGATCTTCTTGTTTGTTTGTAAGCACCAGCATCTGCGGAAGACCCGCCTAAAGCTTGTTGAGCTCTTAATTGTAATAATTCTTCTTTTAGTTCTAATAGGCGACGTTCCCTTTGTTCCAAATTCATAGAATCAATATCTCTAGACTTAACGTGACTCATCATTCTTCCTCCGAGGTTACGATATTATCCACAATATTTGAATCAAATAGTTTGTCGTCATTGGTTTCTTCGGGTTTAATCATAGCTACTTCTTCTAATGCAGCTAAGCCGGATTCATGACGTTCTAATACTGTTACTTCATGAGGCAATTTTACCCCTTTCCTCATGATTCTAACTGTGCATCCAATGGTCCCAAGTTTCTTTACTGCTGTAGAAAAACCTGTATCCATAAATTCTAAGGCTGTTTCGCCACAGAATTTAATATGTCCTTGTTGGAATTTTTCTACTCTGTGCCTGGCTCCAGTAATTTTTCCACTAAGAATTACGAGGCACCCACGGGCGCCAGCATCCATAATATTCTGAGCAGTACTGTGTCCGGCTCTACGGAAAAACCATCCTCTTTCTAACGAACTGGCTAGTCTACTAGCCATAACTTGTGCATTAAGACGAGATTCCTCAATTTCATCAACTTCTAGTTGTGGTTCGTGAATATTAAAGTCTTCTTGGAGTCTACGTTGTAATTCATGTATAACTTTGCCCCTTCTTCCTATTACTCTACCAACTTGTTCTGCCTTGAGGGTGACTTTAGTTCCCTCAGGAGTCCTATTGAAAGTTAGTCCTCCAAAACCAGCTCTTTCAGTCTCTTTAAGTAGATATTCTCGAACTAATTGGCGCTCAACATTACGATTGAGTATTGTACGAATAGTATTTTGCCTCATAATTTCACCTCAAAAATCTTCCTCTTCTTCCTCATCTCCAAAGTATTCTAAGAAAACTTCAAGATTTACTTGATAATGATTGCTCGGAGTGGCTCGACCTTGAGCTCTTGGCCTCCAGTTAGTTGCGATTTGACCTCTGTGGGCCGCTATGTGTGTAATTATCATATCATCTGGTTCTATTGTATCGTATCTTTGGCGAGCGTTGTCCATAGCACTTGATATCAACTTTACAAACTCCTTGGACGCTTTGTTAGGATAAGCACCAGGTCCGACCTTTCCTTTTCTGTGGCCAGCCATAGTATTCCCTCCTCTACCTTTTCTAGACCTACGAGTGTATGGTATTGCTTGCTTTTTATTGATCACATCGTCCAAGTAGGCTAACGCGTCTAAAGTATTCATTCCCCTTAGAGCCTTAGCAACATGATAACAGTGCTTGTGATGTACATTTATGTTAACTGCCCTTGCTGTGGACAGGTATGAACCTTCTAATAATTGAGTGTATCCTGATTGTGGTTTACCTACTTCTCTGCTCATAATATTACCTCACTTTAGGGATACGTGCTGAGATGAACGGGTAGCACCAACTCCCGGGCCCGTATGCGTTACAGAGGCTCTTGTTCTAGCAAACTCTCCTAATGCATGTCCTATCATTTCTGGAATTATTTCTACATTAACAAATGATTTTCCATTGTGTATGCCCATATTTGTCCCCACCATTTCAGGGAGTACATACATGCCTCTACAATGAGTTTTGACTATTTTATCTCCTTCATTTTCTCTTATTTTAAGTAGTAATTTTTCACACTCTGGACTCAATCCTCTTGCTAGAGATCGTTTAGCCCTAGAAGGCATTAAAGTTGCTATGCACGGATCTTCAGGATTATCTTCTGGAGGATATAATGGCATAGCTAATAGTTCCACGAGAGTGTATCCTCGCCATAGAAATTCCTTCTTCCTACGTTCACTAATCTTAGATCTTCGCTTTCTTGCTTGACGTCTTGCGAGTTTAGGTGATCGGAACATTTTCTTGGATTTACGGGCCATATTTTATTCACTCCTTCCTTCTTCCTCTACCCGTTCTGCTAGGGGCTATATTACCAACTTTCATTCCAGGAGGTGAGTTTCGACTTACTGAGTTCGGACCATGCACAGCTTGGTGATTTCCACCACCATGAGGATGGTCTACAGGATTCATAGCTACTCCACTGACAGTTGGATACAGTTTACCACGTGCTTTTGCCCTATGGTGAGCAGCTCCAGCTTTCATGAGTGGTTTGTCTGTTCTACCATGTCCACCTAAAATTCCGATAGTGGCGCGACATTTAGAAGGTAGTTCCTTGAGTCGTCCACTGGGTAACCTTACTCTAACAGTATCGTCCATCCTAGTCTCCAATATGGCGGAGTTTCCACCAGAACGAGCGAATTTTCCTCCATCTCCTGGTCTTAATTCAACATTACAAACTGGAGTTCCTTCTGGAATCCTGTCCAAGGTAGTAACATTTCCAGGCCTCAACGTTACATTTTCACCAAATGCTATATTTTGACCAATTGATGTTCCTTCAGGAGCAGCAAAGTGTCCAACTGTTCCGTCCTCAAACTTAATTTTAGCCAAAGGAGCGGTATGTGCCGGACTATGAATTAAATCTACAATTTCAGCAACTTCGTCAGATTTTCGAGGTAACTTATTAGATGCCGGGAATCGATGAGAGTTAACTCTGTTTTTAGGACTTGAACCTCTGCGTTGTGAACGTGTTCTTTTACCCATAATATCACCTTAATTAGAAAGCACCTAGCTTTAATGCAGCCTCTTCTGCGTCGTAACCTTCAGCAAGACGGATGCTAGCATGCTTACCGGATCTAGTAATTTTTGTATTGACTTTATCAACTTTAACATCTAATAATTTCTCTACTGCTGCACGTATTTGTGGCTTAGTTGCTTCCCTTCTTACTATAAATTCAATTCTATTATTATTTTCTTTATAGTTACCATCAAAGTCTGCAACCCTTCTAGCCTCGAGAGTCTTTTCAGTTATCCATGGCATTAAAATTATACTGTACGGATCAACCATCATAATCACTCCAAAGCCTCTACTGCGGATTTTGTCCACACTGTTAATCTACCTAAATCTCCACCTGGTGCGAGATCCTCAGCACACAAATCTTTAGCTGAAACGACATCAACTCCCGGGACATTGTTTGCTGCCCTATGTAAGCCATCCTTTTTTGATACGACGAGCAATATACTCTTAGGGGTACGATATTTTCTGCCTCTCATAGTAGCCTTACCAGCCCTTATTTTGCGTCCATCTTTTGCCCGATTTAAATCAGCACCAAGACCCAGTCCTTCCATCATAGCGATGAATTTTCTGGTTGAATACTGTAATGGGATTGATTCTAATTCATATTTCTCTTCATTTCCATTTCTTGATTCTACGTAATCTTCAATTATGATAGGGAATCTTAAATTTTCGTTAAATTGGTGTCCTCTAGAGGATACCATCATTGGATCTATTGATGCAGTTATTGCGGAATTTCTAGCCATAACTCTTTGTTTTGTATTCAATTTTTGGGACCAATCTTTAGCAACCATAGGACCATGGGCCCTCCTACCTCCGCGTGTGTGTGGATTTTGGGCTGCTGTTCTTTGACCTGTCTTTCTCATAATTCTGGATACACCTCGTCCTTTGCCCCACCACTCTACAGAATGTTTCATTCCGGGTTGTGGTGCTCGCTTTCCATCATGTTCCCGATGGCCGTATGGTTGCCTTCGGTTAGCCCGAGAAGCATGTACTGCGGATCTCACTAAATCATGACGTATTTCAGAATCAAATATTTCCGGTAATGATATATTTTTACCATCATTAGTTTCGACTTCATATGACTCTGCTAATAGTCCTGCATCAAGTTCTTCTTGAACTACTGAATTAACTAAATTGTATGTCTTAACCTTCATTTAATCACACACCCTGCTTGCTTGAAGTACTGAGATAAGTTATCTCTACTTCTTCTTTCATATCTTTAGGGCGAATTGGGTCTCTGAAGCGAAGCATTCTTTTTGCGGGCCCGGGAAGGCTTCCTTGGAAAATGATATATGGATTATTCACTTCTCCATAGTGTAAGAATCCACCTGCTGGAGTAACCTCGGACTCTTCTGGATTTGATATTCGTAAAATTCTTTTATTCAATTCGGTTCTTTTATGATATCCAACTTGACCTGCTTGCCTGATGGTTTTCCTTACATAAGCTGTACCAAAGTCACCCATATTACCACCTTGTCTGCGGCGTTTACTATTTTTGTGACTTAATAATTTGATTCCCCACCTTTTTATTGAACCTTGCCAGCCTTTACCTTTAGTGACGCCTACAACATCTATTTCTTGGCCCACTTTGAAAACGTCCTCGACTGTGACGTGATCTCCGAGTTTCTCTTTTGCCCATTCAAGTCGTGAGTTTTCGTCTCCTCCGACTAATCCAACTTCCATGATTTCTGGAGTTTTGGTAGGTATACTTTTGACGAGATTAGGTTGGGTAGCAACAATTAATCTAATTTCACATAGATTATTTGATCTTAATGCATCAAATGATTTTTCTATTGTTTCTCCATTCCTAGAAGGGATTCTACCTGCTCTTTTAGCTGGTTTTTTTCCATCTTCTGCGTCCCTCTTACCCTTTGAATCATTAGCGAGTCGAGGCATGAGTCCGTCAGGTCCCGATTGTGTTGGGTCTGCCCATACCTCTCCAGCTGTTTGCATGCCATATGGAGTACTTCTGTAACCCCTTACAGCTAATACTTTCATTGGAGGTGCTTCAACCACAGTTACGGCCTTTCTTATTTCCTGACCGGCAGAAGTCGAATTGGAATTATTATCCTTCATCAATATATGTGTCATGCCAGCTTTCCATCCCGAAAATCCCTGAATTCTAATTTCTGAAGATTCTTGTTCAGGCCAAGATGAAATACGCGGAAATTGTCGGACAGCACGTTTTCTAGGGCTATAGCCCATACTACCTCTGCGCGGTTTACTTTTATCTGCCATATCGCATTTCTCCTGTTTTTCTCCAATTTTTGCCTAATAAGGCCTAAATGGGCTCATTACGCAAAGGAAATACCGTGACACCGTTATTGATTTTACGAGTGTAAAACCAACAATTGGGATATTAAACAGAGCCCTAGGTGTCTGGTATCTCACGTTGTGAGCGGCCTTCCGACTAACATACCCTATTTGAACGAATCGGGTTTGTTACATTTTTCATTCCAGAAGTTTTAGTCATTTAAGTGTGAACCATTTAGAACTATGTCTTACATCAAGTTGAATCATGCACCCGATGGTAAGGCACGAAAACTTATCTGAAATGACGGTGGAGGCTCGTGCATATCAACTAGAGGCATTAAATGAGATATTATCTGATTCTATGTTACTAGTATTACCTACGGCTGCAGGTAAAACAGCAGTGGCATGGATGGCTGCTGCAGAAAAATTACTTGATGATGATTGGATATTAATGATTGCTCCCACTGTAGCATTAGTTAACCAACACTTGCAGGATATGAAACGAATTATTAAGCATGATTTTGAACCATTATCAATTACAGGTCAGAATCCTTCCAATACTAGATTGAATCTATGGAAATCATCTAAAATAATCATAGCTACGCCCCAAGTAGCCAGAAATGACGTAAAATCCGGACTTTTAGATCTTTCAAAATGCTCATTGATGATATTAGATGAAGCACATCATGCTACAGGTAATCACGCAATGGCTGAATTAGGAGAAATGTATAATTTTGCATCTTCAAAATCAATAATCCTTGCAATGACTGCAAGTCCGGGATATAAAATATCCAATGTTGAAGAAATATGTAGAAGACTTTGCATTAACAGAATTCACTTAAGAAATCCAGATGATCCGATGCTTTCAGTATACTTATCTAATTTGGAAATACAAGAAATAAAAGTCACTGTACCTCAAGAAATTCATAAAATGGTCAAACCATTAAAGATTTGGCAGCAAGGAATTGTAGATCAAGAAAGGAGGCGAGGAAGATATGTGATGCCAGGAGATATTAATCATATCGGACTTTCAAATGCTATGGAAAGAGCTCAAAACTCTATAGTTAGAGGAGATAAGACAGGATATACATCAGTTTCCCAAATTGCCACAGCAATGCGTTTACATCATCTAATAAATCACTTATTATGCCAGGGTACAGCAGCTTCAAATGAATTTCTTAATCGTTTGTCAAACGACAAAAAAACAAAATCAATATTAACTTTTATGAGAGATTTAAGAATTCAAAAACTTAAACAGGGGATAAATCAAAATGATGAAATACATTCCAAAATTAGTGCTGTAAGGAGATTGGTTAGAGAGAGGCTTCGTCGAAATAAAAATAGCAGAATAATAATATTTGCAAATTATAGGGACACGATAAAGGTCCTAGAAAAAGCTTTGGAAGATTTAAGCGGGGCATCCCCGATTCAATTTATAGGGCAATCTAAAAGAATTGGGGAAATGGGAATGAAACCTAAGGAACAGATTGAAAGATTGGAACAATTTAAACTAGGAAAATACAACATACTCTTATCGACATCAGTAGGAGAAGAAGGTTTAGACATACCTAGTGCTGATTTAGTAATTTTTTATGAGCCTGTCTCCAGTGAAACTAGAACAATACAAAGAAGGGGCCGTACTGGAAGACATAGGGAAGGAGAAGTGATTGTACTAATTGCTGAAGGAACGAGAGATGAGGGCGCAAGTATTGCTGCATCCAGAAGAGAATTGAATATGAGGAAAGCTGTACAAAGAGTCAAGAGAAATTTACCTCATCCCAAGAATTTAGATAGGAAAAAATTGGATAACTTTTATGTAAATTTTGAAGATAATGTCATATCTGCAAATGATTATATAATCAGAGAACAGTACAAAATACGGCCTAAAGTAGTTAATTTTGATGAAACTGAAGTAATCAATAAGGAAAGAAGTCGTAAAATACTAGATTTTAAATCAAAGGCCCAAAAGGGATTGGACGAATATGATTGAATCAGTTTCCTATAACTGCTATCCTTGTTCTTAATTGTGCTAATCTAGTATTATGATGACCAAATGCAAAGTCGATCATTTCTGTTAAATGCATTACAGGAATATTGATTGGACGTTCTGAAACTCGAGATGCTTTTCCTTGGTATACATCTAAAATAGTGTGAGATAAATTACAAGCGCTTACAATTATGTCTGCACCTTCATCTTTAGCATCCAATATTACGTTAGCAGATTGCAGTAAAACCGTGGGCTCTTCGGATAATATTCCTGGTACACCAACGCTTTGTGTCCGGCTATCCCACTCGACTGCCTTTCCACCTACCGCAACGATTAATTTTTCCAAATATGATGGATTATAAACGTCATCTTTTCCACACATACCATGCTGTTGCATATTTGGGCCATAATATCCTGCAATAGAAAAATTCAAGGGATTTTTAACATTTTTTTCAATTTTTTCTAAACCAACATCATCGACTAAAACGTGAAGTAGGTGGTGAACTTTTATCCCACCACTAAATTCCAAACCACAAGTTTTATTCAAAATAACATTTATTTCTGCTAGAAGAATATTATCATTTAATAGTGTTTGTAAATCTTCATTCAAGTTACCTGCAGTAGCGCCACAAGGAGTCATTATATCCAGTCCCATTGATTCAGCCATAGCAAAAGTACGTGCGTTTAATGTAAGTTGTAGCCTATTGTTAGCTTGTCTAATAATTCCAGCTCCACAACTTGTAGCCCCTTCCAGCAAAGTTAATTCTATTCCTAGAGATTTAATAATAGGGAATAGAGTATCTTTTACTTCAGGCGCGCTACTATGTGAAACATTACCTGGGTGATATGCATATTTCAGGGGCATTAAAATCTACCATCCAATTCATTGAAAATGGATATCACTTCATGGTGATTATTAACAGATGAATTGAATTGGCGTGGCATTTTACCTATGCCAGCAGGAGGAAGGACCATTCCCAGACCATCATTTATCATGTTTCCACCTGTACGGGTAAATCCTAATAGCATTCTCGCAGTCACTCCGGAAAACAGATTACTAAGCAGTCCAATTGGACCCAGAACTTGCCTAAATAATACAGTATCATTTACTTTACCACTGCTTTTAATTGACCAAGTATACCACCAAACATGCTTCCCATGGCGCCCATTAAATGATGATTGAGTTAATGCTGAAGTTCGTGCATCCATTAGAGCATTGGAAATTGCGATATTATTGGAAGATTGACGCCTGATAGAGGAGAAATCAGTTTCTGCCTTTATTCCATTTTTGGAACCTATAAAATCATCAATTAGCTTCTTCTTAGATTTGGAAGTTCTTGGATCATTTCTTCTAGCCCAAGCGGAGGCTATTAAAGAAGGTCCGACATATGATTCTGAGAAAGGAGTTGTGTCTGAACTTGCATGTAATAATATGGGACTTTGGAAGTTTTTGATAGAGTGTAGATAACATGCATCAGATTGACTCATAACTCCTATTGGTCCCTGAGGAGTATTTTTTCCTTCCCGAGTTGCTGCCATCATCCATGGTTTACTAGATTCTCTATCTCTTTCTAGTGACCACGTGTCTACTAATAAATCACGAATAATTCGGAACGAGGACAGAGGTTCAATTCTTAAATTCAATTTTTCTTCTGTGGTTGTATGTATGGAGTCCAGAGAAATAGTGCCCGGCAATACTAGACGGCCATTGATTGAAAGTGCAGTATTAGGATCTGTACAAGGCCCGTCTCTGAAAGTTAATGTTCCATCCTGTGTATTTTTTAGAGTCCTTAATACTTCTAAAACGGACATATTACCAGGTAAAGAGCAGGCCCACGTATCTTTTCCACTAGTATTTGATTCAGGATCATATCTGAATATGGATACTTCCAATTCTATTTTCCTGGAAATTAAATCTGGTATCTTAAAACCATCATCGCCCGAGGCTCCGACAGCATCCATTCCTGAAGCATATTGTTTTATCATCTCTAGTTTACTTTCATGGAAGTTTCCAGTATCATCTACTGCCGCCATTGAAGATAGTGCATCCAGGGACCACTGTGTTGCCAAAGATTCGTAATCTACGTCACAATCAACCCTATTTACAAGACGTTTTGCACCAAGTTCCTCAAATCTTTTATCCCAATCTTTTCCTGATTGACAAAACAAATCATAACTTGAGTCCCCTAGGGAAAGCACAGAGTAATTTGTGGAGTTGAGTTTGGGAGCATTATCTTGTGTAGCAACTTTCCAGAGTTCTTCTGCATTATCGGGCATTTCTCCTTCGCCCCATGTTGAACAGACGATTAGAACTCTTTTATGTTCAGATAAAGTATTAAAATCGAAACCATCCATATCGAAAACTGTACCCTTTAATCCATAATCTACAGCATTTTTTGCAATTTTAGCTGCTAACTCCTCGGAATTTCCGGATTGAGATCCGAATAAGACGGTCAAATTTCTATCTCCCGACTTTATAAAACCTTCAATATCATCTCCAGACGAAGCGGTATCTGCAGTATCTTCAACAATGGCATCAATTGGTTTTTCTAAAACTGGAATTTCTTCTGATACTTCGCCACTAGTAGAATTCACTTGTATATTCGATAATTTTGATAATGTCTCATCCATCCAAATTTTTGCTTTATCTTCGAAGTCCACATCGCAATCCACTCGGGCATGTATTCTATTTGCACCTTTTGTTTCAAACCAATTATCCCATTCTTTTCCTGATTCACAGAATAAATCATAAGATGAATCACCCAATGCGAGAACAGAGAAATTAAGACTAGAGAGAGAATTTACATCTGCAGAATTAGCAGCTTCCCATAAATCTTCAGCATTGTCGGGTTGCTCTCCGTCGCCCCATGTACTACAACATATCATTATCCTACCTTGGTTTACTATTTCTGGTATGGAGATTTCATCCATTGCCCTAACTGTTGCTTTGAGATTGTGATTTAGGGCTAATTTTCCTGCTTGAATTGCTACTTCTTCGGAATTACCGGACTGGGAGCCATATAAAATGAGTAAAGATCTATCATCGGACATATAATCACCTTTGTGTTATCATGTCCACATGCAACCGATTATTATAACTCTCGTTTATTAGTTATCAGATAAACAGTGAAAGTTGATGATAATTACATTCCCATTCCATCGAAATCCCCAGCATCCATTGGCCCGGAACTTTTACTGGATATCACATCATCAATTCTGAGAATCATTACTGCTGTTTCAGATGCACTTTGAATAGCTTGTTCGACAACCCTACTTGGTTCGAATACTTTGGCCTCTTCCATATTGGCAACACCGCCTTCATAAACATTTACTCCAAATGTAGACTTGCCCTCAGAATGTGCCTTCCTCATTTCTATAATCGTATTTACTGGATCTAATCCTGCGTTTTCAGCTAATGTCCTAGGAATGACTTCTAATGCGCCCGAAAATGCCTCAATTGCCATCTGTTCTCTGCCTCCAATTCCTTCTGCATAAGATCTCAGGTCTCTACTAATTGCCGCAAGTACTGAGCCGCCTCCGGTCAATATTGCCCCATCTTCATGGGCCACTGCTACTACTCCAATTGCATCATCAAATGCCCGACGTATTTCATCAACAACATGTTCTGTACCACCCCTTAGAAGTACAGATACACTTTTTGCTTCTGGGCACCCTGTGACAAAAACCATATCAGAATCACCTATTTTCTTCTCTTCAACTTTTGAAGCTGCACCTAAATCGGTGGAAGATAAATCATCTATGTTTGTTACTATTTTGCCTCCAGTTGCTTTTGAAAGTGCTTCCATATCACTCTTTTTTGCCCTCCTTATGGCAAATATTCCAGATTTTGCCATATAATGTTGAGCTAAATCATCTATTCCTTTTTGACAAATTACTGTATTAGCACCTGAATTTATAATTTTTTCAACTAATGATTTTAGGTAGTTTTCTTCTTCATCTAGAAATTGAGATAGCATATTTGGATCTGTGATTTGTATTTTAGCATCGACTTCTGTTTTCTTTACTTCTATTGCGGAATTAATGAGTGCTATTTTGGCATCAGAAATTGATCTAGGCATTCCGCTGTGGACTCTTTCTTTATCCATAATTATTCCATCGATTAAAGAGCTATCTCGTATTGAGCCGCCTTGTTTTTTCTCAACTTTCACATCATTCAGATCCACTATTACTTCTCCATCTATTTCCTGTGAAACAGCAATCACTGCCCTTACGCTTATATCGGCTAGAAATTCTTTAACGGCGCCCGCACTTTTACCTGTTAGAGCAGTTTTTGCAACTTCTTCTAAGGAAGATGGAGTTACAGAAATTGCATGAGAATCGATTATTTCTGCCGCCTTGTCTGCGGCTAATCTAAATCCTTCACAGATAACTGTTGGGTGCACATTTTGTTCGACTAAGTCCTCGCTTCTCTTTAGCAATTCACCTGCAATTACCACAGCGCTGGTTGTGCCGTCATAGCAATGTTGTTCCTGTGTTTTAGCTATTTCAATTATCATTTTTGCAGCTGGGTGCTCAATATCCATTTCTTTTAGAATGGTTGCCCCATCATTAGTAATCACCACATCACCCATACTATCAACCAGCATTTTATCCATTCCTTTCGGACCTAGTGTTGAACGGACAGCATCTGCGACAGCTTTCGCGGCGGCTATATTATTGCTTTGAGCAGTTTTACCGCTAGTCCTTTGAGTTCCTTCTTTCATTATGAAAATTGGTTGTTGTCCATTGTACATTGAAAATCA
The DNA here is from genome assembly GCA_963968165.1 of uncultured Candidatus Poseidoniales archaeon. GTDB lineage: Archaea > Thermoplasmatota > Poseidoniia > Poseidoniales > Thalassarchaeaceae > MGIIb-O3. The sequence goes on along the minus strand of CAXAFE010000005.1, from coordinate 70,315 downwards.
CTTCCATTATCAGGTAACCATGGGACCGTACTAGTAGTCATAAGTCCTCGCACGTGCTCGTCAACAAAAATCAAATAAAATATTAAAGTTTTTTATCATCGAGCCATTCTTGGCCATAGTGTACCCACTGCTCCATGGACCATCCTTCCGGTAAACCTGAAGAGGGCAAAGGAGGAGTGATATCTAAATCATTATTTTCGACTACAGCGTCGGAATTATTCAAAGATTGTTGGAATATATCTTCTGAACCTCCAAACATTGAGTTTGCAATCATATCTGCAGATGGCAAGGATTTACTACCAACCTCATTATCCCACGTATCTATTGACATATCATAACCATCTAGAGTAGAGATTTCTTCCAGAGGTGCATTAGCTTTTCTGACTATTCTAAAGGTTATCACAGATAACCCCAAAAATATTACAGTACCTATGAGAATTATTACTATATTTCCAGTTATCCAAACATAGTCTCCAGCGTCTCTACCAACTTCTATCGGAGTTGGTTTAGTCAATGAAATAGATGTTGTTCTTTTGGAAACATCTAATTCACTTGTCACCAGAAGTGAAACATCAAAATCTAGTTGATCCATATTTAAATTTTCTAAATCTTCTTCTCGTATATCTAAGTATATAGTTACACTTCTAGATTCACCTGCTTTTAGTACAAAGTCTCTATCTTCCTCGCCTATTCTTGCGCTGTAGACAGTATATTGATTTTCTAGTTCAACTTCGGATCTCACTTGCTGGTCATCTGTTGGGTGCATGCTTAGAACCGTATATTGAAGCGAATATTCATCGCCAGCTTCTGTTATGTCCATGGCATCAGAGTCTGTAGGAGGCGTCAACACTCTGAGCCACCCCACTGTCCCGACGTTGAATAGTGCCTCTCCGCTTCCGACAACTAAAATGTCATTTTTCGAAGCTTCGACACTAGTTGCTTCAAGCGTGATTATTCTTGTACCATCGGCATTTTCACCAAACGAATAACTTAGAGATATATTATATGAAGAACCTGGTTTAATATATGGAGTCCTACCTTCATTTAATCCTTGAGCAGAAGTGTATACATCAGATGTGTGAGAGAAAGAAATCTCAAAAGAATCAGCAATATTTCCAGTATTCAATATTTCCCATCTTAGTGTCCTGTCGTCGCTACCTGCACTAAATATTTCCTCAGTCATATCCAAGTCAGGAATTTCAACTAAATTAGTCACAGGCACTGTAAGATATATGTTCGAACTGGAGGTATAATCTGGATTGATTGTACTTGTCGCATAGATTGTTATCCTGTAAGTACCATTTAGGATTCCTTTTGGCATGGGCAAGAGCAGAGAAATTGAAGTATCTCCGCCATTTGCTGGTATTCCAGGAGTTAATTCTGCGCTTGATGTAGCCTTTAACCGATAATTATCAGAAGTAACAGTGATATCAAATGATTCTTCAGTATTTCCATTATTTATTAAAAATATTTCAACAATTTTTCCATAACCATTTGCTGGAGCCATCAATGAATTTGTTATGGGTGCGATTACTAAATTATGATAAACTGGGACTTCTATGTAGAGAACTGTTTCTGATTGAAAGATCGCGGGAGCACGACCATTTGCTATAAGGGTCAACGTGTAAATTCCAGGTGCTAAACCTTCTGGAACAGTGATTTCTGCATTTAGAATAAATTCTTCATTTATAGAAGAGTTTAGGAGAGATATAGCATCTCCATTTGATGAATCATACCACTGAATATATTGTGCTGGCCATTCATTTGTGTCAAACGCTCCACCAAGATTCCAAGTCGCAACTTGGTTGCCATTATTTTTTAAATTCATAGTTATATTCGTCTTTTCTCCAGGAAGTAATGTTGCTGCAGGATTAGAGAGTTTATCTGGTGCTAGTATTATTGAATATGTAGGATCGACTTTCACGGGCAGCACAAGCGAGTATTTCGAATTATTAAGGACACCATCATTGATATTTACAATCCAATCTAATTCCTGAACAAGCGTTCCATCAGGAATAGACAAATTGAACCACACATCAGTAACAGTTCTTGCTTTAATGACCTTGCTTACAACAAAATTATCATGATCCACGTTATTGTTAGAGTCTATTCTAAGTGGATATTGATACATCCAAGATTGATTCGATAAAGTAGTAAAGTATCTCAAGGTTATGTCAATGTATCCTTTATTGAAAACTCGACAATGCAATGAGGGGGGGCGCGGATCGGCTGCAAGTACTATGTAAGAATTAGGAAGGGGGTCGTTGCAAACTGCATTAAGAGTATATTCCGGATATCTTTCTATTCCAAAGATTAGAAATGAATCAATGTGAATCCCTTCATTGGCATCTGAACCATCCGATTTAAACAAGAATGATAATGAAAAGCCTCCCGATTGATGAAGATTAGATACATTCCAAATTAATCGTGACCAGTCGCCCTCGGATTGTGATAAGTTTTGAGTAGTATAATTATAATAATGTTGTTCATAACCAGAATCTGTTTCTAATTCTATGGAATCTCCAGAATCCATTATGCCCCAAGCATTTGTAACTATTTGCATTGAAAAGAAATTAGGACTTTTAATTTTTACCTTGCATAAATATGACGAATATAGTGAAGAAAGTGTAGATGAAAATTCACCTTGCCCCAACTCATGACTATATCCATCTCCCCATACTCCATCAGCACAACCATCTTGATTATTGGTAGTTACCCACCCCCAATGTAGCCTATCATGCCTATTTGATGCATACCTATCACTATCATCACCAGAAACTTTCCAGTGCCATTCGCCAATAGAGCTGGAACTGTTTTCCATCCTCCATGTTCCAGTTGGAAAGTCACCATCTAAAGTTATACCATTTGGCTCATAACCCGCACCGAACCAATTTGGTCTACCATATCCTTGAGGGATATTTGAGCAGTATTTTCCTTCACTACCCTCATCTGCGCAGTAGCCGTTATCTAAATCATCGAACCAAGCTGCTACTGGAACTGACCTTTCTGCCCTATCATTAGTATTGTCACCATCTTGTAACCCGGCATCAACCAAGCCAACTATCACCATACCTCCTCCAAGGTAGCCATTATCAGAAAGTATACTGTGGGCAGCATTCGGAGTCCAAATGAAGTTCTTTCTATCTTGCTGAGAACTAGATAAAGTTACATTGAAATTCCATTCTTTGATTAAAAACCCTATAGGATGCCAGACTTGTAAGGTTGCATTTGCAGTGACTTGAGTTGGTGTAAAACCTAACTGAACAAATGTGACGTTAATTTGGATAGCATTTCCTTTAATTATATATTCTTGCATTGATGTGTCTGGCTGCTCCCATTGCAATGGTACGCTAGAAGAATTTCCTAATTCTATTTCTAAAACCTTAAAATCGACTGCGTCACTTTTTGGACCAATTTTAGATACTTTAGAATCTTCAAAATTTGAAACTACAACAGCTGGAGATGCACTGACTAGAAGAAAGAGGGCGACGACGATATATGAATACAGACTGCGCATAGACAAGTAATACGACTAAACATATGTGTATGAAAGTATGGGGTCTAAGTTTGAATGTAAATCTTATAATGGAATTCATCTCATTATCATAAAATATCAATTTAAATTTATAAAACATATGAAGAACTTATCTTCAGAGGGGGTCACGTAGGTCTATGGGGCATGCTAGAAAATTACTAAGTAGATTCCATTTGACATTAATTATGTTTTGTCAGGTTACAATTGTTCCAACATTACTTTTCGCTATTGCATATCTAATTGATTTGGACATAAACAATGCTAGTGTAGGAATAAGAACTGAAATGTTTGGATGGGTAATAATTGCAGGAATAACATATGGAGTAATTTCTCTAATATTAGCATTAATAATGGGTAACTTTACTCCTTTATATGTGTCAAATAAGGGTGGATGGTTGACACTTTTGTTGTATAATAACAGAATGAATAATCCGGAAATAGTAGATAGAGCAAGATTGGCAGCATATTCTAGCCCTTATGGGAGAATGAGTAGATTGGTCTATCTAAAAATGAAAAATGAAGATTACGATATAATGGCTATACACGGAGGATTGCAGTTATTAGCAGTCCCCATGCAAGTTATTTTAATCGCAATACCATTAATAATTATGGAAGGAATGCCAAATAACATTGTAAAACCAGATTCAGCTTTTCAACTGGGTATGATAGGTTATCTAGTAGCATTGTGGGCATCTATAAGATTACATCCAATTATTTGTGAAAGATTAGTTGGTTTAGCATATATATTTAGATTATTTTTAGGTAAATTAGGAAGAGTTTCATCCATATTACCTTTATTGTTGTATTGGTTATTTGCAAGATTTGTTCTTTCGCTATCGCTTGGTTGGCTAGGCATCAATTATGAACAGTGGCATGAGATTCAATTAGAACAAATGATAATACAAACTATTGCTCCCGCTGCAACAATTCCGGATACAGCAATATTAGATTATATTGTGGCAATTTCAGTTCTTCCAATGGCTACTTTTACTACAATCTCAGTGTTGAGTGGTTACAGAGAAATTCCTGATTGGATGATAGGGCAAGAAGCAAAATTAGAAAATCTAAGATCTAAGATATTGGATGCACCCAATGAAGATGAACTAGAAAATGTATAAGACTTAGTTATCGGTATTAATAATGGTTGGAAATGAATAATTTGAAAAAATATTTAGTAATTTCCAACCTGTACCAATAAAAATTCCAAAAGCCAGTGAATTGGGGCCATACATATAAAGGAAAAGTAATGAAAATAAAATAAAAGCAAAATAGAGAAAAATTGAATTATTATGAAGAATCTCAACTCGAGATGTAAATTTCATAGCATTTGGGATAAAGAAACCTAAAATTAATAATAGAGAGTTGGACAAGAAATTTAGCAATTTATTCTCCTCTTAATTTGATTAATACTTCTTCTAGACGATCCATGCCTTCCGAAATACCTTCTCTATCTAGAGTATATGCGAAGCGCAGATGCCCCTCTCCTGCTTTACCAAATGCAGTACCAGGAGAGCACAGCACCTCTCCCATTTCTAATATTTTAACTGCCAATTCTTGACTATTATAACCATCAACTTCTACTTTTGGAAATACATAAAATGCACCTTCAGGAACGTGACATGTAACTCCATCCATAGCATTTAATCTAGAACAAATTAAGTCCCGGCGAAGTTTAAATTCAGCGCACATGATATCTGGATAATCAGAAGCATTTTCAAGTGCCGAAAGTACTGCATATTGCATAGCATCATTACTGCACGCTGTAACATAATACTGCATTTTATTTATTTGAATCATAGTTTCCTCTTCGGGGGATATGATGTAGCCAATTCTCCATCCAGTCATAGCAAAAGTTTTGGAAAATGAATTGATTAAGAATAATTTATCGTGTCCGGCTCCCAAAAAGGAAACATGAGAATCATTGTAGACTATTCTATCGTAAACTTCATCACTTATTATCCATAAATCATGGCGGATGGCAAAATCTACCAATTTATCTCGTTCTTCTATCGTAACTGTCGCACCTGTAGGGTTACTTGGAAAATTATACAAAATTGCAACTGTTTTATCATTAACTAGTTTTTCAAGGTCCTCAATTTCTGGCACAAAACCATTATGGAATTTGCAAGGGTAAAGTTTAGGCTCACCACCGCAGATTACTACATCTGGAGGATAGAGTGGAAAATATGGTTCAGGAATTAAAACATTGTCACCTGGATCAACAATTGCGAGGAAAACATCCAGTAATGCATTAGTTCCGCTCATTGTAATGCATACATTTGATTCATCAAGGTTTGGAGAAAGATGAATCCATTCTTTTGCTATTTTCTCCCTGAGTTTGGGAAGACCAGCAGTAGTTGTGTACTTATTTTTACCTTCTCTCATAGCCTGATTAAATGCTTCAATAGCTATCTTCGGAGGTTGGAAGTCGGGCTCACCTAAGCCAAATTGAATGGTATCATCACCAGCCATGTCGAACATTCTCCTGACTCCTGTAGGTTGTATGCTATTCGCACGCTCGGAGAACTTAACCATGTGGCGTGAGGTATAGGTAATGGTTTTAAAAAGGATTGAGGAAAAGTCTAAAACTCAATATTTGATATGTTTAAGATACCAATTCAGCTTCTAAAAAATTATCTTCATTTGTATTCCCTGTTTTTGATTTTATAATATCTTTAATTTTTGAAATTTTTTGATTTATATTATCATCACCACGGAGTCCAACAAAGATTATGGCCATAATCCAGATTAAGAAGACTGAAGATATTCCCATGACTGCTAATAATGGAATTTTGTTATCTTCGAAGTCACCATTTGTACCCTCTATTTCTAATAAAATTGGCAATGAATTATACTCATCATATTTTGCATGTATTTCTATTTGATGAGTTCCTTCCTCTATTTTTGAAGAATCCAAAATAATATGCCATAAAAATGGAGTAAGTGAATCTATAGAGGAGTTTGTATAAGAGTATGTAGCATCATTCCATAGGCCTCCATCGATCCTATATTCTATTTTTGCAACCGACATTCCTTGGCCCCATGCGTGTCCTGTGATATTAATAATTCCAGATTTTAAACTCTGATTCAGTAAATGATTTTGTAGATGCTCATTAATACTACTAGTTTGGGATGTTTCTTTGAGATATATAGCCATAGAAACTGCTGCATATGCGTCTACCATACCATAACCAAAATCCCTATTCCAATATGGGTCGATATCAGGAAAGGTTGGATCTCCCTTTCTTTCTGCTGTTTGTTTCAAGATTTCCTTTATTTGTGCTGGTGATAAATCATCATTGGCTTCGATGATTAATGCTATGATTCCTGAAACTGATGGAGTTGCATATGATGTGCCACTACCTCTTCCAGTGTAGGTATTTTCAGAGGCATCTTGGCCCGGAATATTATTGTTACATTGTCCAGAAGACACGCATCCTTCAGCCTGAATTATATTACTACCCGGGGCACTTATCTCGGGCTTTAGTTCATCAAGAGGGTTATCATTTCCATTATCTCTTCTTGGCCCCCTACTGGAGTAAGACGCTATTGTATCATCATCACGATCTATGCTATTTTGATCGTCAGTTGCTCCAACGGTTATAGACAATGATGAAGATCCCATTCCCGATAGTCCATCATTATCTGGACCGTCATTACCTGCAGCAGCTGATACCGTAATTCCGGCCTCCATTGCTTCATCAAGAATACGACTATGCATGTCACTGCCATCGGAGCCTCCTGTTTCATGACTAGTTATTCCCCATGATAGGGAAATAATATCAATGCCATAATTTTCTTCTGAAGCGCCTTGCCATGCATCATCTTTGTGATCGATTATCCATTGTAAACCATTCATTGCTGATTCATAAAATTCCTGTTCTAAGATGTAGTTTTCAAATGGACCTGCCCCAGCATCGGTACCGATTCTGACATCAATAGTTGATGCATTTGGTGCGGAACCTGTAAAATTGGAAATACTTCCATCGCTTTCTATTCCCGTAGCTGCTGCCATTCCCATGCACGCAGTCCCATGTTGATTTGCATCATCTGGATTGAAAGAACCATCAGTTTCCCTTCCTCCTGCGAGGACGCAAGTTGGATCTGAGTGTAAGAAACAGACCGCATCATAACCTGCTACAAATTTACCATTTAATCCTGGGTGTTCTTCATCTACACCTGTGTCGGTTAATGCGATATTAACACCTAGACCAGAAACGCCCAAGTCCCATGCTCCTGGATATAATGGAGTAGTTTTAGCTTTAACAGTAGGAGTTTGTATATCTCCATAGAATACTACCGAACCATATCTTTCAACCATAATTACTCCTTCAAGATCAGAAATGGAATTAATCAAACTTGCATTGATACTCCCTAATAGAATAGCGTTAACAGAATGTAATTCTTGTTTGACGGTTAAGCCTAATGAAGATAAATTATTTCTATGATTATCATCAAAAGATTCAGAATATGAAAGTCCAATATTTACAATACCAGTAGTGTTTTGAAGAGAATCGTGTATCCCATTTCTATCGGAGTCTAATGAGGAATGAATCCACCATTCATTTGAATAATTAAATGGGCTATTTTCTTGACTAGGTGGATACAGAGATTGATTATCATCAAATAACTGATTAGCTAGTTTTTTTGAGGATATTTCTGTGTTAAAAATACTACCAGAGAGAGGAGTTACGATAATTATACAAGTTACTAAACACAGTAGCTTATGATTCATGAGATATGCGAAGTACACATAAGACTTGAAAGAATCCCGTAAAAGTATAACTAAGTGTAGTAAAAATGGTGGGGGCACTGGGATTTGAACCCAGATCAGCGGGTATCTTCCGCCTAGCGTGCACCCGGCAGGCGCACGCTCTCGGGTTGCGATGGGTCGGTGCTCCAGTTGGTCATCAAAACCATCAGAAAACCTTCTCGTCGTCATTCCCGTGCAACTGGAGCCCGCTGTACTACCAGGTTATACTATACCCCCGTAGGGATAACATTCGCAGTAACCTTTCTTTTAAGATGCTCTCGGTCAAATGTATAAATTTTATTGAAATAATTATGTTAGTGGCCCAAGTAAGATACTAAGCATAATCCAAAATCCGAAGATTGCTGATGCTAGTCCCCATGCCCTTGGTCTCAGTCCAATGCTCATCTCACCAAAAATTCTTGATATTGGGCCCATAATTAATGCTAGATTTCTAGCTAATATTATACAAATTCCACCACATAAAATATATCCTAACATAAAAAATATTGATAAAAATGAGCCAAATACACCTGTTTGTGCGATTGAGCCGACGCCTTGAGATATTAAGTCGGGAATTTGTATCCAAACCAGCCAAGCCAACCATAATCCCAAATATGTATCTTCATTAAAGCTTTCATAGTTTTTCCAGTCTTTATAGATTGTAGGAAGTTTTGAATATGCATATTTAGACAAGAATTCAATTTCTTTTATTTTACCGGTGCGTAAAATTGATATCCCATGATAAATTAGAAGTAATGTCAAAATTAATTCGACATATATCCAATATTGACCTGCACCTATTGAAGCCAATAATGCAATCGGGATAGCCCAATAGGAAAATCCTACTATTGAAGAATAAAAAATCAATATACTACCTGCACCGGGTATAAGTGGTTCATCAGGAAATTTGAATTTACGTTCCCTTGGCATAGATAAAACGATTATTGGAAGTAATGCTGATGAAAATAATAGAGAAATGATTGTAATTGGATTATTTCCTGAGCCCCATGATGATTTTCTTGAAGCCTCATCAATCTCAACCGACGACATTGAGCCAGGTTTCCACTCAGAAATAAATCCAGCCGCGTCTATAATCAAAACTGCATCGCTTGCCCTATTTGGTAAAGAGAAACCTACATTTGAGTCGGCCTCATCAATTAGTAAGGGCCATGAGTTATTTAGCATAATTGCATAAGAATCTAAATCTGTTGCCCTTAATCCTTCTCCGGTGGCAATCTGGACATATTTTATATTTTCATCATTATATTTCTGTGAATTTGAAAAATCCCTAAATTGAAGTAAGGCATTTGGAGAACCCGGTTGGAACATACCAATTACAACTACATCACAATCTGATAATAGATCTGAGAGAGAAATAGAGCCGGTATCTGGATTATGAGATAATAGTAGGAAAGATGGGGCAGCACCATTTTCCCTGTATGGTTGGGAATCAATATCAGGTAAATCCATTGCAGGGCCTAAACTTGCAAATGCTAGTAAAATTATAACTCCATAAGCAGGCAATGGGAGCATTGCTCCACGAAGAGAGATAAAAATCCAAGTAATTATTCCAAACGGTATGATAATAGCAGCCCATTCACCATTGATAAGAGATTTAGGATCTTCAGGTATATTGAATCTTAATACGACAATTATATTGCAAGTATCACCAGGATTTTGATCAGAAAGGTCAATACATACATCAACCATATAATTTCCTGGTTCTAATGGCTTATCAGACGTCCAAGTTAATATTGTCCTATTTCCCTCCCCTGTACGTGTACCTTGAGGAGTTTCGAAATGATATTGACGTAAGTCTTCATTATCCCATTCACCATGATACATACTTGTCCAATATGTCGGTCCAACGATTTCTATTACTTGATGAGTGAAATCTCCAATCCCCCATGGAGATATTGGCATTAACTCAACTCTTACCATCCTGTTTGCATCAACAATGGCATCCAATTCAACTTCCAGGAATTTACCTTCAAATGTAATGCCTGACCTTACATCATATGACCCCCACCATAATGATCCAGATTCGATACATTCGTGCCTTACATCGACAGAAATATCAATAGTATCGCCAATTCCTAAACTTAAGTTAACATTTGAAGCTTGTACTATAAATTCATGAGGTTCGGTGTAGCCTTGTGACATAGAGATAGAATTGGTATTTTCTTGATCTAAAATTATAACTCCTCCCATCGAGAAAGTTACTGTAAATTGTGTCTCGGAACTTACCGGGCTGGGCAAGATACTAGTTGATTTACAAGAATTAGTACCTGTGCCTTCCAGAGATGCAAAAAGAGATATGGATAAATTTCCATTGAATCTAAATGCTTCTTCTAAAGGTGCAGAATTTGCATTTATTAAATTAGGTGAAGTAGCTGCACTGGCCCGAGTAAAAGATGCACTGCCTTGTGGTAAACCTGTCAATACTGACCAATTACGATCCAAATATGTATTATCTTCGGAACCCTTCAGGAAAAGCATATGACTGTCAGGGTATTCAAACGATATTCCCGGACCATCATATTGTTCGTAGTTCTGAGCAATACTAACAGGAGTGAAACTAGTCATAAGAAATAAAAAATATATAATTGATAAAATAAATCCAGATTTAAAATTTCTTGACATATCATTCCGTCCTTTTGAAATTTAATCCATTAAATAAAAATATATACGGCATATAACGCCATGAATGCCCCTGCAAGAGTAGAAATAAAGTTTACACTATGTTTTCCAAGATATCCCCTATTTTCTAATATTGCACCCAATAATGAGTCTATTTGGCACCCAAGCCATCCGATAGCAGTTATTGTAAGGAAAAAGAATAATGGAGATAATTGGTCCCCATTTAATGCCCCCAATAATGTAGAAATGATTGCTATCATTAATCCACCATAAAATGCCGCAATAGTTCCGGTCGGAGACATTCCGCCATTTGTACCTGCGGGGACAGCAGCTAACGTAGTAATAATTCTTGTACGAGGGTCTAAACTTCCAATTTCAGAAGCCATTGTGTCTGATGATGCAACGCTTACACACGCACAAAAGGCAAAATAAGATATCTCATGACCGCCGATTATGTAATGAGTTATCGCAACTATGGATGCCGCGCCTCCATTGGCAATTACGTTTTTCCAACCTCTTGTACCTTCATTGGACTCCTCTACGGATAGTAGAGATTTTTCCTCATATCTCCATTTAGTTACAATTGAAGACATAATTAAAAAGGACATTAGGACTATTAACCATGTCCAATGGCCGAATAATGAGATTATTAAACCTATACTTAAAGCGGCCAAAAGGCCACCAACGTCCAAGAAATCATACACCTTGGATATTATGAGTAAGACTGAAACTAAGAGTATAGAAATTAATTCTTCATCCATGAGTTCCACCTTATCCTTGCATTCCTGCTAGTATCAATAGTCAAGAAGGATTCCCTCCGAATGTCAAATAGAGCAACTTATATTCTAATTAGGAATATCAATCGATCTAACACCTCTTAGTAATTGAATTGCAATATACAATACACATAAGACTAGAAAAATAGTCCAAACTATTGATATTAATATTACATAACTGGTATTGAAATTATTTGATTCTGGTAGATAGTAAGCCATGTAAGAAGTAGCGTTCCAAAATGAATGGCCAAAAATTGCTATAAATAATGCATTTAGTATTGATTTTGGAGGCATTAAACCTGAATTTTCATATTTATTATAAACGGTTTCTTTGTGTGTAGAGTAACTATTTTCATAATAATCATACGTTTTATGGCTATTTTCATTTATAATATTTGAGTTTTTATCGAGTAGGAGCCATGGCTTATTTTCATCATAAATATTATTTCCTAATGGACTAATACTGTCGGGATTAGTAATTAAATTATATTTATAATTGCTTATATTAGTATGATTATTGACTTTATTATTTATTAAATTTATTTTGCTAAAATTATTAATTTTATTTTTAATATTAGGTTCTAGTGATAACCATCCTATTGCTGTTCCAGTTACACCTGCCCATACCGCATGAGCAGGAATTGATCCAATGCCCCTTACTAGTATGGTCATAGTCACTCCCAGTGGCCCTCCGGCTAAGGATAATCCGACATACTGAAAATTTTCTATTAATGCAAAACCTAATCCGACGGTAAAGCCGATTTGGAAGCCGTGTTTGGGGCCTTTTATTAAAGGTAAAAAGAATGCTATTGCTAGCCCTTTAAATAATTCTTCACAAAGAGGAGCACTTATTGCTAATATAGCTAATTCGTTCGCCCATGAGGGAAAGTTATTTGGGATAATTGAAGGTGCCACAAAACTATTGAAAATGAAAGCCGGAAATGCTGCAGCCATACCTGCTAATAACCATGATTCTGCATCTCTTTTCTTTGTTGGCATACCCAGTGATTGTGTAGAAGTCCCCCACCATGCTAAAACTGGGAGAGAAAATCCAATTAACCAAAGTGGCAGGGCTACAATCACAAAAAGAATTAATCCTATATCTTGAGAATTTTGAGAGAGAAAAATAAATGAGGAAAGAATTCCAATACCCAATACTATCGAGAAAAGCATCCATAATTGTTTACTTGGTGGCATCTCAAGAACTGAGTCATCCCTAACTATAAATCTCTTGAAATGTGTTTTGACTATAGTATTAATCGAACCTCCTCCAGGTAGTGAGTGTATGAAATTTCCATCATCAACCGGCGTTGCAACCTGAACATGGATTAAATTTGGCCTATGGAGACGAAGTAATATCATCAAGAGAGGTAAACTGCAAAATCCTCCAGAAAGAGTCATTAAAGGATCAAAATTTATGATTCCAATTATGATAAATAATGAGGTATATAACAAAAAGAAGGCAGGTAAAACAGTAGATAACATTTCAAAATAAATTTTCCATGGTTTACTTTTTCTTGCAAATTGTATATTATTAGGAGGATTTGTTAAACTTATTGGAGCAGGTATTCTAAATTTCCTATTCATTGAATCGATAATTATCTTATCTCCTGACATTGTCTCAATTCCATGTGCCACTCAGATCGCCCATCACTCTTGACACCTGATGTGCCCGGTGCGGTTTTTCATCACAGTGGCGTACCTCCGACACTATTGTACCATATTGGATTTACCGTTTTCAAAGGATTGCACCGCAGGACCCGCAATATAATTCATTGCGTTTGTTATCTCTTTGCATTGTCCATAAGTTGCAGGCCGGACATGGTGGGAGGCCTTTTTCGCTTGCTTTTATTGATGGTCCTCGAAATATACGTTTCTTCGATATTCGAAACCATCCTTTTTTAGGCCTCTTTACCTTTGGCATGATACCACCAAGATTACCTAAAAGGTATATCATTCAAGTAAATTGTGTAGTCTACTTATGGACTAGTGAGTATTACGGAACATATGGAATGCGGAGTTATAGGCGCTGGAATTTCAGGTATGTCTTCTGCAATGAGGCTGTTACAAAATAATCATAAAGTAACAATTTATGCAGATAAATTCAGTCCAAATACTGTTTCAGATGTTGCCGCTGCGGTTTGGTATCCATTCTTATCATATCCGATAGAAAAAACTAACAGATGGGGTTTAGAAACTTATGCAGAATTATATAGATTAGCAGAAGAATTTCCAGAATCTGGAGTTACAATTAGAAAGGGAAGAGAATTTCTAAGAGAAATTATAAGTCCTCACGAATGGACCCAAGGAATAAATGGATTTAGGATATTGAATAATGATGAGCTAGTAAATGATTATGTTTTTGGTTGGGAATTTGAGGCTCCTGTCATTCAAATGAATCTTTATATGCCATGGATGAAAAATGAATTAACAAAAATGAATTGTAAATTTAAAGAAAAAAAATTGATAAATTTCTCTGATTTAGATGAAAATATTATAATTAATTGTGTGGGACTTGGAGCAAGAGAACTGTGTAAAGATTTGCAGGTAACGCCGATAAGGGGGCAGGTTCTGTACATCGAACAAGACCCCGGAATTGGGAGATATGATCAACAACCAGAAACTCTGACATACACCATACCAAGAAACGATGTAACAGTTTTAGGAGGGACTGCTCAGATAAATGATTGGTCAATGGAAATTAGGGAAGAGGACACTGAAGATATTTTGATTAAATGTGAGTCATTATGGCCGGAATTGGACAGAGAAAAAATCATTGGCGTATCAGTTGGCTTACGACCTTCCAGAAATGAGGTACGACTTGAAAAAGAATCAATTGAAGAAAAAATAATCATTCATAATTATGGTCATGGCGGATCAGGCGTAACGCTGTCTTGGGGATGCGCCGATGAAGTGATTGAAATTTTACACAATAATTAATACGCAGATTTTGTAGTTTTTACAATTACAGATGCAATTTTATAAGGATCAGCATTTGATGCTGGCCTTCTATCTTCTAACCTACCTTTCCAACCATCCTCGACCGTACCGATTGGTATTCTAATTGATGCACCTCTGTCAGAAACACCATAAGAGAACTCATGTATAGATTGAGTCTCATGGAGGCCCGTTAATCTTAATTCATTATGGGCCCCATAAACATCCATATGCATCTTTATATTTTCTCCAAATGCCATACATACCTTATCAAAAATATCTTTACTTCCACTTGATCTTAAATTTGTATCGGAAAAATTAGCATGCATTCCTGAGCCATTCCAGTCTCCCTTAATTGGCTTAGGATGATATTCGATGTAATATCCATATTTTTCAGTTAATCTATCCAATAGATATCTGGCTATCCACAATTCATCGCCAGCTTTTTTTGCTCCTTTGGCGAATAATTGAAACTCCCATTGGCCGCAGGCAACTTCTTGATTTATTCCTTCAAAGTTTATTCCGGCATCCAAGCATAAGTCTGCATGCTCTTCAACAAAATCTCGTCCATGCGTATTCTTGCCACCTACTGAACAATAATATAATCCTTGAGGGCCTGGGTACCCTCCCAAAGGGAATCCTAAAGGTAACTGTGTTTGGACATCCATAATGAAATATTCTTGTTCGAAACCGAACCAAAAATCATCATCATCATCATCTATCGTAGATCTTCCATTTGATATGTGAGGGCTAGAATCAGGATTTAAAACTTCATTCATAACTAAGTAACCATTCAATCTCATTGGGTCTGGATAAATAGCAACTGGCTTTAATAAACAATCTGAGGAGTTTCCTTCGGCTTGTTTTGTTGAGCTTCCGTCAAAGCACCAAGTCGGACAATCTTCTAAATCGCCACTGAAATCTTCAATTATCATAGTTTTACTTCTCATATTTTGAGTAGGGAAATATCCGTCTAACCATATATATTCGAGTTTCGCTTTATTCATCATATAGACTGCGATGATATTCAGGTTTATTATATATTTGATTGAGTACATTTTTAATATAATACTAACTATAATAATTTTTAAATTGAATAAAACTAGACAATTGTCAAGTTATTTAAAATTAATTTTTTCATTTGTATTTACAGTTTTTTATTTTATCTTAGTTATATGAACAAATGATAATTCAATAATAAAAAATAATTTAACAAATTATTTAGACCATATTCAAAGGCATAAATTGGTTGGGCGGTGGCATGTCTATGAGGGAAGCTTGGGCTATCCCTGAATTTAGACGCTTCATGATAGGAAATGGAATCAATACTATTGGGAATTCTATTTTCATAATTAGTATGAGTTGGGTTGTGGCACAGGTTGGAGGGCCCCGGGCTTATGGATTAATTTTTACTGCGTATTTTCTAGGCCATCTACCTCTTTTGATGTATGCAGGCATGGTTGTTGATAGATTACCCCGGAGAACAGTAGCTTTAATTGCAAATTTAGTTGAAGCAGGAATAATAGCAGTTAGCGCAATTATGATGTTTATGGGGGCTCCCATCATCAATACATTACTAATTACAGCGTTTCTTGTTGGAGGAGCATCTGCTTTCTCAATACCAGCAGTTAATGCCCTTATTCCTGATTTAGTAGAAGAAAGGTTACTAGCGCAGGCTAATTCAATAAGAGGAGTTTTCACACAGATAGCTTGGATAATTGGACCCTTAATAGGTTCAATTCTCGTTGGAAAGTGGGGTATAGAATTTTGCTTTATGGTAGATGTAGTCACATTCTTGGTAAGTGGCATTATTCTTTGGACGATCTCCGAGGTTCAGATAAAGGGTAAAAATGAACATCGAAGTATGAAGTTAGAAATATTCGAAGCAATTGGTTTTGTTAAAACACAGCCATGGTTATTTGCAGGGCTAATAATAGCTATGATATGGCACTTTGGAAATTCAGCAATCGATATAGGAATTCCATTTATTGTTACTACAAAGGGCATTGAGATGGGAATTTCTGAGAATGGAATAGCAATAATGTTTGGTATATTTGGGGCATTGGGAGCATTAGGGGCATTAATTGGTTCTGCTTTAATGGGAATATATCCAATTCCTAAGAAATATAGAGGCATGGTTTTCTACATATTGATTGGATTGATATCTTGGTCGATGCTGATGTGGGCTATGCCTATACCATATTGGTTAATATTAATTTTTGTTGTTATCGAAGGAGTCATGGGAGGATCGTTGATTGTAATATGGAGAACATCGATATCAGATAGCGTTGATCAATATTTGAGAGGTAGGGTAAATTCATTGGATAGTTTATGTTCATTAATTTTCATACCTTTGGCACCACTATTTGGAGGATTTCTGATAGAAGATACGAGTGTATTATTTACGTATATAATTGCTGTATCGGCAATGGTTTTAGTAACAACAATTGGTATTTTGATACCACCATTTAGAAAATTTCAAAGGATTGAAAGTTCTCTTTATCCTACAAAGGATTGATTTAATTTATTTCTAATACAGCCAAACCTCTATCTAAATTTTTAACATAAACATTCTTTTTTTAAAATTATAATATGTCCGAACATAATTCAAAATATGGTGGACGTGCCGAGATTTGAACTCGGGGCCTCTTCCATGCCAAGGAAGCGCGCTTCCAAGCTGCGCCACACGCCCGTCAAGAGTTCCTATAACGGTGACCATTTAAGTAGAATGGACTACGGATATAAGGAGTTATAGCGTATGATAGATGTATCTAAAAACCCTGAAGTACCTTCTGGTATGATAAATTCTATAAAAAATACACTAAAAGATACAAAAGCGCCTTTTATAGATTTTCTAGAGAGTCAGGTTAAATTGATTTGGGCAGAGAAAGAAGAGACTCGACTAGGATTTACAAGATTTGAATACGATCATAATGAAATTTTCAGAAGAAAGAGATTGAAGATGTCACCTGGACCCATTATAATTGCCCTTAATCCAATATTATCTTTAGATGAGTTATTATTTAATCACACTCTTGCTCATGAATTATTGCATGCTGCAGGCCTAACTGACCACACAGATAAGCATAGAGAAATGGTAAATAAAATTGCACCGGCACCAAAACTAAAAGATTCCGCAGTTCTCAGAGAATTAAGGCAGCAGGTTTTAGATAAACTACCTGAAAGACAGTGGATATGTGGAGAATGTGGGCATACTTGGGACAGAAGAAGAGTCAGTGTGCCAAAAAGATGTCCGAAGTGTGCAAGATTTTTCAAAAATAAATAAATATGATGCTATGTCATGTGTTAGGTTCATGAAAGAGATGCCAGCGCGAATGGTCAAGGGCGATTAGTGTAGTCTGGATATCATGCCGGCCTTCTAAGCCGGCGACACGGGTTCGAATCCTGTATTGCCCACCACAAAAAAAAAGTTGAGGCACGAACCTATCATATAGGGACAGTAGGTCGGCGGCCCGAATGAAGCGTGGCTCTCGTGCATGGAAGAAGCGAGGGCAGCAGCGTTGGAAATGGAGAAAGAAGAAACTCCGCCGACGAAAAGCATCTAGAAAAAGAGCAAAACAGTGATTTCTTAGTGATTTATGATTGCAAATTTTCATTAAAATTAACGGTTACTAATCCTTCTTTTGTATAACAAATCTTGGTCCGGAGTGGTCACGTCAGAAGAAATTTACAAAATAATGGATTACTTCTCCAATTTTCGTACCCTCGGAACCAGATTCAGGAAACTACTAATATTTGGAAGTATAATTTTAGCAACATCATTATTGGTATTTAGTAATGAAATTTTGAAATTATAGATCCTGGGCCATTACATATTATCACAGGATATAGGTAAGATGGAGGTGATACTCACGCACTCCATGACTTTTCTGAAACGGTTATTTCCAAAAATGAGGGCTTTGGGAGAATAGGTTATCAAGACAACATAGGAATTCATCCATTTGAAGAAAATGAAGAACAACGAAATATAAGATTTGTAAAGGAAATTATATTAATTTAACCACCAGAAGAAACAATTACTAATTCAATACTTAAATCAGATTCTATCAAAGAAGTATGGGGAATAATGGTTCCATCAAAGACTGCGAGTACAGTCGAAGGAGAAATCTCTAATTTCTTTAATACTTCATTCACTGTTATGGGAGTCTCGGATTCCACGATTAAAATCTTACCTTCGCTTGTTACTTGTATCTTCATAGCCCTCCGAAGTACTAGTCAGACTTATTTCTAATCCAAGTTTGGACCACATAAGGCCGAGATCGCATAGCCCGGTATTGCGATGGATTCGAAATCCATTGTCCTTTGGACTCGGGGGTTCAAATCCCTCTCTCGGCGCCTTAATTCACTAAAAGGGAATTAAGTCATCTGAGTCTTTTAATATTACAACTCGAGTACCTGGCCCTATTCTTATTTGGGGTCTACCTGCGAATTCACCGGACTCTCCATTAAGAATAGCAATTTCATCACCCCTTTGAATTGCAGCAGCAGAATTTGGAATAAATTGCTTAAACGCAACTGCCCCTCCTGATCCTGATTTATCCACTAAGGATATTGCCCACCTCCTAATGCCTTTACCATCGGGAAATGCGTTAATGGACCAAACTCTCCCGACGACAGTCGCTCGCGTTTCAACTTCTACAATCGAATGGTCAGAAGATTCTTTTACAACTGATAATTTTGATATTTCATCCATGTCTATCACTAATTGACCTTTCCATAATGATGCAAGGGCATTATCAATACGGACCCAAACTCCCTCAGAAATTTGACGAGATACTCTTGTTGGGCCTCCATTTCTATGTGATCTCACTGAAGCACGATCATAGCCATTTTGAAGGGTGAAAGATAAAACTATGGAATTATTATTACCAAATTCAGGACCTTTCAAATGAATTACTTCTCCCATTACCGTGAATCTAGTTTTCAAATCACCCAATGGAGTCACAGGCCATGCATGCCCAAAACGTTCTATTCTATCCATATTAGGAAGATTATTCTCATAATCACTACCTTCACATACAGCCTTGACCTCGCATTTTTTACACCTAGATTGTGGAGTATCATCGATTGGAGGATTTGCAGGATTTCCGCCTTCATTGAATATATTTAATGGAGAGGGAGATGGTGGACAATCTGAAATATCAGGATTTTTTGCATGAATTAAATCATATAATTCTTTTAATTCGATACTTAAATTCATCATTTCTGCTTTATCAGGAGTCTTGACTTTCTTTGAGGTTCCGGTTCCGAGATACCATATTTCAAGATTATCAACTTCTTCTAGACGATTGTGCGTTTCCCACCACAGCCATGCATAGAGACGGAGTTGTTCAAGATATCCTGCAGATCTATCTCCCTTGCCTATAGATGCTTTTAAGTCCACAATATTTGGTTTACCTGTCCATCGATATACCAAATCATATTCGCCTTGGAACCATTCCTCAGGATGAGAACTAGTTTGTGAAAAAGATTTTGCGTCCGGATCGACAAACCATGGTCTAGCATATTCCCACGCTTCAGTCCATGAAATATTACCCTTCGATACAGCTGGATTTGGAATGTCGAATACTCTCGGGAAGCCATCTGGAGAGGGCCATATATTCCTATTTTTTCCTCTCCTCCACTTTAGGAAATCTTTTCCTCCACCTTCGGAAACACACTTTTCCAATTCATCTAAGTGTAATTTCAAACCAGATAGGACCATGGACATTCCCTCTTTTGGGTCGATATCAGATGAGTTTCCTTTTCTGTTTGGATTGGATTCCCATTCATGAGTAGCCCTCTCCCAACAACCGTTGAAGTGATATGTGGCTCTTCCTTGGGACCATTCATCTAATTCTAATCTATTTTTTGGCCATTTAGTGCTGGGTAATGGCAATAAAGTTGGCCCAATCCATCCTGAATTATCATCTAAAGCGGGAGAACCATCCTCGAGTAACGGTGATTTCATGTCTATATCAGAATCATGATATAAGAAGACTGGAGAATCTCTTAATACTCTGCAAATACATTCTTCAACTGCATTGCCTCTGATAATTTGTGGTGGAAGTGGAGATTTTAGACGTTCTCTCCAACCATAGTACCACAATCTTGGACAATTATTCCATGCAATAACTTGTGACGCTGACAATCTACGAAATGGGCTAACTTTCGAATTTTCTAAGTTGGCTTTTCTGACCGGCAATATAATCCCTTCATGTGTTAAACTCTATGAATGTGTTCAAAAAATATCTTATCTTGGGAATTCATTCAGCCAAATTATTGACATTTCAATTCTTTCAAAGGTCGGTAAAACTTCAACTAGTGATACTGGAGCTTCTACTTCTCCTGCTATTGACTCTGCAACAATTAAGGGCAGTTCTATCCTGGAGTTTTCTTTGTCCCAGAATAAAAATCTTCGTGGTAAATTGGTCTCATCCATTATTTCTGAAATCCAAGATTCTTGTTCATCCTCTACGGAATAAATCGCACCGAAAATTAAGGTACCGTCTTCTGTCAATGTTTCATGAGGAGCAATGGTTGCCTCACCACGACGGAGGAAGCGTCGTCGAAGTTGTCCAGCGTCCTTGTAAACAGCGGTACAAAATTTTAGACTATAACCATATGGTTTCCTGATTAAATTATCAATTGGATCAGGTATTCCAATTTCTGCTGAATTGATTCTATTCCTCATCATTGTAGCTAATTCTGCCGAACCATTAGCGCCTGCTGTTATTCCTGATGAAAGATTAAATCCTCTTAATTCCATATTACCGTGATTTCCAACAGTTATTTCCAATTCATTTACATTCATAAATGATATATCAAAAGTTCTCAATTCATCCAATAAATTTAGTAATTCTGATTCTTTATCAGGTTCACAAGGTAACTCTACTCCAGTTAGAATTCCAGCTTTATGGCATGCCGTAATAGTCTCCTTATACTTTGCAGCATCTAATTTGAGAAAATGAAACCTTATTTCATCTAGACCTGCGTCTGCAAAATCTTTTGCATACTTAACATTGAAAGGAATACTAGTATACATATGTAAATGAAAATTCGGACCAAATTCATCCTTGAGTCTTCTAATTCCCTCTATAGTCCGCTCCCTGGCCATCAGAGGATCTCCTCCCGTAATGCCTGCACCCGTAGCACGCATCGCTTTTGCTTCTTCTATTACCTCGTCGAAGTTTTCGCACTTTCGCTCGTTTGCATACATCCAATCTATCTCTCTCCTAGTTTCAGAGAGGGGACAATAATCACACTGCCAATGGCAATGCCCTGTAATGAATAATACTAATTTACTGCCCAATTGGCATTGTAGACAACCTTCGGTATCTGTAATTTCGGGCGCTTCATGTAGCGTTGGAACTTGTGGTAATCTTAGTTGGTGGATCATTTTGTTACCCCTGCATATGTCTTGGCTTGTTCCAATATCCATTGATGAAATCCCGTATCCTGTGATAATTCTGGATGGAATGATAATGCTATCCTATTCGTTTTTTTTACTCCAACTATTTGTTCATCATAGTTCGCTATTGCATAAGTATCATTACCAATGGATTGAAATTTTGGGGCCCTTATGAAAATTCCTGGGAAACTTCTTTTTAATAATGAAGAGTATATCATTGCTTCAAATGAATTTGTCTGGCGGCCATATGCATTCCTACTGATTGATGCATCAACAAGGGGACTTTTTCCGTCTTGAGGATCGGCCATTATTATAGCTCCTGCACATGTACCCATGACTGGCATTTTCGGATTTTCACGGATAAATTTCAGCAAGGGAGGCATTAGCCCTGAAATATCAGAATTACCCATTAAACGCATAGTTGTTGATTCGCCACCGGGCATTATTAATCCATCAATTTTTGATGACTCAAGATCGGCAGAGGTTCTTAATTCTATGATATCAACATCAATTTTAGAATTATATGAAGCTTCATGCAGGGCACTGATATGGACGTGCCTTGCACCCTGGAGCATCACTAGTCCGATGTTAATCACATGCTTCGGTTGAGCCAATATGAAATGAACCTCTCCCCTGAAGAAGTATTCTTCCGATGTAGTCAAAGACCTGTTGTAGTGTGCGATGGGTATGGAACAAGAGGGCAGAATTCATAATTTTGGAGCAGGTCCAGCCGTATTACCAATAGAAGTTGTCAAGGAAGTCGCGGCATCACTACCAAACATATACAATAGTGGATTTGGACTATTAGAAATATCTCATAGAAGTGATGTTTTTCAAGAAATTATAAATGAGGCTAAAAGTAGTGCCAGAAGAGTTCTGAAAATACCAGAAAATTATGAAGTACTATTCCTTCAAGGTGGTGCCTCTTTGCAGTTTTATATGACTGCATTAAATCTGTTAAATGAGGGGGAAAAATCTGATTTTTTAGTTACTGGGGGATGGTCGAAAAAAGCACTAAAAGAGGCGAAAAGAATTGGGGACGCAGAATCTGTTTGGAGTGATGAAGAAAATGGTTTTAGAAGTGTGCCCAATTCTGAAGATTATATGGTCAGAGAGGATTCGATTTATCTTCATTACACCTCTAATAATACTCTTTATGGTACCCAATATCATTCGATACCCAATAGTAATGGTAAGCCATTAGTCGTAGACGCAAGTTCGGATATTACCGGTGTAGAGTTAGATATTTCTAAGCATGATGTAGTGTATGCAGGTGCTCAAAAGAATTTAGGTCCTAGCGGAGTCACTATGGTTATCTTATCGCCGTGGGCTATGTCAAGAGTTGGTCAAGATCTTCCGACGATGCTTGATTATCAAATACATTCTACTAAGGAATCAATGTTTAATACCCCAAACACATTTGGCATATTTGTGTTAAATAGAGTATTTGCATGGTTGGAAAAAAATGGAGGGATGGAGGGTTCAATCAAAAGAAATCTGGAAAAGTCCGATATTCTCTATAATGAACTAGATAGGACTGATTTTTGGCACCCTCATGCATTTAAAGAATCAAGGTCAAGGATGAATGTGACTTGGAGGTTAAAGAATAAGGAATTAGAAGATAAATTTTTGTTAGAGTCTATGAAAGAAGGATTTGGAGGTTTGAAAGGACATAGGAGTGTAGGAGGTATACGAGCAAGTATGTACAATTATCTTCCAAAGGAAAGCGTAATATTATTAGTAGACTTTATGAAGAGATTTGAGTTAAAATATTCCTAATAAATACTTAATTATTATTTACTAAAGTTGCTCATTAATTTGTATTTTCTTACAAAGTATTCAAACACCGTCGGCCATGGGAACTGTACGTGCCTGCGACTGTAATACTTGGAGCCCAATGGGGAGATGAAGGAAAAGGAAAGGCAATTGACCAACTTGCAGCAGATTCCAATTGGGCCGTTAGATTCCAAGGAGGAAATAATGCAGGTCATACAGTAGTTTTTGGAGATACAACTCTAAAACTTCACCAAATACCATCCGGAGTTACTTCATTGCATTGTTCAATGATATTGGGAGATGGAATGGTAATAGATCCCTGGGTTTTAGAAAGGGAGTTAGAAAGTTGGTTTGAAATTTCAGGTGAACGGCCAGAAGGGAAGCGTTTATTCATTAGCGAAAGAGCCTCGATCATTCTTCCTTACCATAGATTGTACGACAGTGCGGACAAGGTTGTCGGTACTACTGGAAGAGGAATAGGACCTGCTTACAGAGATCGTATCGAAAGAGTAGGCATCAGATTTGCAGATATTGAAAATATTATCAAAGATAAGGAAGAATTGAATATAATTGTAGAGAGAATGAATAAACAATTAGAATCTGTTAAGGTTGATGTCAAAATAGATTTAGAGTCATTACAAAAAGATTTAAAATGGATAAAAGACAGATATGGAGATTCGATTAAACCGACTGGTTTAATGGTTGATTTCGCATTAAAAAATGGAGAGAATGTTCTATTAGAAGGGGCACAAGGTGCAATGTTAGATATTGATCAGGGGACCTATCCATTCGTAACATCTTCAGTTACATGCAGAGCTAATGCTACTCATGGAGCAGGTATTCATCCGGGGCACGTAAAGGAATGTTTTGGTATCACAAAGGCATACACTACAAGAGTTGGGAATGGTCCTTTTCCTTCGGAATTATCACTTGATGATGGTCCAGGAAAACATATGGCCACAGTTGGAAATGAATTTGGAACAACAACAGGGAGACCTAGGAGAACAGGATGGTTAGACATAGTAGCCCTCAAAGAAAGTAATAGGCTAAACGGTTACACAGGACTGGTGCTTACTAAACTCGATGTATTAGGAGGATTAGATGAAATAAAAATTTGTATAGGGTATGAGATGGAAGGTAAATTACTACATATAATGCCAACAACTAGTACAGATTTAGCTAAATGTAAACCAATTTACGAAACTCATCCTGGATTTGGAGAATTATCTGATGAAGAGTGGATAGAGATGGCAGATAGCTCGAGAAAAGGAAAGCTTGGTTTCGAAGTATTAGAAGATAAAATTAAAAATTACATAAAAAGAATAGAATATTTGGCAGGAGTACCGATTGTGAGCATAGGAGTTGGCCCAGACAGAAAGGCATCCATAGCTTCAACAAATGGCCCTTTTGATTTACCCGATACCGAGGCAATGTTCTAATCAATAAACAAGGTCGGAGAAATATGGGATTCAAAGCCAATGCCCGTAAGAAGAAAGAAGATGCCGTTTCCACAGGTAGAATCGAGAAAGGGAAGAAAGAGGAATTTGTGGGAGAAATTAAATGCGACGTTGCAGGTTGTACAAATTGGGCTGATAAAAAAATCGGTGGTAGAAAGAAGGCCTATGACTGGGCTGTAGATG
Organism: uncultured Candidatus Poseidoniales archaeon; assembly: GCA_963968165.1. GTDB lineage: Archaea > Thermoplasmatota > Poseidoniia > Poseidoniales > Thalassarchaeaceae > MGIIb-O3. The sequence continues at coordinate 44,847 of CAXAFE010000005.1, read as the reverse complement.
TTTGGGGAGATTCGGGAATTTCAAATGATTCTAGAAGAGTGACTCTCTGTAAAGCATGTTACAAGATAGGAAAGAAGCATAAGAAAGATGAACCTGATGCTTGGTCATAATAACTAATTAGTGCGTAAGGATATAGATAAGTTTACCTTCCGCGATATATGAGTGGTCAGCCAATCAACGAACCTATACTTGGATATGCGCCTGGTTCTGATGAACGTCTTTCGATTGAAATTGAATTAAAGAAACAAATGGGCGAAGTGATTGAGATACCTTGTATAATAAATGGGGAAAAAATATTTACTGGAAATACAGTTAATCAAATAATTCCACATAATCATAAACACATTATTGCTAAAGTTCACTTGGCAACAAGGAATGAAATGGAAGCTGCATGTACTGCTGCAGTTGCTGCTCAAAAAGAGTGGATAGATTTGGGCCTAGAGGGCCGTTGTGCTATATTTGAAAAATGTGCTGACTTGTTGGCAGGAGACTGGAGGATGAAGGTGAATGCTTCGACAATGCTAAATCAGTCTAAAACGGCATTTCAGGCAGAGATAGATTCAGCTTGTGAACTAATTGATTTTTGGAGATTTAATTGCCATTATGCACGAGGTTTTCATGACTATTTACAACCATTAGTATCTCCCCCAGGAGTTAAGAATTCCACTGAAATAAGGCCATTAGAAGGTTTTGTTTTATCCATTACTCCATTCAACTTCACAAGTATTGCAGCAAACCTCCCTAGCGCTCCTGCAATTGTTGGATGTACCTCAGTTTGGAAACCAAGTCGTAATTCATATTATTCAAATTATATACTGATGGAATTAATGATGGAAGCGGGATTACCGGCAGGCGTGATAAATTTTGTTCCCGGGTCTGGAGAAGAAATTACAAAAGCGGCTCTATCGAATCCTGATTTTGCAGGACTGCACTTTACTGGATCAACAGCCACATTTCAAGGATTGTGGCAAGAAATTGGAACAGCATTGCCCTTACTACGCTCATACCCAAGGATTGTGGGAGAAACCGGAGGTAAAGACTTCATAGTCGCGCACAAGGATTGTGATCATCAGGGATTATTAGTTGCATTACTTCGTGGTTCTTTCGAGTATCAGGGTCAAAAATGTTCTGCATCAAGTAGAGCATATATTCCAGATAGCGTTTGGGATTCCATTTCAGAAGATTTATGCAATGAAATTAAGAAAATAAAAATGGGAGATGCATTGGATTTCACTAATTTTATGACTGCAGTAATAGATGAGCGTTCTTTTACAAAAATAGCTGGGTATATTGATAGGGCTAAAGAATCAAAATCAAGTAAAATCATAGTAGGAGGTAATTATTCAGATGAAATTGGTTGGTTTATAGAGCCGACTGTAATAGTCACATCGGATCCATTGTCCGAAACCATGGTAGAGGAAATATTTGGCCCAGTTTTGACGATTTTTGTTTATGAAGATGAAGATTTTGATAGTGTATTGAAAATATGTGATGAATCTTCACCTTACGCGCTTACAGGATCTATTTTTGCGAATCAAGAAGAAGATATACAGAAAGCATTTAATTATCTGAGATTCACAGCAGGGAATTTTTATATTAATGATAAACCAACAGGCGCAGTTGTGGCCCAACAACCATTTGGCGGCGCTAGAGCTAGCGGCACGAACGATAAAGCTGGAGGGCCATTAAACCTACTGAGATGGGTTAGTCCACGATCAATAAAAAGGACAATAGATATTCCACAGGACTGGAAATATTCATTTTTAAATTGATTATACATATTGCATATTAATATGCATATTGATATAATACTTGATATTGCACACAACATGCTGGGTGTGAACGCGCAATTTTGGCAAGTTCGTTTGCATTCCCAAATTGCATTAGAATTATCAAAAAATGGTTGGCAGCAGGACCAGATAGCGAACGTTCTTGGAACAACTCAAAGTACCATCAGTAGATGGAAAGAAAAGCCGACTGTTGAGTTAAGTTCTGTCGGCGATAATCAAGGAATTGATAATATAGCAATTTTTTTATCTTCACAGTTATCTAAGAAGGGTGTCCCAAAAAATATATCATTTGAAATAAGTATTGGTGAAGAAAAGGAACAAATCTCCTTATCGATGATCGGTCAGGGAAGTAATTCTGTAAATAATCATTTGATCAATTCTATGTCCAGAATGATTAGACTGTTTTCAAAATTACCAGAAGAACTAATTCCTGCAGTTGGAATAAATATTGCAGCATGTTCGAAAAATGTTAAAGAAAATTCAGAAGTATTAGCCTTCCCTGGTAGGTTGAGGCTATCTAAGGGTAAAGTTCTCCAACAAGTACCTCCTCAAATTGGAGCAAGTAAGCACCTATCCGAAGTGTTAATGTCGCTGCGTAGTAAAGGCTCTAATGCTAGTGTAATAATTAATTTAAAACTACCTAATAATATAATAATAAGAGATTTATCAAATAAATTAGGACTTGAAATATCTGATGCGCCAAAAGGTAAACCTGGTAAAAATGCTAATATCTTAATTGACAGGGGTGATTTCGGTTGGGAACCTAGCCTGTATTTAGCATCAGACACTGTTGAAGATTTGCCTAAAATGGTCAATCAACTAATATCAATATGTCAAACATAAAATTTTTGAAAAAAATGGAGAATATTAATATGATAAAAATAAAAATGATAAAAACTATAACATTGTGTATAATTGTTACTTCTTCAGTACTTTCGGGATGTTTGAGAGATAATGAGAGCGAAGAGAATATAACATTAAATATTATTTCTTATGATGCATTTGGGATGAGTCAAGATTTACTAAATCAATTTACAAATGATACTGGAATTAATATTGAGATAACAAGGTCCGGAGATGCAGGAGGCGTTCTCTCAATGGCTATACAAACAAAGGGAACTGGTTTATTCGACTTATCAGTAGGAATAGATAATTCATATCTTGGAACAGCATTGGAAGCAGATATATTTGAAGAATTAGATACAAACAGAGAAATATTTTCAGGCCGGGCACTCGCATCTTATGATGGTAATTTAGCAATTCCAATGGATGTTGGAAGTGTTTGTATTAATTATGATTCCACATATGTCGATGGTGAAAATATAAGTATACCAACTTCTTTATGGGATTTTACTAGCCCCGACTGGAATGGAAAGATTGCAATAGAGAATCCGAGGACAAGTAGTCCTGGAAGAGCGTTCTTCATTTCAACGGTTGATTATTTTAATAATGATGAAGACGAACTTACCAATTATATAGATTGGTGGAGTAATATGAAAGATAATGACGTGATAATTACAGATAGTTGGACAACAGCATATGAATCACACTACTCAGGAGGTTATGGCCAATGGGGAGATGGTTTCATAGGAGATGCGCATGCAGTTGTTTCATATTGTCACTCACCAGGAGTTGAGGCTTATTATGGAGATAATTGGACAACTTCAGTGGCTTTGAATATAAATGGAGCCTCATTTTCACAGATTGAATATATTTCTATGCTTAAAGGAACCGATGAACAAGTATCTGCAAATATATTTGTAGATTGGTTAGTTTCTAATGAGATAAATTCTCAAATGTCAACTATAAATTGGATGTATCCAGCCATAATTGGAGGAGATATAATTGAAGATTCGGGATATAGGTGGCACTCAGTAGTGCCTGTTGATTGCGAAATTGAAATTTCAGAAATTAATGATAATATCGTAAATTGGTTAGATGAATGGGATACCGCAATGGTTTGAGTATATTGTATGCGATTAAAAATATTAATTATTCTAATTTGGTCTGCCCTTGTTATTGGGCCACCAATTATTGCTTTTCAACAGCTTGATTTTATTGCGGAAAGAAATGTATTTGAGACAATAATGGATTTTGATAACAGATTTCAAACACAAGGATCTATGCAATTTACATTTTTAATTGCATCTTACTCTACAATTTTAACTTTAATACTAGGAGTCCCATTGGCTTGGAATTTAGGTAGATATAAATGGAAATATAGTAATTTACTTAGAAGTATATTTACTGTACCTTTTGTTATGCCATCCATATTAGTTGCAATGGGTTTTTTATCACTTTTAGATTGGTTTGAATTATATCTAGGAATTAATGATTCTCAGCAATTAAGACTCTATGCACTACTATTCTCGCATGCGTGGTTTAATTTAGCGTTAGTTATAAGATTTTGTGAGCCCATTCTTTCGACTATTGATTCTTCTTATGAAGAATCTGCATCACTTCTACCAAAAGGAAATACTAAATTTAGGAGATTAAAAAATCTTTGGTGGCCCCTTCTTTGGCCAAATATCATAGCATCTGCGTCTTTAATCTTCATTTTTTCATTCACATCTTTTGCATTGGTGAAATTTTTAATTCCTAGTAAGAGAAATTTGGAAGTAGTAATGTCTAATCAGGCAGAGTGGGCTGGAGTTGACATTCCGGCCTTGGGAAGAGTTCCTTCCGAAATTATCCTTGCTTCATCGAGCATTCAATTGGCTGTAATAATTATAGCTTTGGCAATATCATCAAAACTACAATCAAAATCATTTAGTCATCACATTTCAAGTCTAGATGATAAGAGAATTGAAAAATCATTCTTTAGTATACGGGGGATCTATATATTAATCATGTTAATCTTAATTATACTGCCTTTATTATCATTAATTTCATCTTCATTTTTTATTAGAAATGGCGATGAAATGGCATGGTCAACAAGAGGTTGGAGTGCAGCTTTTGGAGGTACTCATTCACCAACAAATATGTATCAGGCAGTCTTTTCATCGATTAAATATGCCATTATTACTGTTTTAATTGCTTTGCCGATAGGATTTATACTTTCAGATACCATAAATGAATTAGAAAGAAGTGGGAATACAACATATGCAATAATTTTAGATGTGATTGTAATGCTACCTCTCGCCTTATCTGCAGTTATGGTGGGGCTAGGAGTTTTGGTCGGAATAATAAGAACTGATCCAGAGATAGTGAGGTCGTGGTGGATACCAATTTATGGCCATTTAATGTTGACTACTCCATTTGTAGTTAGAGTTTTATTACCTGCATTTCGTAATCTTAATCCCGATTATGAAATGTCTGCGGCACTACTCGGGGCGGGACATCTTGAGAGAATATATAAAATAAAGATTCCAATGTTGATTCCCTCGATTTTAGTTTCTTCGAGTTTAGTATTTGCTATATCATTAGGTGAGTTTGGGGCATCATGGGTCGTTCTTAGATTTACGGAATTTACGACCCTACCAGTTATGATTGGAGACATACTCAGTCGTCCAGGGTTCGATCCAGTCGTTAGGTCTGCAGCTAACTCTGCAGGTACAGTTTTGCTTTTAATGACATTAATATTGTTTATGTGTGTAGAGAGGTTTAGGCCCGTTGGTGGCGGAGGAGAGTTTTAATGCTAATATGCGAAAAAATTAATAAAACATATTCAGATAAATTATTGATAAATTTCAATCTTAAAGTGAATACTGGTGAAATTGTTGCATTACTCGGGCCTTCGGGCTCAGGAAAATCTACATTATTAAAAATAATATCTGGTCTGGAAAAACCTAATTCTGGAGAAATAATCTTTAATGGTCAAAATTTAAAAAATATTCCTCCGGAAAAGAGAGGAATAGGAATGGTTTTTCAAAATTTAGCATTATTTCCACATCTTAATGTATATGGCAATCTGAAATTCGGCTTACCTCCGGGATTTGAAATAATAGAAATTTCTAATATGTTAGATTTGGTAGGGCTAAAGGGTTTCGAAAAACGTAAAATTCAAACATTGTCAGGAGGAGAGGCTCAAAGGGTTGCTTTGGCTAGATCATTGATTGCTAGGCCGAAAATGATATTGCTGGATGAGCCTTTCTCAAGTCTTGATGCAGCCATTAAAGAAGAATTAGCAGAAGAAGTAAAAATTTTACTTAAAAATTTAGATATATCTGCGATATATGTCACCCACGATTCAAATATTGCTAACAAAATAGCAGATAGAATAATTCATTTACGAACCGATAATAATGAATTAAGTAATTAATCTCATATATGCCAACTATTAGGTATAGGAGTGAATAGTGCGGGCTTGACATCTAAATTGATGATGCCTTGGAAAAGATTCTGGCATTATACCTGGAAAAGACGGAATAATTTTTCTGGAAATTGGTTTATTTTAGAAATTTTTATATTTGGAGCAATATTTATTGCCGTACCATATTTTGGATCAAATAATATTGCTAATCTGTATCTAGAAGATACTTTCAAAACATTTCCTGAGAACTCATATGATAGATCTATACCAGTAATAAATTGGATGATAATTCCCTATGCTGCATTATATTTATTTTATCCAGTAACATTACTATTGGCACCAAGAAATGACAAGGGAAGAATGGAGCTTATTAGCGCGATGCAGATGTTGATTCTTGCAAATATAATTTGTGTAGTTTTCTTTCTGATCTTTCCTGCTGAAATCGATATGAGAGATGCAATTAACTGGGATTCTATGAATAATTTAGAAGTTTTACTTTTTGAGTTTATACATACTTCTGATAAACCATGGAACGCATGGCCCAGTTTACATATTGTTCATTCATATTGCTTAGCACGATTAATGACGTACTGGATAAAGAATAATTACTCAGAAAATAAATTTTCTTATCTATTTTTAGTAGCCCTTTGGATTGAATGGGTGTTATTATGTGTCAGTATTTTAACAACAAAGCAACACTATATGTTTGATTTATTTACTGGATTAATAGTAGGAGTTATTGCATGGAGAATTTATGAGCCAGTCCTTGAAATTATATCTGCTAGGGGTGCTGAAGAAATAGCGAAGGAAGTTGGATGGGAATAATATCCTTCACAGTAATCAAAAGTAGAGGCTCGATGGAGTTAGCGTGATCAATGAACTGGACTTCAGTATATTGAAACATAATGATACTTGGAAATCATTTTTTATTGCATTAGTATTATTCAGTATCATTGGATACTCTTCACTATCATTATTCAATTTATCAACATCAACATATGGAATTTCTGAAAGTGTTCAAACAACTCCAGATTTTGAAGTTGCTACGATGAATCGAACGGGCATCGATGACATCATAGATAAAGACGGAGACGGGATAATAAAACTATCAGATCTTCGAGGAAATGTAGTAGTATTAGATTTCATGGCCATAGATTGTAGTAATTGCCACTTAGTCCAAGAGCATATAGATCAAGAATTAGATAATTGGAATAGTTTGAACGGTCAATATCCAGTAATAGTTATATCAATTGCCTCATGGTATTCTCTCGAGACATTTGACCAAATAAATAAAACATTTGGGCATGAAAATTCGGATAAATTCATGCGTTGGACTGTAGCTAATGGTAGTTCAGATGCCATAATATTAGACGAGGCGCGGGGCGATATTTTGGAGTACTATAATGTCAGATTACCACCATATGTTTTGGTTATTGATCATGAAGGATTTGCTGTTGCCCGAGAGAATACTGGATTCCCATTGGATCAGTGGAAATCTTTGGATTCTGCTGTAGAATTAGCTAATATTGGTCAAGCTGAAGAATTACGTTTTGGCTTATCTAAAAGTGATGATTCGGTTATTGGAGTATTTCTAATAGGATTATTTATAGGTATATTAGTGTATTTTAGCCCATGTGCGTTTCCAGTATTGCCATCTTTTATTACCTATTATCTAAATTTAAGCCTAAGAGAAGATGAGTTAATTAATAATGGTAAATTATCCGGAAGAATTCCTAATTCCTTTGAAGTAGGAGGGTTTGCAGCATTAGGGCAATTAACATTTTTCCTTGTAATTGGAGTGATCATATTCGGCCTAAATGGGATTTTTAATATATCTGGATTTTTACATGAAGTTGCCGTATTTGTTGCATTGATATTGACGACTCTTGGTTTTTTTATGCTCCTTGGGTGGAATTCAAATATATTATCAAAATTACAAAAAGTATTGGATAAATATCAAAATTCAGAACGTGATCAAGTATTTACTCCTCGAAGGAATATGTATCTATGGGGAATTGGTTATTCTGCGGCATCTGTGGATTGTACTGCTGCCGCAGTTTTTCCATTCATGGCATGGTTAATCACCATAAGTCAGGAGGCTTTTATTTCGGGCATTATGGGATTAATAATATCGGTCACTTCACTTATGATAACTGTTGTAGTACTAGTTGGCTTTGGGAAAAAGGGCATGATAGGAATATTGAGAAAATCATCATTAATGATTAAGAATATTGGTTCTTGGATGATGATATTTGCTGGAGTAGGATTATTGATTTACCTGACACAAGCAGAATTAATCGTTACAATTATGAATTATATTAATTAATTGGTTGGCACAAGTCGCCAATTATTGGTTGAATTTGATTCCATATGTCATCATGTACGGTTTCCACGGTTCCTCTGGTTGGAATCATGATTGCACCTAATTCTGAACCCATGATTTCAAATTCATTCCTCATTAATTTTTGATATGAAAGAAATGAAGAAGTAATTGAAGTTGATAATGCTAAATCCATGCCTGATTCAAAATGATTTAATGTTTCTAATTTTTCACCAAACATTATTCTGTTTAATAATCTTCTAGGGCCGCAATGAAGGATTAATACAGAATCAGGTACAGGTACGTCAGAGTATAGTTCCCTTATCCATTTTGAGTCGCCCCCTCTTACTTTTTCCCTGATTGTTGGAGTAATATCATATCTATCAGCGATGATGACAAAACCTGCATTGAGTAGCGGCTGGATATCATTATTAATTTGATCATGTAAATCTGTTGCATACAGCAACGCCCTAGTTCGCCAATTTAATTGATGGATATCACTTGTGTGTGATTTTAATAATTCTCCCATCAATTTTGAACGTGCTAATCCTATATTGTGAGTTGCTACGCCGTGGGCTTCGAGTCTTGCAGATAATAATCTTGCATGGAGGCTTCGACCGACTTGATCGGGACCTTCTATCACAATTAATTTTCCTGGATATTTCAATTATTCAACTCCTTGGCGATAGCTTAACCAGTCTATATCTGATTTACTCAGGTTTTCTGCTAGTCTATCAGCATGATCTATGACAAATATTTCAGATAAATCTATTTTATTTTCAAATAAAACTCTTGTTCTTTTTTGGACTTCGGGGACGGTTCCTGTTGCATCTAAACGCTCTATTCTTTGCTCTCGAACAAGTAAGTTGTATATTTCAGAAACCTTTGATTGGAAAATACGATATGATTCAAATATATCTTGAGACCAATTCATATCCATTCCTGCCTCATAAAATTTTAGATTTGGCCTTCCTTTTGCAATTCTTTCATAGCTGACATCTACTGGCACATCAAAGTATATTGTCAAATCGGGCTCTCTGGCAAAGGAGTAGGTTTTTTCTATTTTATCTAGTGGAACACCTCTAGATCCATCTCTTGCCATTGCAGTATATTTATATCGATCACATATCACTATCCCTCCAATTTTCAATACTGGCTCTATTTGCTTTGCCCACCTATCTGCGAAATCAGCGGCATGGATAAGATGGAATGTAATTGGTGAAAGTCTTTGTTCATTTTTACCCAATTTTGTAGCTTGTTTTACAATTTTACTAGAGTTCCATTCGGTGTGATAAACTGGAAGTCCTTTTGCTCGTAGCCAGTGATAAAGTAGTTTTGCTTGTGTACTCTTTCCAGAGCCATCCATTCCTTCAACTGCAATCAATATTCCAGATTTTGACATATTAAAACTCCAACCAATTATCAATTAATGGATATATAACCCTGAACCGCATAGCATATTATGTTGTGGTTTTTTTTAAAAAAAAATTAGGATTAATTTTGATTATGGTATGTTTGTTTGGAATCTCTATGAGTTTGGATGTTCATTAAAATTTCAGCCATATTAATTGAATAAGCACAAATTCTCCTTAATGACTCAGATACTCTATCTAAAAATAATGCGTCTTGAATATCGATAATACTAGATCTCAGTTCTTCTTCGTATTGCAATAAATCTTTTTGCGCTGAGATGAGTTGAGATTTTGCTGTATGTATTTCTGAGATTTTTCTTTTTCTAAGATTAGAAATCAGTAGCTTTATTGACATTTGCCAGATAGGTATTACTGAAATCGGCAGAGAAGTCATGCTGATTGATTTAGGGAACTTGTAAGAATTAGCTAAATCGCATAAAGCAAAACTATGATCACCCATTCTTTCTAGAGTTCTAACCAACTTGCATAATTCAGAAGCCTCCCATCTCGATGTCCCGAGAGAATCTTCAATAGTAGAAAACTCTAGAATTTGCCCTACCTGCCTTTCCAAAAGAAGCCTTAATGCGTCAACTTCAGCTTCCCTTTCTGCTGAATCTTCTAGAATGTCTAAATCACCTCCAATTAGTACGTCTGAAAAATCTATTACTTGTCTTGAAATCAACAAATACATTCTATTTATACTAGAATATAATGGCATTTCTGAAGGATTCAATAAACTAATCATTTCCAACTTATTTCCTTGGTCATTCGCAATCTCTAAACCTCTAGTTGACTTGATGAAATTACGAAAGATTTTACTCTGTTTCCTGGAAAAATCATTTTTTGAATAGATAATAATCTTATTTGCACCGGATAAATAAGCCGCGACTAAATGATCGAAAATCATATGATCAGGTATTTCTCTACAATTTATTTCAACCATCCTGTTTCTAACAACTTTTGACGCATCTGCAATAACCCTTAGAGTACCTGATGGACGCCATTCAATTCTTACTTCATCTTTAGCCTCCAATCCATGCTCAGTAATCCATTTTTTAGGAAGACTGACTATATAGGATGAACCTCCAGTAAGCTGAATTTTTCTTACCTCAGAGTTTGGCCCACCCTTAACTGACACAAATAGTACGAAGGTATTGTCATATATATAATTATATATTAGTCGCAGTATCACGTTTTTTACATTAACTATATAGATTATATAATTTAATATTGATAAACGAGATATGTATCGTATACAGATTATGGAACCCATAATGACTGTTGTACTAATTCTTTCTGTAATGGTTTGTGCTTACATGGCATGGAACATAGGAGCTAATGATGTTGCTAATGCAATGGGTACTTCGGTTGGTTCGAAGGCTCTAACTTTGAAGCAAGCAGTAATTATAGCGGCAATATTCGAATTCTGTGGTGCATTTTTTGCTGGAGACGCCGTTACAGATACGGTTCGTAAGGGCATACTAACCGTAGATTTTGAAACTGTTACTGATGATTTTGCTAATGATTTGATGTATGGTTTCATTTCTGCCATGATGGCTGCAGCAGTTTGGTTAACTATAGCAACTAGATTTGGATTACCTGTTTCTACAACTCATTCAATAATTGGAGGAATTGTTGGCATTGGATTAGTACTCGAAGTTCAACATAGCGCTTCTCTGATAGATTGGGAAGTTGTTCGTAAGGTAGTAATGTCCTGGGTTGCAAGTCCATTAATGGGTGGGCTACTAGCATTTTTTACATTCTCCATAATAAGATTATTAATCCTAGAATCGGATGATCCAATATCGAGATCAAGATGGTTGGCCCCAATATTAGCATTTCCAACTTTTTTCACTTTGGGGTTGGCACTTCAATTTAAGGCATTAAAGGGATTTATTTCTAAAGCAGCATCAAATGGATGGATTGAAAATAAATATGATTGGTTACCAGTAAAAGAGAATGGAGTATTTAATCCGATGGCTGAAAATGCTTGGTTTCCAATTAATTCCTTAATCATATCAGCATTAATTGGTTTAGTTGCTTCCTCAGTATTATGGTTTGTATTAAGAAATTATGAATTTAAACGACAAGATGACGGATTTCAAGGCGTGGAGAAAATATTTGTTTGGCTACAAATTATTACTGCGGCGTATGTAGCATTTGCCCATGGTGCAAATGATAGATCCAATGCAATCGGCCCTATGGCGGCTGTTTATGATATTTTATCGAGTGGCGGTGAACTATCTTCCAAAGTGGATGTCCCATTATGGCTTGTCCTGTTGGGATCAGCTGGCATAGCGATAGGAGTAATGACTTGGGGTTGGAGAGTAATGGAAACAATTGGAACAAAAATTACTGACATAACTCCAACTCGTGGTTTCGCAGCAGAATTTGGTGCAGCAACAACGATACTGATATTTTCGATGCCGTTTTTGGCAGTTCCTGTTTCTACTACGCACACATTAGTTGGAAGCGTAGTCGGAGTAGGATTGGCAGGAGGAGCAAAAAATGTAGATTTCAGAGTCTTCGGAAAGATTGCTGCATCATGGGTCGCAAGTTTACCCGCTGCTGCCTTTGGATCGGTTACGATTTACATGGCGATGGGATCTGATCCGCTGAAATTAATTGTAGTATTGCCAATTGCATTCCTACTTGTTGGCTATGTGATGTGGAGAACTAGGGATAATGAAGTCTATGTTGAGGATGCATTAGCCGAAGCCGGAGGAAATAAAGATTCGATGCCAACTATTTTCGAATTATTTCATTCTCATGCCGTAATCGTCGAAGAAACTGTTGAACATATGCTTACTGCAGTATCTAAGGCAACAAATGGTGAAGACCCGTCTGAGGAAATAAAGAAAACAATAGCTTCAGAATTAAAGGCAGATGAGTTAAAAAATATTCTCCGAGAAAAAGTTGGTGAAGGTAAATGGAAGTTATTAATAGATAGTGATGAATTTATCTATATGTTGGGGCGTCAAGATAGAATTGCAGACTATGCTCAAAATGTCGCAGAGCAATTATCATTTAGAACCTTATATGAAAATGAGAAGGCTAGAAAAATGGTTATGGAAATGGCAGAATCTGTCAAAAAGACTGCATCAATGTATGAAGATACTGTATTACATTTACGAAATTTAACTCTTTCTGGTCATACAAAGGCGGATAGGGACGAATTAAGAAGATTTATCCAAAGAGTAAATCTTGCAGAACATGAAGCAGATTTAATGGAAAGTAAAGCGGCTGGTTTTGTATTTAAATTCGGCAGTGATGACCCTTTAGGAGCAGTGCATATGTATAGAGTCTTACAGAGATTAGATGATGTTGCAAATGCTTGTGAAGATGCTGCCAATGCTTTCTTACCCATTGTCTATAATTAGATGGGCATTATTTATGGGAAGCGATTATGAAGGACTTACAGTCCCGCGGTTAATATGGCTACTAGGCATCCAGTTGCAGAAGAGAGGCTTCTGAAGAAGTGGGTTTGTATGAATTGCTCAGCAACTCATCGTGGTACAAAACCAAGAAGTTGTAGAAAGTGTGGCTATAATAAACTAAGGCCAAAGGCAGTAGAAAGAAGGTCGACGTGATTTGTCTTTAGAGTCTGTTTGGCTCGAAGGTTTTCTAATAAGTATAACATTAATTTTTGCTTTAGGTCCTCAGAATGTTTTCGTACTTAGACAAGGGTTGATGAAAAAACATGTGTTTATTTCTTGTTTAGTTTGTGCCCTTTCTGATGCACTATTGATTGGTGCTGGCGTTCTTGGTGTCGGTTCTTTTATATCTGAGATTGAGGAAATACAGATATGGATTGCAATTATGGCGTCATTATTTTTGATAGCCTATGGCATTATGAGAATCAAATCTGCACTATATCCAGTAGGGATGGAGATTGATGAAGATGGTCTTAGTGATGTTAAAAGCACCATACTAGCAGGTTTAGCATTTACTTATCTAAATCCTCATGTTTATTTTGATACCTTGCTTCTAATCGGCGGAGCATCTAGCAGGTACTCGGGGAATGAGCAAATTATATTCGGGATTGGTGCAGCAACCGCATCTTTTATTTTCTTCTTCTCCTTAGGTTACGGAGCTAGACTTATGTCGCCAGTCCTGAATAATCCCAAGTCTTGGAGGATAATTGATATGTCAATTGCGGGAATAATGTTTACAGTAGCAGGATTTATAATTTCACCACATCTTGGAATCTAAAATTTTCATTAAACAGGTGAAAAAATATTTTATTTCTCTTTCATCATTATCTATATGAGGGGAAATCCGTATAAATCCTGAACGACTTGTTACTAAGATTCCGTACTTTTCCTGCAAACTAGCTACTATTTCATTAGAATTGAAATTGGAAGGTAAACCAATACTTATTATGCCGCTTCTTTCATTATTACGTAATGGAGAAATTATATCTAATTTATTTTTTTTACATTCTAAGATAATTAAATTAGTTAATTTAAGGCTGTGTTTCCAAACATCATCTATACCAAGTTCATTGATTTCATCTACGGACTTTGCTAAACCGAGAGCGGTTCCGAAATTAATTGTAGAAAATTCAAAACGGCTTGCATCATCAGGTAGTTCGAACCTTTCTGATTTCATATCCCATATTTGGTTATGGCTCCTAAAACCAAGAAGTCCGGGAATTAGAGAATTCTGTAGATTAGGAGAAATATAGCCAATGGCAGCCCCAAAACTTCCCCTTAACCACTTATATCCCGAGGAAACCATTGCGTCTATCCCCAACAAATCTATCGGGATAATGCCCATTGATTGGGTAGCATCAATAATTAAGAGAGCATTTACCTTGTGCGCGGCGACAGAAAACAAATTAAGATCATAACGTTGTCCTGTCGCATATTCTACATGTGACAAGGTAACTACAGAGGTATTTTTATCTATTAGTTTCAAAATTTCTAAAGGATCGGTGTAAAAGTTTTCATCGTGGTTAGCCAGCCTTATTTCTGAATCAAATTCTAATGAAACTCTGGTCCAAGGATATACGGTGGAAGGAAAAGATGCTTTAGTTGAGACAATATTTTCTCCCTTCTTAGGGGCTATTGACCATGCTAATGAACAAAGTATTTCAGTTGCACTCGATCCAATACAGATATCTTTGATACTACAATTTAAAAGATTGGCAGCAGATTTTCTAAGCGGAATCATAGCATTTTTTTCCGCATCTCCATCAAACTCTGCTGCACCGCCATTGGCTAAGGAAAGAGCCCATTCTAAATTAGCCTGATAAGCAGCAGCAGACGTTGTTGCGATATTAGCAAAGGACAAATTAGTCCATTTATGGGGTCTTTCTATCACGATCTTCTCAAACGAGGACTCGTATTACGCCTATATTAATTATTTCATTATTTTTGATGTTAACGTACTTCAGCAAGTAATGTTTCTAATGCCGTCTGTATTTGTAAACACAAAGGACCGTAATGCCCTGGTAAATTCGGATCATTAAAAATATCATCTAAAGTGGAAGCAGTCATACCCAATCTTATATCCATATCTTTATTTTTATTTAGCAGCCACTTATCTACTGCTTCTTTTGCAGAAGATCGTATATTTCTAGGAACTTGTGTGTCATCTAATTGCCCAAGTACTTGAGCGATTTGTTGTATACGGGTCTCAAGGTTTGACATGACATCATCTCTGATGCCGCGACTGGAGGTTCATCCTTAAGCACATCCCCTTTGAATTATTTATAAATTGCCAGTCCAAGTAGACCAGGGCATATCTGTATTTGATACTCCATATCCTTTTCCTTCATCGCCAAGTGCGATTAGTCCTACTGAAATTGAGTCTTCAATGAATTCATTTAGTCCCCAAGACATACCTTCCGGCATCGTAAGTTTAGAATTATGTATTTTATTTAATACCTTGTAACTTAATAAATTCTTTGTAATTTCTTCTCCATTGCCGGTTGCAGCGACAGAAATTCCTTTTTCGACCCAGAAACCTGAGCCAGGCAAAGGAACGTCCCCCACTCTTCCAGGTGGACGATATGAACATCCTCCGGTGCTAGTTGCACATGCAATGTAACCATCTTTATCTCTAGTTATAACTCCTATAGTATCTCCAATTCCTTCAGTTGGAGATCTTCCTTGGACTATTGAGTTTTCAAATCCCATACTGTCTGCCCATTCTCTAGCACCGTTGCCGGTAAGGCCGTTTACTTCCTCATCCAAAAGTGCCGCCGCTAATTCAATGGGATTGGGAGTATTTTCAATTGCAATGACAAAGCCAATTCTACCATCGCAGGTCTGAATAGACGCATCAAGAAGAACGGAACCATCCGTGCGGACTACACTACCAGTTCCGGCATTAAAAACTGGATCATTTTCCATTATTATACATGCTTTAACAGCTGCATCTACTGCAGATCCACCTGATTGTAATATTTCTGCAGCTCCTTTTACTGCTATTTCTACATTCTTATTTCTTTCAGGTCCGGGTCCAGCCCCTCCATGCGCCACGACTGCGAGTATTGTCATATCCTCAAGTCTGGTTACTCCTTACTTTTGATATTTCTGAATTATTGGTTAGTCTAATTTGAAGAATGGCTGCAAATATAAATATCAGTCCAGCCAATCTAAACGAAGTATGATATGTCCAAAATCCTGATCCTTCCACAGTTATAGACCATAGATATCCTGCAAGAAGGGGACCGAAAATTCTAGCTAAAGCACCATAACCTTCTTGTGCGCCCATTACCATCCCTAATTCGTATCCCCTTTGAGAAGATTCAAAGGTCAACAATGATGATTGTGTGGGAGAAAATAGGCCATTACCAACTGATATTAATGCTGAAGATAAGAATATTAACCAACTAATTTCACTTGGGACATAAGGTATACTAGTTATTCCAATACCACATGCAATAGTTCCAAAAATCATTAATTTTTTCATATCAAATATTTTTGTTAACCTGCCAATTAATCCTCCTTGAATTATTACTCCCATTAACCCAATAAATGCGAATACCCATCCATTTTGCATGGCGTCAAATCCTAACCCACCTTGAGATGGACTCATGGCAGTAAAAAGAATAAATGTCCCATGCATCATACTAAATCCCAATAAGAATAAGAAATTAGTAAAAATTAGTGTAGATATCGTTGGTATTTTAACAACATTAACAATATCAGTAAAAGTACTTTTTAATCCTTCAAAAATTGAATTGGTAGAAGAAATCATCTTTTCTTTATCTAGACTTTCTGGTAACATTGTAATCGCTAATAATAATGATATTGTAGATAATAGGCTAGATAATAAGCAAGGTAGCAAATAAGGATAGTTTCTCCAAAACTCAGTATCAAACAGTCCTCCAATTCCTGTAGCAGGATTAGATAGTAAACCACCTATAAAGGGACCAATCATGAATCCCAAACCAAATGCAGCACCTATCGCACCCATTCTTTTAGCGACCATCTCGGGTTCACTTATATCGCCAATATATGCCCTTGCCACGGCTATATTTCCATTGCCTGCACCTGCCAGAAATCGTGCAATAAGAGCCATCATTAAACTTTTAGAAAGACCAAATACTGTGAAGAATATGGTATTCATGAATAATCCGAATAATAATATTGGCCTTCTACCTATACGATCACTGAATGAGCCCAATATTGGAGTGAATAAAAATTGTGCAAATGAATAAATTGATATTATTATGCCAACCCATATATCTCTTCTTCCAATATCTGTTATTCCATCGGAAACAGCAAGATCCTGTACAAAATAAGTCAAAAACGGAATAACTATTGTAAATCCAATCATATCGACGAACACGACGAGAAACAAAATCCCCATTGGTGATCGTGAAGTCTGAGCCATGTGCCATCAGACATAGGTCATTCGTATATCATATTGTCAGTTAACTGATTACTTATGCAGAAGGTTGAGTATCTTTACCTGTTGAAATTGTATCGACGACATTAGCCAATCTTTCTACTAAGCTTATTTTTTCTTCTGATCCTACTAGGGCATTGTGTAGGACCTCATCTAAAGAATCAACGGCAATTATTTCAATTATCTTTTCCCATTTTTCATCAATTAATACGTCTTGTAAATTTGATCTTGGTATGATAATCCTAGTGATGCCGGATTTTGCTGCTGCTTCAATTTTCGCTGTAACTCCTCCAATTGGTAAAACTTCACCTCTTACAGATAATGAGCCGGTCATGGCTAAGTTCTGATCTATTGGAATTCCTTCAAATGCGCTTATGATTGCAGTAGCCATAGTAATTGAAGCACTATCTCCGTCTACATTATGAGTCCCCGGGAATTGAACGTGTATATCATAATCTTTGATATCTTTACCAGTTAATTTTTTCACTACTGCACTTATATTTACTACACTTTCTTTTGCTAAGTCAGATAAACCTCCTGTTGCAATGACGTGTCCAGAACGACCTTGGGAAGGAGTAATCATTGCTTCAACAGGGAGAACAATGCCTGAATAGTCAGAAAGTCCACTGTCCGCGCCTAGTACAGCGAGCCCATTTACTCTACCTATCCTGTTTCCACTGTTAACTAGCATGGAATAATCTGCTTGCCTTTCTATATATCTGTCTGCAACTTGTTGTTCGAGAGGTTTCGCTATCATTCTTGCCCTTACAACGTGTTCTGAGCGAGTCAATGGGGCTCCTTCTTCAGCGGCTAAATCTCCTGCAATTCTCACTAGACCCCCTAGTTCCCTTAACCTAAGCGATAGTTTTCCTCTCCTGCCGCTTCGCCTTTGTGCTTCTTTTAATATCAATGATGTAGATTCTCTATCAAAATGTGGTATATCTTTACCGGCAGATTTAGATTGTTCATTACTTACTTCTTGGGCTATAAAACGTATAAGGCGACGTCGATTTCGAGCAGTATCTCTCATGTCTGTATTGACGTAAACCTCATATCCATATCCACGTATACGACTTCTCAAGGCAGGATGCATATTTTTTATTCCGTCTAGATTACCGGCGGCTATGAGGATAAAATCACTTGGTACTGGCTCAGACTTTGTCAGCGCACCTGAAGATCTTTCAGAGCGTCCACTAATTGCTAATTTTCTCTCTTGCATAGCAACGAGCAATGCTTGCTGTTCTTCCATCCTTAACATTCTAATTTCATCAATATAAAGAACTCCTTTATTCGCCCTGTGTACTGCACCTGGTTCAACCCTTTCATGGGCCGGAGTGGCCAGATCTGCTCCTGATTGGAAAGGATCGTGTCTAACATCTCCCAATAAAGCGCCAGCAAGTGTACCAGTCGCATCTATGAAAGGAGGTTCATCACTCATTTCGTGCTTGATTAATAATTTTGGAATATTTGATTCATCACCAGACGTTAATCTCGTCCTTAAGAAAAAGTATCCAAATATTAGCAAAAATGAACCGAATATGAATGTTAAAATTTCTCCTGAGCTAATAGTCGCAAGTAATAAAGCTGCTCCAACTACTAAAACAATGAACAAAAGTGTGCGATTTGTCTTTTCTCTTTGGATTTTAATATGCGCTTTTCTCTCAGATAGTATATTTGAGCCCCGTCCAGCCGGAACTGTGCGGACCTTTGGTTCATTTTCGTCGTCGATATTTCTGTAAACTAATATGTCTTCTAAATGCTCTTTTGGTAAAAATTCAGTCATTGAGCGGGCAAGCATAGATTTACCAGTTCCTGGCTCTCCTACCATTATGACATGTCTACGTTGTTCTGCTGCCTTTCTAATTACTATTGATGCAGCCTCTTGACCAATTACCCTATCAACTAATTTTGTAGGTATTGGTACATCTTTGGTAGACTCCATTTTGATATCTTCAATCCATTCCTCCACTGGTATTTCACATATTTCATCTGTATCCTCAGACACTCCAAAAGCAGCACCATCTACCCAAGATTCTAAAGGATCTTGCTTTGATTTAGAATTAGCATTATCATCAGAATCTACACTCATTCGGTCCCCTCTTATAGGATGCTGAACATGGTACCTTCTTGAAGTTGTGTTAATATTATCACAAACAGACAGATAGGTTATGTCTGGAGTTTGCTTTAATCAAATAGTTGGAATAATCATATTTCTCTGTTCCTAAATAACATTAGTGCTCCAAGCAGTGAGATAATATTTAGAGGTAGTAAGAATCCTGGAATAGCTTGGCCATCAGAATATTGTTGATTATCTCCCACGCCATTGCCATCCATATCTTCTGTTTCTGAAGAATCAAATGGGAAGGCATCTGAATTATCTCCAACTCCATCTCCATCTGAATCTTTTGATTCCAATGGATCATTGGGAAATACGTCATCAGAATCTTGTATACCATCATTATCAGAATCAGGTTTTTGAGCAAATATTTTTAATATTTCAGATGATTCTCTGACCCAACCTTCAGAATCAAATCCTGAAACTTCGATGGTTATGTAGTCTCCATTAACTAATCCTCCTCCGCTTTGAGACATTGTAGTAAAAGAACCGAAGGAATCTGAAATCCCGTGGGAATGACAAATCCCGGTAATACTATTGCATATGGTCCAGGTAATTTTTATGTCCGATAGTTGTAAATCACCAATATTATTAATTTCAAAGACAGGATTTGTTTTGTATGCGACGGAATCAAAATTAATTGATAAGTCAGCATTTTCCATTCCATTTTTCCAAATTAATACTTTATTTGCCAATACATCTATTGTAATTGTTGAACTACTCGAAGCTCCATGCCTATCAGTAACCGATATTTCAATATTTTTTTGACCAATTTCATCCCACATCATACTCATATTTCCAGTAACTGGATTTAGATTCAAAATGCCTCCAGAAGATGAAGATATAGATGACCAAATTTCATTAGTTGGATCATCGATATCCTTTAAACAGTCTAAAATATTGATAGTGGTAACTTCATTAATTTTTACTTCAAAGTCATCATAATCAGACAAATCGATAGAAGGGGGGTCATTTATATTGATAATATGAAAAGATATAGTAGTATCAGAGTATTGTTTTCCATCATTTGCCCTTACGATTACATCAGCAATCCCAAACGAATCTAAATCAATTGTACTAACCGTTATTGATTGCCCATTAACAGATGCCTCTATCAATGACTCATTGGATACTGAAACAATTGAAATTTCCAGTTCTGTTGATGAGGCAATATTTCCTTGTTCGTCTGTGTCCGAAAGGTAGTTTGTTAGGCTAAAACTTGTTGATCCGCCTTCATTCATCGATGCTGTAGATATGGGTGCCCATCTTGGGGCACCATTCTCTATTACATTGAACATCAACATGCCGTTATTTGTATCCTCTCCATCATCAATTGTTATGAATATTCCTTGAGGTACTGGTTCTCCATTGTCTACAATTACTCGATGGAATTTTACACTTATCTCCTGCGTAGTTGAATTCCACCCGTAGAACTCAGATTCGGAGCTACTAATTGACAGTTTGGACATACTGGTTTCTGCATCTTCAATGAGTCCCTGAATTGAAATTTTTTCGATTACATCAACTTTCACAGTAGGCATACCTGCATATGAATTATCATCACTTTGCAGAACCTTTGGTAATGAATTGTGTAGTTCGAACATTTCTTGTACGACCAACCATTCTCCAATTTGCCCTGCGGCATCTCGCCAGGATATTCGGACATCATAATATCCAGTATCCGAATTAACATCAGTCTCCAGAGTATGAATATATCTAGAATTAGGTCCCTCTCCAATTGTAGAGGTGTCAATAATCCACGCATCGCTCCACTCATAGGCAGATGACTTAGAATGTTGCAAAATTGGTTGCATTGTGGACATATCATCTACCATGTCATTTGATAACGCACTGGATTCAAATTGAATATTTGTTCCTCTTTCTAAAGCAGAAGGGCCTAGAGAAGTCGGTCTTTGAGCAATGGGTGGCAAATCATGAAATATCGAAGAGTCTTGAAAATTATTTGAAAGGACTCTATCTCCCTCTAAATTCGATATTTTGGCTCTAAACAATGACGCGCCTGATGGAGTGAGGGAAATTTCTGAAGTGTCATAAGTAATTGAGAATTCTTGCGTCTCGGTTGAATCCAAATTCTGAATATCAGTGATACCAAGATTTATTTCATCATTTCCGTCAAGAAAGTACAAAGATATTTGCCCACTATCTTCATACGATTCGACTCCATTGTTCGATATTACAACATTTATATTCAAAATATCTCCAGGTATGAACCCGCTTGAACCATCAGAATTTGATACCTGTACCTCTGAAATTCCTAAATCGATTAATGGGCCCATATCCAAATCTATGGCCGTTATTACATCATTATATGTCGTATGAGGTCCATCCATAAGGGCGAAAACTGGCCAGAAATTTTCAATTTGACTGTTTCCACCTCCAGCCCTAACTGTGTCCAATGGGACTTCCCATGTCAAGGACTCAGAACTACTTTGGGAAAACGTTACTTCAGTGAAACCATCATTATTGCCATTTAGGAGCCATTGCCTAAAATTATGATGTGGATTTACCCCGTTGTCATATGATTCGGCTCCAATTTTTTCAGTGATTGCACCGTAAACATATACAGAAATTGCAGATAAGGTACCAATGTAAGTTATATCAAGAGTAATGGTAACTTGGTCGGTAGAGGTATCTAAACTAGTTATTAAATCCAAACTAAAATCATTTGAATTCGGCCCCATACAACCCCCATTAGCGTAATCTGAATCATAATAATTAGTACCACTAGCCCCTACTTTAAAGCATGAACCACTTTGTCGATCTGCAAATGAGAAAACTGGAATTCCCCCAGCGGAAGCGGCTACATGATTTATACGGTCTATTGGGCTATCATCAGGAGAGTTGAAGAAAGAGACGAATGTAAAATCTTCTGGATTTGATGACTTTAAGTTACTTAGAGAAGGGGATGCGCTATTCATACATGGGCCACACCAATGTTGGCCAACGTACTCTCCAAAGACAGGATGACCGGGGCTAACTGCATAAAGCGGCATATGTGTTTGTGAGAGTTCTTTGGGCTCTTGAGGGGTTTCTTCGACATAATAAATGCCAGTGAATGACATCAATATTAACATTAAAGAAATATTAATCGCGGAAACATTTGGAAAATGTTTAACAGAAACCACAAAAAATATCGCGTTGGTATTTTGATTTAACTATTTAGGTGATTGTTAGATATGCATGATTAATTAACGAATTATTTTATGATTTTTTACAAAGGTATTGAATGAGTAAATGTATTCGGAGGAGCATGAAGGAAGAAAGGGGAATTGAGTGGGTTGCACTTAGGGAAGATGATGGCCGGGCATATCTATTACAAAATATCCCAGGAGAAGTTAAGGTCAAAGGACTTGGGAGATTTGATGTTTCAGAGTTACTTGATGGATACAAAATTGGTGATAGGATATTGGTTGGACATAAATCACTTACTATTGCAAAGGCTGCATTGCCCGAGGCGAGAAGAAACATGGCTAGAAGGGCCCAAGTAATAGGAATAAAGGACTCAGGATTTCTTATTTCTTGGCTAGGAATTGGAGTTGGTTCCAATGTTCTAGAAGGGGGACATGGGTCAGCTGGCCTAGCAATGAATCTGGCTAGCGTTATGGGTGCTTCGGGTACATTAATTTCAGTTGAATCACGACCCGAACACGCAATTGTAGGTAAACAAAATATGGATAGATTAGATAAAATATTGCCAGAATTTCCACAATGGCATTTACTAGATGGTGAATTTCAAATGGTAAAAGAAGAAATAAGCCAGATATGTAATTCCCTAGATGCGATTATTATCGATATAGCCCAGCCGTGGGAAATAGTGCCCCAGATATCAGACTTACTACGAGTGGGTGGGCGAATAGCGTGTTACTGCCCAACAACAATCCAGCTGGAAAGGGCTTGGGAGTCTATTGAAGAATGTGGAATGATCGTGGAATGGGCAGGAGAAATGATTGAAAGAAAATGGGTAAAAGCGAGTAAAGGAGGAGTACGACCAGGAAATACTCCAATAGGGCATACTGCATTTTTAGTAATAGGTGCAAAAATAGCCTTAGATGAAGAGGAATGAAAACCTCAAATTCTTTTATAAATATTTTTATATTTATTAAGTAAATTAAAATAAGGAGTAATCGATATCTTTCATAACTATGCTCTGACTCGGGAGAATATGCGAGACAGTAGCGATTGGAAATCTACGGCATATAGGACACATACCATAGGTCAGGTTATTGCTAGTGGTGAGAAAATAATTGGAGAAGAAGTTACGATAGCAGGTTACGCAGAAACCGTACGTGGACGTGGTGCAATTTGCTTTTTGATGCTGAGAGATGGAACTGGAAATATTCAGGCATTTCTAAAGAAAGACAATATGGAAGATGATATATTCAATTCAATTCAGTCTGCAACTAGAGAATCTACAATTATGGTCACGGGACTGGTTGCCCAGAAAAGAGCACCCAAGGTTTCTGAAGGTGAATCTATGCCGCCGCCAGAATATGAAATAAATGTCTCATCAGGAGAAATATTAGCAATCTCTGAGACTCCCTTGCCTGTAGGAGTAATAGATGATGTGAATGTAGGATTGGATGTTAGATTGGATAATAGGCACTTAGATCTAAGAAGGACGCACGTGAATTCTATGTTTCAATTACGCAGTAAGGTACTACAATATGGCAGAGAGCACCTAATAAAGGAAGGTTTTATGGAAATGAATAGTCCTAAAATTATAGCAAGTGCTTCTGAAGGAGGCACAAATTTATTCCCAATGATGTATTTTGATACTCCTGCATATCTAAGTCAATCTCCTCAACTTTACAAGCAGCTTGCAGTATTGGGTGGATTGGAGCGAGTATTTGAAATTGGTCCGGCGTTTAGGGCGGAAAAACATGATACATATCGCCATTTGAATGAATTTATATCATTTGATATTGAAGGTGCATGGATGAATGATGAAGATGTAATGGGAGTACAAGAGAGAATGATAAGTCATATTTGGAAATGTGTAGCTGATAATGATCAAAATTTAATTGATGCGATAAATATTTACAGAAATAGTCAAGGTAAGGAAAATATTATCGTAGAAGTCCCAAATCTACCTTTCCCAAGGATACCCTATTGTGATGCAATTAAGATTGTAAAAGAGGGAGGAGGAGAAATTGAATGGGGAGATGACATAGAGAGTCATCATTGCGATATTATCGCTTCAAAATATCCTGGTTTCCATTTTATTCCTAGATGGCCTATGGCAATGAAGCCCTTTTACATACATCACAAAGAAGGTGAAAAGAGTGAAACTGGCGGGCAATTAAGTCGTGGTTTCGATCTTAATTATGGTAGAGATGAGATGACATCAGGGGGGCAAAGGGAACATAGAGTGGAAGTTTTGGAACAGAATTTGAGAGATATGGATTTAGATCCTAAAGATTTTTCATTTTATACCGATGGTTTCCGATATGGTGCACCTCCGCATGCAGGCTGGGGATTAGGAGTTGCTAGGTTATTGATGGTATTAACAGGTGCAGGAAATGTAAGGGAAGTAGTACTATTCCCCCGAGATAGGACACGTGTAACTCCCTGATAAAGAATAAACATTGAACCGAAAATAACGGGTATCTAAACCTCCTCCGAGATATGATAATATGGCTAAGCCGCGGTTTGCTTACTTACTTTTGAAAGAACATCCATATGGTCGGGAAATGCTAAAACAAATACTTTCTGAAAATTTTATACCTGAAATAATAATACAAGAAGATTCTAAAATTGCAGATGAAGAGAGAGATAAATTCATTAAAAGAATCGAGGGAAATGATATAGCGCCAACGATTGAAGAGCAAGCTATGCAATTTGGAATAAGAGTTGTTTCGGTCTCCATTCACAAATCCGAGCAAGTAATGCCGTTTTTAGAAGGCTTAGATTTGGACTTAATTGTATTCGGAGGAACCAGAATAATAAGAGGAGAAATATTAGATTATCCAAAGGACGGCGTAATAAATTCTCACCCTGGATTACTACCCGAATGTAGAGGATCAGCATCTCCAGCATGGTCGGTATATCATGACATTCCCATTGGTTCTTCGACACACTTCTGTGATAATGGAATAGATACTGGGAATCTCTTAATGAGAAGGGAGGTTCCTGTAAAAAGAGGAATGACGTACGAAGATCTATGTTATGAAACTCTTGTTTTGGCAGGTATTTTAATGAAAGAGGCTTTAATTGCATATGATGAAGGTAAATGGGGCGAAATGAAGAGGCCTCAAGGAGAAAGTAAATTTCCAACATTTAGAAATGCACCTGAAGATATTCTAAAAATTGTAAATGATAAACTGGCACAAGAGACATATGCACATTACGTTGACTAAAGGAGATAATAAGATGAATGAACAATTAGAAGATAAATTTCCGTTTGCAGAAGATATATTGAAAGGATACAATGCATTAGTATGTGGTGCCTCTAAGGGCATAGGGAAATCGACTGCTAAGATGTTGGCAAGAGCAGGCGCGAATATAATTGCCTGCGCGCGTAGTAAAATAGAATTAGCAGAGTTAATTGATGATTTATATGGCGATAATCATAGGATGCTTGTATTAGATCTTGAAGACTCAAATGCTGTGAAAAAGGAAATTTCAAATTTAATTGATGATGTTGGAGATATACAAATTCTAATTAATAATTCTGGTGGACCTCCCGGAGGGGCATTAATTGAAAATAATATTACTGACTTTAATGGCCCAATAAAACGTCATTTGTACGCATCCCATATCATTACTCAATTACTAGTTCCTGGAATGGAAAGAAGTAATATGGGAAGGATAATTAATATCATTTCGACATCGGTTAGAGAACCCATAGATAATATTGGACTATCCAATACATTACGTGGAGCGATGGGTTCATGGTCAAAGTCATTGAGTCGGGAATTACCTCCTTGTATAACAATAAATAACGTTCTACCAGGATTTACTGATACGGATAGGCTTGGTTCGTTATCTCAATCTATAGCCGATAGGACCGGATTGACTACACGGGAAGTCAGAGATAATTGGATGGAGGGTGTGCCAATAAGAAGGTTGATTGATCCATCTGAAACTGCTTCCGCAATCACATGGTTAAGTCTGCCAAGTAGTGGTTCAGTGAGAGGAATAAGTCTTCCAGTAGATGGCGGAAGAATGAGATCAATATGAGGTGAAATAATGAAGTTTGATATATTTTTTTCTATTTCACAGACTCCGGATTCTACAGGGCATACGCCATCAGAAAGTAAGATGTTCACGAATTTTTTTGATCAGGTTAAATCTGCAGATGCGTTAGGTTTTGGAGTAGGGTGGGTTGCACAAGCACATCTGTCTACTGAAGTTCAAAAGCAAAATAATAAGCCAGTGGTTCCACATTATCCAGGCGAAGTTGGATTATGTACCGATTTTGTGCAGGTTGCTCATAAAATGTATACAATCACAAAAAATATGGAAGTTGGTAGTGCAGTTATGAGCATACTAGCAAGTGGAGGGCCAATATCACATGCTGAAAGAATAGGGTCATTTTTAACACTTCATGGCATAAATAAAGATGAAAAAAGACGGTTGCATATAGGTTATTCGGCAGGACGTTTTGAATTCATGGCAAGACCTTATGGCATAATCCCAAGAGATCCGATAGAAGAAGAAGCTTGGCCTGCGTTAAGGGGGCAAATTTTTGCTGAGGCAAGTGAAATATTCCTGAGACTACTAAATGGAGAAATTATATCAAGTAATGATATTAGAAGTACAATTTTAACGAGAGATAATTTTTATTCAGATGAAGATTGGTTGAATGTTCAAAAAGTAACAATGGAATTTAGGCAATTAGAAGTTCTCCCGATGGAAATAAAAATTGATAATAGATATATTTTTGAAGATATAAAAACGATCCCTCAAAATTGGAGAAGAGAATTATTGAATCTGGTTATAGGTAGCCATGACAGAAACTTACAAATTGAGGCTAATAAATGGATGCCTGTACAGGTGTTCAATCTTAGTATCACGCCACCTCATATAATTGAGGAGACTCATAAACGATTTCAAGAAAATTATCATAAAGATGGAGGGATTTGGAAGAGAAGTATGATGCCAAGAACCATAATGGTATTCCTGAATGATGAAGAAGGGTTGACCGCAGAAGAGAAAAGTCTTGCAGCTCAACAAGAGGCAGAAGATGCTTTATCGATATATTGGAATGCTTTAGAAGGTACAATAGATCCTAATAAATTGGAAAAAGCTACTGATAATGCAGTAATTGGAAATGTCGAACAAGTAGTAGAGCAAATAAATAACAGGTTCAATCCCGAAGATAGATTGATGTGTTGGTTTGATTTCTTCAATCACGACAATGAACGAGTAAAAAGAAATATGGCCGCTTTCATGAATAAAGTAGCCCCTAAAGTAAACAATGGTGGATTAAAATGAATGATAAGTCTGATTTTCGTCCTTCAAGTGTTTCCCCTGGTAGACCGGGTTCTGCAGTATATCCTACCACACCGCTTGGAGAGAAGTTTGAGGGGATAGCAACAGGTAGAGATGTAGAATGGGAACCTTTAGTCGACTTCCGAAGAATGGATATATCTGAGAATACTATTCATGGAGCTATTGCTTGGGCTCATGGTAATGAAATAATTCATTCATTTGGCGGTAATGTGTTAGTTTATGGACGATCAATGATGAAGCCTTTAATGATGAAAACATTCGCTGAAGCCTTAGAAAAGGAAAATTTGACATGGGAACAAAAGGCAATTGGTTGCTCTTCCCATAATGGAGATACGGAACATGTTTCTGCTGCACAGTCATTATTGACTGAATCTGAATGGGGCCTAATGCAATGTCCATTAGATGTACCTTTAATACAATTTGGAAGACAAGTAAGAAGGCCGAGAAGATGGTTTCATACATGCTCAGGAGAGCATGCTGCAATGCTGCGTGGTATGCGAAGAATGGGGATGAGTAGAGCAGGTTATACTTTACCAAGTGCAACATGGTTTCCTGAATTCCTAAAAGTACTGAGAAGAATGATGAATAATCCTGAATGGGAACCTGTGAGAGTAGCTAAAGATGGTTGTGGCTTACCTACTGTTTCCAACACTGTCGATGAATTAGCAATAATGTTTGCTGGCCTCGCAGTGGAAAAAGATGATGATTGGATTTGGGAATCAATGAATAGGCATCCAGATTTAATTGGAGGATTTAATAGACTTGATTCAACTTGTATTAAGGCCGGAAAAGGGACCTTGATAGCAAAAGAAGGTGCAGATGGACTATTGGGATTATCCGTAATACATCCAGATTGGCCAAAGGGACTGGGGATAGTAATAAAAATTGCACATGGTTGGAATTCTCAAGCAACTTGGTATGTTACCAGAGCAGTTTTAGGAGTTTTAGGAATACAGTTAAGGAATCCTTATCCTCTTCACAGGCAAAAGGCATTTATTGTCCCAGGCATTGTACCTCCGAAATATCTTGAAAAACTAGAAGAAGTTGTTACTTGGGATGAATGGGATCCAAATCAAGATAGTTTCTCTTTGGATTGGAAAGAGTATTCAGCTAAAATGACTAAATCAGATCCATTCAAAAATGAAGGTAATGAAATTTAAAGTGATACCATGGATCTTCAAAATTATATCAATGGGCAGTTTTGCAGTCAATCAGGAGAAGATTGGTTGATAAATTTAGAACCTGCTACAGGGAAAAGGATTTGTAGAATTCCAATATCAAATTCTAATGATGTCCAAAAGGCAATTGATTCATCCAAAAATGCTAAAGATTATTGGGGAAAATTATCTCATCTCGAACGATCAATTTGGTTAGATAAAATAGCAGATAAACTTGAAGATTGGCATGAAGAGATAGCAAAATTAGAGAGTCGAGATACGGGGAAGCCAATTTCTCTATCAAGATCTGTAGATGCATCTAGATCTATTGCGAATTTCAGATTTTTTGCCAAAAT
Source organism: uncultured Candidatus Poseidoniales archaeon (assembly GCA_963968165.1). Lineage (GTDB taxonomy): Archaea > Thermoplasmatota > Poseidoniia > Poseidoniales > Thalassarchaeaceae > MGIIb-O3. The sequence continues at coordinate 15,106 of CAXAFE010000005.1, read as the reverse complement.
AATAAGAGAATTAGAAGTTGAAGAATTTCCGATGGAAGATGCAATGAACTACGTAATTCACAAGCCAATAGGAATTGGTGCACTAATAACTCCATGGAATTTACCTCTTTATTTACTATCTTGGAAAGTTGCTCCAGCAATAGGGATGGGTAATACCGTTGTTTGTAAGCCAAGTGAACTGACTCCGATGACTGCGGATCTGTTGATGCGTGCAATTGACGAGGTAGGATTGCCTGCAGGAGTCGTAAATTTGGTACATGGAAATGGAATTGAAACTGGTGCACCATTAGTAGAAAATGAAGACATTGATTTTGTATCGTTTACTGGAGGCACAATAACTGGTTCTAAAGTTGCAAGTTCTGCGGCTCCATCATTCAAAAAATTAAGTCTAGAATTAGGAGGTAAGAATTCATCAATAGTATTTTCTGATTGTGACTTCGAAAAGACAATTTTAGGAGTAGTGCGCTCAGGATTTCTAAATCAAGGGCAAATTTGCTTATGCGGTTCTAGAATATTTATTGAAGAAAAAATATATGATAAGTTTACCACTAGATTAATAGAAGAAGTAGAAGCGATGAAAATAGGCAATCCATTGGATGAAAACACTAATTTGGGGGCCCTGATCTCAAGGGAACATTTAGCTAAAGTACAATCATATTGCGATTTGGCAGTAGAAGAAGGAGGTACCTTACTTACCGGAGGAATTCCTAGTCTGCCTGATGAATTTCTAGAGGGTAATTGGATGATTCCCGTTATCGTCGGGGGATTGAGTCATGAATCAAGATGTTCAACTGAAGAGATATTTGGGCCATTAGTAACTTTACATAAATTTACAAATGAGAAAGAATTATTAAAAATGGTAAATAATACAAAATATGGATTAGCAGGAAGTATTTGGACAGATGATGAGGTTAAAGGACGAAGAGTAGCAGAGCTAATTGAAACTGGCATGGTTTGGATTAATACATGGTTACATAGAGATTTGAGAGTTCCTTTCGGAGGAGTTAAGGATAGTGGAGTAGGAAGAGAAGGTGGAATATGGAGTTTAGGATTCTTTTCTGAGTTGATGAATGTGTGTGTAAAGGATAAATAATTAGTAAACGTGAAAGTCTAATGTCATTAGTAGTGAACGATAATAATGGTCGCGGTCGGAATAGTAGGAATCGGAGCATATCTACCTCCAAAGGTCATGACCAATAAAGACTGGGAGAAAATTGTAGATACAAGTGATGATTGGATTACCCAAAAAACTGGAATCAAAGAAAGAAGAATATCTAATAAAGATGTTTCTACAAGTGATTTGGCTGTAGAGGCATCAAAAATAGCAATAAAAGATGCTGGAATAGAACCTGAAGAAGTAGATATGATAATATTAGCAACTAGCAGTCCAGATGTGCTGCTTTCTTCAACTGCGGGAATAATCCAAGATAAGCTAGGTTGCATAAATGCGAGTGCATTTGATATAAATGCAGTATGTGCTGGATGGATTCATGCTTTAGAAATAGGATCGAAGTTTGCTGCTGATGAAAATTATGATAATGTATTAGTCATAGGTTCTGAGACATATAGTAGAATAATTAACTGGAAGGATAGATCTACTTGTGTGCTATTCGGAGATGGAGCTGGTGCAGTTGTTTTACAAAAAGTAAATGATGATATTGGAATTTTAGGTACATGGATAAAATCCGATGGAAGGGGGGCCAAGGTAATCGAAATACCAGCTGGAGGAGTTAGGAAGTCAATAAATGATGATAGTTTTATTCAAGGTGAACAATATTTCCAAATGGACGGGAGGGCAGTTTGGGATTTCGCAATTGATGCCATGCCTGAAGCAGTAATGAAAATATTAAAAAGGATAAATAAAGAAATAACTGATGTTGATATGATAATACCGCATCAAGCCAATTTGAATATAATAAAAAAAGGGATGGAAAAATTAAATTTACCCATGGATAAAACCTTTATTAACATACATAAATATGGAAATACGGCTGGCGCGAGCGTGCCAATAGCATTATCAGAAGCCATAGATAAAGGGAAAATAAAATCAGGAGATTTGGTAATAACTGTTGCATTCGGAGGGGGCCTATCTTGGGGAGCAAATGCTATGATTTGGAAATAAATCAGCATTAGCCAACTGGTTCACCACCTTGTCCCAAAAATGCTAGTCTTTTTAGTCCATTTATTTTAATTAAATAATTTATTACTGGAGTAGAAACTGTTGGTGAAAGTACAGTTCTTATTGCTTCAACATCTCCAATAGTTGATAGCATTTGCCCGGTTGCTCTGACTCGCCAACCTTCAAATTTTTCTCTATCTTCAAAAGGTGCGATTATAACCTTCCAATCTGATTTAGAATAGAGTTCCGCAGAGTATTGATCACTAGTAAACAATATACCATGCTTTCCATGATATTTCTCGGCATGTATAACCCAATTAGGAGGATCTTCAATATCTGGAATACCAACAATTATTGTATCCTCATATCCTTCATTTGATTTAATCCAAATACTTATCATTTCTTTTCTTTCATCATATGACCATGGGTTATCTAAAGTTTCAGGACGATTTGAGGAGCCTATTGCAATTATTAACTTGGAATTAGGAGAGTTATTAAGGCGCCAAGATTCTGCATCTTTTATTAAAGAAGTATGCCCTTTATGGAGCGGTTGGAATCTTCCTAACACAACTACGCCATGATCGATTATGGCATCAGGCGGTGGTGGAAAGAGAGGTAGGTCAGTCAATTTGAATTCGCCCCATATTTGGATAAGTAATTATTTCCTAGGCCCCACAATTCTGAATCTAAGTATTCCCTTCCCACTAATAAATCAAAATCTACATTCTTTGAATGATTGATAAACTCGAAAAGAGATTTGCTTAAATTACTATGTGAATTCATAGTTGGTAAAATTATAGGATCCTCGGAAGGTTCCATTGTTTCACCTAGTTCTTCTCGTCTATTCATCCAATCTAAAATGATAGTTTCACTAAATGTTTCTTGATCAAAATTTGATATGGCATTTCCGAAATCTCGCCAGACAATTGATTTAAGGAAATCAGAGACACCGAAGATATCAATATCAACATAAGGTTCAACATAAAGGAATAATCTAGCATCCCAACAAGTCCATTGAGCGATTGAACACCATTTTGCTAATAGCAATATAATATCATTTTTTATTTCTAAAGTACTTGAGAGTACATTTTCATTTGAGTTTGTAAGGCTTGGATTACTATCAAATATTTCTAAAATTTCTCCTTCTATATCTACATCGAAATCCCTATGAAAATTTTTATAATTTTTAGGACGTTTTTCCCTCAATGATTTATCATTTATCATAGAAATAATTTGCGAGGTTGGGATTTTTAATAATGAGGATAGAGAATGACGATGAACAATATACAATACCACATCTACCATGTTAACTCGCCTCCGCATAAGTAGAATAAGTCTTGGTTGGTTAATTATGAGTAATAAAAGCCACCGGATTCAATAACTAAAGCCTAAGCGTTGAATACACAAGCACCACAATGTGTGGACTTTTAATCTTGGAGATGAGATAATTGGCAACAATTGAGGAACAAATTAAATCTCTAGAGGATGAGATTACAAAAACCAAATCCAATAAAGCCACTCAAGGGCATTTGGGTAAATTAAAAGCCAAAATAGCTGCACTAAGGGAAAGAAAGGAGAAAGCTCAAGCCCACTCAAAGGCAAGTGGTGGTGGTCCAGGTTTCGAAGTCAAGAAATCTGGTGATGCTTCTGTTTCATTGGTTGGTTTTCCAAGTGTTGGAAAGTCTAGTCTGATTTCTCAACTTACTGAAGTAGAGTCAGAAATTGGTAATTTTGCATTCACGACATTGACATGTATACCCGGTTTAATGGAACATAAAGGTGCTAAGATCCAGATATTAGATCTTCCTGGATTAATAAAGGGAGCATCTGATGGGAAGGGACGAGGGAGAGAGATTCTCAATGTAATAAGAGGATCAGATATGGTACTATATGTTGTAGATCCATTTCAAGAATCTCATTTTGACATACTTGATTATGAACTTTGGAGAGGTGGTTTGAGGTTAAATCAAAAGGTACCTCAAGTATTCATAACCAGAACAAATCGCGGAGGAATAGTTGTTAGGTCAACTGTAAAACAGACAAATTTAACTGATATAGAAATTCAAGACATCGTAAGAAGTTTTGGAATAGTATCTGCAACCGTGACGCTAAGAACAAATGTTACTGATGACAATATAGTGGATACTTTAGCAGGAAATAGAGTATATAGTAGGGCGGTTGTAGTATTAAATAAAGTAGATTTGGCTACAGAGAAAGATTTGAAGAAAGCAAGAGATAGTTTACCGATTGGATGGCCCGTCCTAGAAGTCTCTGCCAAAACTGGTCAAGGAATAGAAAATATGAAGGATTTTATTTACAATAATCTACATTTTATGTCAATATATTTGAAGCCGCAGGGTCAAGAAGCAGATCTTGTTGAGCCATTAATAGTCAAAGATACTTGCACGGTTAGGGAAGTTTGTATAAAATTACATAGGGATTTCGTTAGAAAATTCAGATATGCAAGAGTCAGGGGGCCTAGTGCAAAATTTGATTGGCAAAGAGTTGGCCTAGACCATACTCTCAAAGACGGAGACTTATTATCAATTATTACAAGAAGATAAAGTGAAGAAAATGAAATTTGAAAATTATGATTTAATTCCTAGAGCGGAGTTGAGAGGTTTCATTAATTATTTCAAAAAGCGTGCTTATCTATACGTGACGATATTTACATTTGGATTTATAGTAGGATATCCCATAAGTGGAGAAATAATAGAGTGGTTTCTGGAATCAGATAGATATAAGCCAGATGGCGTGCAAATAATAATACTGCAACCTATGGAGGTAATTCTACTAAAGTTACAAATTGCAGTTAAAATTGGTTTTTTATTACTATCAACATCATTAATAATGGACCTTTCAAAAAATAGTAGAAATATAATTAAAGAATCTAAAAGGAACTCAGCATTAACGAAAGATATAGGCTATAGAGCATTATTACTATCGGTTATATCTTCAGTTATTCTAGGAATTTTAGGGATAATCTATTCCCACCAAATTTTAATTCCATTTTTACTGGATTATCTTGCTCAAGACGCAGTTTCCGCAGGACTTTCCTCGACTTGGAGATTAAAATCTTGGATTGGTTTTATTTCAGGATTATACTTTTCTTCCATTATAGGTTTTCAAATACCTTTACTCACTATTCTTTTAATAAAGAGTAATATCATTGACAGAAATGAGATAATAGAAAATCGCAGAGCGTTATGGTTTGTCTCATTGCTATTTGGTGCAATAGTATCTCCACCAGACCCATTATCATTATTTTTAGTAGGGGGTCCGATACTAATTCTTCTTGAAATAGCTCTTTTAATTGATAAGATTAGCGAAAAATATCAATTTCTAGGCTAATCCCCGGTTACGGGCGTCTTCTGCTTGTGCATCTGCACGTCCTTCTTCAACATCTACCATCCTCATCATTAATGCACCAATTAATATCAACATGGAAATACTCAAAACACCTACCCTGCTATCAAACATAATAGTCATTGTAGCATATAGCAAGGGTCCGATTAATGCAGCTACCTTACCAAAGAATCCAAAGAATCCAAAGAATTCTGCACTTCTTGTTTCAGGAACCATCTGTCCAAACATACTCCTTGCGAGTCCCTGTGAACCTCCAAGGAGTGTTCCCATTCCGCATCCTAATAATAAGAATTGGAAACCAACGGATATTCCTAATGGTCCCCAAACGTTATCTCTAACTGTTTCTGGAATGACATCTAGAATACCATCTCCCAAACTGGTTGGATGATCTATGCCAACTATCTTCTGATTGTCTAATTCTCCTCCTAAAATACTGGCACTAAATCTAGACTCGGACATAGAACTTAGAAGGTTGATTAACTCATCAGAATTAACTCCAGATAACATAAAAATTATTGGATTATTTTCTTCCTCGCCGTATGACCATTTGTATGTGCCAATTTTTTCGTCAATTTCAACTGGTAGAATATGCGAATAAGTGGTCGCCCAATCTTGTTCATCAAATTGTCCATTACCAAAATCAAAGGTTTGGGCTATTTCATTAGACGTCCAAGAGATTTGAACAGAATATGCGCTTTCATCTTCATTCCATTCATAGAGAATATCATGATCATAGTGATCATCTAATGCCAATGGTGCAAAAGATAACGCTGCGAAACAGAGTAATACCCAGCCGACCAATGAGAAAGTCAAAGCCTGCTTAGTTCCAAATATAGATGCTAAACGTGTAAAACCCATTGCCGCTGGTGCGGCGACAAATTGTATTGCAAGAATTGTAACAATTAGGTCGAACGTAGTAATCCCCAAAACAGTAGCTCCAAATACTCCTCCAAGTGCTGTTACACTGTTTATTCCGTCTATGAAGAAGAAGTAGGCGAGCATGTATATGAAAAGAGTTCGAAATTTTCCTACCTCACTAAGCGTTTTCCGTATTTCTCGGAAAGCGAGACGGGCTGAGTCAAGAACTCCCATTGCCTCCATTTCATTCTCTATTGGAGGCTCTGGAACCCACTTGAATGTTAGTAAGGCAAAACCAAACCACCATAATCCTGAGCTTGCCATTGCAAATTGCATTGACCATGTTGCATAATCGGTACCCATTAGTAATGCCAAATGTAGTACCAAAAGAATTCCCCCCCCAAAATAACCGTAGGCGAAAGCACGATTAGAAATATCATCCATTTCATCATCAGTACCCATATGCGGCAGTAATGAATTATAGAAAACGCCTGCACCATTTAATCCAACATTTGCAATTATAAACATGACCATGAGCCAAACCCATTGGGTATCTACAGGTAAAAATGGGGCTATACCAAGCATAAATGTCCCGCCTGCGCCGACGTAGGTTAATATTTTCAGCCATCTCATTTTGATTGCCCTTCGGTCGGCTATAACTCCAAAAGATGGGCTTACTATAGCAACAAGAAGAGCTGCTGCGGAAACTGAATAAGACCATAATGCATCCCCAGACATTTCTATAGATCCAATTGTAGTAGTTAGTCCGTTCGCTTCGAGGAATATTATTGCGAACCATGAGGGCAGGATTGCGACAGTTACACTGGTTTCAAATGCTGACTTTGCCCAATCATAATATGCATATCCTCTGACTGCTTTTGGGTCTGATTTCCGGTCTAGTTGAATTGTCTCTGACATGTCAATACCTAAAACTCGGTTGACATACTAATGTATTAGCGTTGGGGCTTATTTTTTATTAGGATGATGAGAGTTATGTGTAAAGACTACCTGCGTGAGGTTAATGGTAGAAGGACGAGAGTGGACTCAACCCAGAGAAAATTCCATAGAAGCATTGTCATATGGGATGGAAGTAAGTGATGGAGTGGAGTTTGACTTAAGACTAACTAAAGACGATAGATTGGTCCTTCATCATGATTCCAAGACGGAAGATGGGAAATATCCAGAATGCATGAGTTTTGATGAATTGCCCAGTTACATAGAACCGTTGGAAGATTTATTAGAAGATTCAAAATTTATTAGTAGACTTACAGAAGAAGGTGCATTTGCGTGTATTGAATTGAAGCCTCCTCATCCATCTAGTGGTAAAGCTGGAGGTTGGATTGGTGGTAAATCAAGACAGCAACACATGATAAAAATGATTCAAAAATTAGAAGAAAAGATTACTCCTTTAGGATTAAGTGAAACTAGTAATATTGTTTATTCATTTGAGCCTAAGTTGATTTCCGCCTCTAAAACGATAAATAGTAATTTAAAATTTAGTAGATTGAGGCCTTATATTCGTCAATGGGGTAATTGGAATACTCAAAGGATTGCAGCAGTACCTTCTTTCTTGATGAATTCTCTGCCAAGGTTGATGAATAAACAACGAAAAGAGAATTCTCCAATGTTACCTTGCTCTTTACAGTACCTAAGAGGGATTGAAAGTAAAATAAATTTTGGACTTACAGTTGGTTTAGAGGGTTCCAAATTAGATAGATTGAATAAATACAGAAGAGGCTATCCAATATATGTATGGCCGTGTGGATTAGAAGTAGAGAGGCTACTATTAGATGCAGGATTAACAGGAATAACAGATGATTTATCTCCACATTCAACAACTCTTCAGAAAGGAGATATTAGATGGACTACGCCAGCGACAAACCCGCTTACAGATAAACAAAGATCAGAATTAGATAGTTTTCCTTTGGAAAAACACAAAAATATTCTCTCAAAATATAAAGATATAGTTCCTCCATGGCACGAATTATCATCTGGAGAAAGACATAAATTCATACATAATTGGCGTAAGAGATGGTCATGGGAAAGAAATATCGATAAAATATTGAATGAATGTTCTGAAAATAGTCTTCCATGGGAAGTTTCAAGAATTATAGGCCATAGAGGTACAGGTAAAACTCATGGCACATAATTTTAGAGTCTTTTATTAGGTTGATCTTTTGCTATGTACTTTGGCCTATAAATAGGCGTACCACGGCCACCTCTAGCATTTCTTTCATCCATTATTTGGGCGCAGATGCCAGCAACTCTTGCCCAGCCAAAGAATGTAGTATAATAATCTGGTTTTCTAAATCCAACTGAGTGTAAAAGGCTGCCACTTGCCAAATCTACATTTGGATAGGGATTACTAATCTTTGGTATTTCTTTTAATATATTGGGAACTACTTCTCTCAATGATTTAGCAATTTTAAAATTTGGATCTTCTGGGCAAACCTCTGTCCCCAATTCAATTAATAATCTCGCTCGGGGATCTTCAGCTCTAAGAACTCCATGGCCAAAACCATAAATAGGCCTACGAGCGGCTAATTCAGCACGTACGAAATTTTCTATTTCGGCATGATCTGATGTTCCAATTCGCTGAACAAATTCTAAACAAGATTGATTAGCTCTTCCATGTAATGGTCCAGATAATGCATTCATTGCACTTGCAAGAGATGCATAAACCGATGCTCTGCCTGATGCAACAGCTTTACCAGAAAAAGTGGAAAGATTTCCGCCTCCATGATCCATGTGAAGAATGAAGAAGAATTTTAAAACTCTATTCATCTTATTTGCTTCTTCGCCGTCTAATCCAAGCATATGGACAAAGTTTTCAACTAATCCGAGTTCTGGCTTTCTAGGCCTGAGTTCTTCTTTTTTGCCTCCTCTTAGAAGAAATATTCTTGCCATCAATTCTGGCATTCTAGCTATTAAATTCATAGAGTCTATCTTTACATCTCCAGTAGTTTCGGCTGCACCGAGAGCCATTATTCCGATAGAAAGCCAATCCATGGGATGTCCACTTCCGGGAGTTAAAGATTCTAAGACTCTAAGCGCGCCAGTTGGCATTTCTTCAGCCCTATGAGTAAGTTCTGCACGAAACAATTCTGATTCTTCCGGGCTGGGTAAATGCTTGTTGAGAAGTAAGAAAACGACATCTTCTTCTTCTAGGTTTGCTAAATCTCCAACTGGATATCCAACATAATGGACTCCTTCTAAAGGGTCAACATACGAAGTCTTGCAAGTTCCGACTGGTATTCCCCTCATACCTGAATCAAGATGATTTGACGTGATTGTGAATAAGTCTTCTTCATTGCCCATGTAATCTCAGATTTATATCTGACAGGGGTCGGGTCATAACTTCTCCGATAGATAATTTACATTTTAATAAAAAAAATTATCAAATTAGCCCCAATTTCTTACCACATCTTTCGAATGCCGATAGTACTAAATCGAGATCAGCACGTGAAATTGCTGAAGACATTTGAGTTCTAACTCTAGCCTTATTTGCTGCAACCATTGGGAATACTATTGCTCCAACCATAACTCCTTCGTTCCTCAATTCTTTAGATAGATTTTGTGCCACTGTGCTTTCACCGCACATAACTGGGATGATTGGAGTTGTACTTACTCCAGTATCAAAACCTAAAGAATTTAGCTCTTTTCTAAAATAGTTTGTATTTTTCCACAAATTTTCTACATGTTCAGGTTCTGACATCAGGACTTCAATTGAAGCTTTTTGTGCTGCTGCAACTCCAGGCGGTTGGCTACCTGAAAGTAACCATGACCTGCTGTGATTAAGTGCATGATTCCTAACATCCTCGCTGCCCGCGAGTATTCCGCCTTGAACTCCTAATGCTTTGGAATATGATCCTACTTCAAAATTTACTCTACCCTGAAGGCCAAAATGCGAAACTATGCCTCTACCTCCTCCTAGCACTCCTTCTCCATGGCAGTCATCAACAAAAATCATTGCATCATATTCTTCTGCAAGATTGGTTATTTCATCTAAAGGAGCAATATCTCCATCCATACTAAAGACTCCATCAGTGATTATTAGTTTTCTATCAGAATTTTTATGATCTTTTAATACACTTTCCAATGCACCCATGTCATTATGAGAATAAACTGCTCTAGATGCTTTGGTTAATCTTACTCCATCTATAATAGATCCATGGTTTAATTCGTCAGATATTATTACATCATTTGGTCCAGTAACTAACGTAGGAATTAGTCCTACGTTAGCAGTATATCCTGCTGAGTAAATTAATGCAGCCTCTACTTCTTTAAATTCTGCACAGACTTTTTCGGCTTCTAAATGTAAATCTAAAGTTCCTGCTATTGCCCTTACTGAGCCGGATCCGGCCCCATATTTTCTTGTTGCTTCTATAGATGCATTGACCACTTTGGGATGAGTAGTCAGATTCAGATAATTATTAGCAGATAGCATAATTACTTCTTTGCCGTCTATCATGCATCTAGATTCACTAGCAGATTCTAATGTCGGAGGATTCCAATTCAAACCTTGGGATTGGAGTTGCTCATATTTTTTCCGCATCCAGGACATGTCGGCGACCATGACCTGCAAACAGGGAGGTTGTTTTTTGCTCCATCGGAAGATTGGTTACAAAATAATGGATGATTTTAATTTCTACTCCCTCTCCGTTATACCGTGAAAAGTGGTTATATCGAGTTAACAATTCTTGGGATCGCTCAAGATGGAGGTGTTCCCCAAATGGGTTGCTCATGCCATAATTGTGTTGCAGCACATTTGGACTATAAATTACAAAGAAATCCAGTATCATGTGGAGTAAAGGGTGTTGATGGAACTCTTCACCTGATAGAAGTAGGAAGGAATATTGCCCATCAATTGAATTCTTGGTCGGAAATGAATAAATTAGATATAATAAAAATTCCCAATACAGTTAGCATAACTCATACTCATCTTGGACATGTTGATGGGATTGGACAATTTGGTAAGGAAGTAGCTAATTTGAAAAAAATTCCATTTTATGCAAGTCATTCCTCAATTTCATACCTAGAAAATAAAGGATTACTGTCCTCTTTCGATATTAATACTGTTATTTCAGCCAAAAAATTTGAGCCTTCATTAGATTGTGGGTTTGAATTAGAATTTATCATGGTCCCACACAGAGATGAGAACTCAGATACTCATGCAATAGTCGTAAGAGGCGCTAATAAATCATTATTATTTTTACCTGATCATGATGATTGGCATCAAACACTACAAAAAAACAATTGTAAAACAATAAAAGAATGGTTCAAAATATTAAAAATTGATTATGCACTAATAGATGGTACATTCTGGAATGAAGGAGAACTTGGCGGTAGAGACATGTCAGATATTCCTCACCCAACCATCACTGAAACTCTTGAACATTTGGGCAGACGTGAAGAAGGCGATTTAGAAGTATATTTTTTCCACCTTAATCATACTAATCCAGTATTAAACACATCTTCAAAAGAGACAGCCATCGTAAACTCGCTGGGATGGAAAGTATTATCCGAGAAACAGAAGTTCTTCCTATGAAAGGAAATGACGAACCTTATGAGGGAGATTTTACTGACGCACCCATGGAGTTACGGGGAGAGGTCTCGAGTGGACTTGGTCGTGCCCATATTTTTATGGCTCAAAAGCATTATCAGGATCAATTTAAGGCTGTTCTAAATAATAGTGCCTGGCCTGGTACTTTGAATGTTGACTTATTTGATGAAAGTGTGGACCATTATAAAATTCTACGAATAATTTCTGGGCTCGATGAAGGAGAGAATAAAAATGGACCAGAGTCATTTAGAATACAGGGCTTCGAAAGAGATGGAAGGTCTTTCGGAGGCGCTACAGCGTTTACTGCAAAAATCTCAAAAGATGAAAAAACTTGGATTGATTGTGCAATTTTAATACCAGATTTAACCAGACACATCAAAACTGCTGAAATAATATCCCCCTCATTTCTGAGAGAAAGCATGCCTTGTAATGATGGAGATAAAATTCACATCAATCTAAATTGACTCTGATAAGCCATTCTCTTTCTAAAAATGCTGATGTTTCATATTTTAGTAACGAAAGCCAGCGATTGTATTCCCTCTGATCTATTGGCCTTGAGGTGAAGTGAGTATTGTCAGGAAATTTCGAATCGATAATTCCATCTATTTCATCGTGCGATATACTCCATAATATCAGTCCATCAGAATTCGCTCTCCCTAAATCTACTGGGATATGTGGATTTTCAAGTGCTGATTTTAATTCATCTAGCGATACTCGTCCGGAGACTACTCCGGAGACAGCTGATGCTATTCTCCTGACTTGATTCCATAAAAATGCTCTCGCTTTTACTGATATTCCTATGACTTCTCCATTTGAATCAAACCATGGTAAGCACTCATCTATAATTCTATCAGGATTTAAATCACCTTCTAATTTACATAAATTTGTAAAATTATTTCTTCCTTCAATAACTGAACATGCCGATGTCATTAATTCTAAATCAGGATTTTTAGGCCATTCTTCAATAGTCGCTAATCGATAAAGATATTGTCTTGAATTGGCTTTTCTACTTCTAGTTAAAGGAGGTACTTTCTTGATATACCATATCACCATCCCAACTGGTAACTGATCATTAATTGCTCTGGCCATTGATTTATAACTTACATTTTTCGCTACTGAAGAAGGCAAATTAATGCAGGCTAAATTCATCCTAACGCTAACTCCAGCGTCTGTTCTGCTACATATTTCTAAGCAGTTATCAGACCACCAAGTTAATCTTTTCAAAGCGGTCTTCAGTGAACCTTCTACAGTTCTAATGTCGGGTTGAATTTGAGAACCATGGAATGAATCTCCATGATATCCAAAAGCGACCATGATTCGGTCGCTAGACAAAGAATGGTGCCCCCATTATTCTTCAGTGGCAATGTATTCCATAGCCTCTTCGATAGATGTAAATCCTAATCCCAATATTGCAAATTCAATAGCAACTGGAATATATTGTCTGGCGAACTGCTCACTACGATCAAAATTGGTTTTGAGATTAATGGAATCAATTAACATCCTAGCTGCTTCATAAAGGTGGAATGAAACGTCTACTTCTTCGGACTTTTCTCCTAGGGCGCGTAGTTTTTGAAATTCTCTAATTGCCATTGGAACTCTATCAAATTCAATAAGTGCATTTGCGTATGATGCCAGATATTCTGCATTATCGGAATCTAGACCGGCAGCCTTTCTTAGATATGATTGGATTTTACCTTCATTAATTCTATCATTTCCTTTGTCGTCCATATTACCATTTTCTTGGATCTCGAACATTGCTGCTTCTGCCCATCCATGGTATCCTGCTGGATCAGCAGAGTTGGCAGCTATGTATGATTCAAATATATCCATAGCCCCCATATAATTTCCTTGTGTGATGCATTGTGCTGCTTGCGTTAATATGTCTTCTTCGGTCATTTGGATGCCCCGTGGGTCTAACTCGTAAGACTATAGGTTATGAACGATACGCTTCAAACTATAATTCTGAATTTGTATTATTCTGACCAACGGGTGAGTTAGCATCCATTAGTTCATTAATTAATCTATAAATTTTCATAGGGCTTCTAATACCATAAAGGCAATCCGCTGGATCTTGAGCAACTGTTGTTCTCTGTCTCTGTTTTGTAACCCAACCGAACATTAAAGAAAAAATCTTCTTCAATCCACTTGGGGCTACATGTGACATTTCCTGTCCTGCTCCAACTGATGAACCAAATGAGTCTTGTTGGAGACCTAAGCCTGATGCTGTAAGGATATGGACATTCCCAAAACCAAAAATCCTACCTATAATGGGAGGATTTGCTTTCAAATTTTCAACTTTATCGAATGCAATTCCATGTACACTCGAATTAACAAAAAGGAAGCTTTTACGAATATGGACTCTTCTATCGGTTATGGCATATTGGAATGCATGTTGATAAATGAAAGTTAAAACTATCATTACAACACTAGATAATATTCCAAGAGGTAAAAACCATAAATTATTCCAGAGTGGAAGTGGATTGTCAAAATCTGATCCAAAAAAACCTGCAAAATTTGATACTATATCCATCAAATACCAAGTAAAGGGAATTAATCCGATAATTATCAACCATGTGGTCGTCCATCTTCCAGAGGTTGAAAAATTTGCATAATGATTAAATTTAGCTAATATGAATATTACAATCACGAAGCCCATTGTCCCAGATATATCAATAATAGCCCTCATCAAACTTACTACAGCATTTAGTTGCCCTTCTCCCTCAGGAGAATCGAATTGTTCTGCAACGAAAAACAATAAATGTAAGCCAAATATTAATACAGCAAGAATATACTTATCTGCCATAGAAAGAAATGATGGATTGCCTTGCCATACCGGGGTTTCTGTATCAGTTATTTCTGGAAATGAAGATCTAATAGAGGTGGGATCTATTTTTGATTTAAATTCTTCAATATAGTCTGTCATCACTATCAACGGAGGGGCTTTACTTACTGAATATATTGGTTAAAACGAGCTTTAAACGGTTAAAATAAATCTTTGTTGTGTAACAGTTATATCCTAATACGTCAACAAGTAACAATGCCGACCATGAATTTGGGGAGCCAAAGGGGAACTCTGGAGGAAAATGTACAACCCGATGTAATAGATGATTTTGAAATAAGGCATTTATTACGGCATGTTAGCATACTTGGATCTAGTGGTTCTGGCAAGACGGTTATGGCGAAAGTAATCTTAGAAGAAT